>JALEQX010000080.1 GCA_022763825.1 Oscillospiraceae bacterium | reverse complement strand
AAAAAAATAAATCCGAACCCATGACCAATCATCACAAGGTTCGGATTATATTGTTTTGGTGGACCCGAAGGGAGTCGAACCCTCGACCTCTCGGATGCGAACCGAACGCTCTCCCAACTGAGCTACGGGCCCAAACGACATTTGATATTTTAGCACTGTTCTTATAAAAAAGCAAGTCTAAATTGAAAAATTTTTCATTTTTTTGTTTGCAATTTGTTTTATATATATTGCCTTTCAGGTAATGATTTGATAAAATAGAAACGTTATTAATCTTGGGAGTGATTCATATCAATAAATATCTAATTGTAAATGCCGATGATTTCGGTCTGTGCGAATCGGCAAACAAAGCATGCATAGAGCTTTTCGAAACAGGCAATCTCTTATCGTCTACAATTATGATGGTTTGTCCCGGAGCCGAAGAAGCCGTAAAATTTGCAATAGACCATCCTGAATATGCAATAGGCGTGCATACAACTCTGACAGCCGAATGGCAGAAATACAGATGGAAGCCGTTGACAGCCGGAAAAAGTCTGCTTGATAAAGAGGGCTTTATGTGGCATGAAAGCGACATGGTTGAGCTTCATACAAAATCAAGCGAAGTCGAGGCGGAAATCCGCGCGCAGATAGACAAGGCTCATGCGATGGGGATGAAACCGTCGCATATAGACAATCACATGGGCTCTCTGTACGGCTATAATACAGGAAGATTCGGCTTTCTTAAAATGGCATTGAGAATATGTCACGACTACGGCTACGCGTACAGAGTTCCGCTTTACGTTACGAAAAGCACAACTCCGAGAGGCGTTCCCTATCCCCTGTTCAAGGCTCTTACGGGACTTATTCGTTATTGGGTAAAGAAATACGACGTTATAACACCCGACTATCTTATATTCCCCGACTGGAAGGTTCCGCATATACGCGAAAGCTACGAATCATACAGAAGAATCATACTTGACGTGTGGACAAATATTCCCGACGGAGTTACGGAAACATTTATACACCCCGCTGTCGAAAGCGACGAGTTAAAGGGCATTACAAACGCATGGCAGTGCAGAGTATGGGAATATGAATTAATGAAAGACCCGTACACACATCAGTATCTGAAGGATCACGGAATCGAAATGATAACGTACCGCGATCTTATCAAAATGAAATCAAAATAAAGAATTACGGCGGGGTTCGTTTGAACCCCGCCGGTTTTTTATTTAGTATAAAGTTTTAAAGTCTTAATCTCAAACGGTTTGAACGTAAGTTTCAGCTTACCGTCGTAAAGAGAAAGCTTTTCGTCCTTTTCCTCCATGAGATTACATTCGAACGCTTCCTTAACGTCAATACCGAACGAGACTTCACAGCTTGTACGTCTGTTCCATGTCTCGTACATACGAACGATAACCGCGTCGGAATCCTCCGCCTTTTTAACCGTCTCGATAATAACGTTTGACTTATTGACATTAATAAGCGAGAACTCGGTCGGAAGAACGCCCGATTTGCCCTCTGCCGTAACGCTTCTTAAAGGAACGTTTATATCGTAAGCCTCGTTAACTACGCCGGACGAGCTTACATCGCCCGAATGAGCGTACATTGAATAAACGAAAGTGTGACGTTCTCTGTCCTGAAGATGGTTCGGCGAGGTCGCGCTTCTTAAAAGCGTAGGCTTGATATGTGAATTCTTAACAGTCCAGCCGTACTTACAGTCATTCAGAACAGAAAAACCGAATCCGTTATCCGAAAGGTCAGCCCATTTATGACCGCAAACCTCAAACTGCGAGTAATCCCACGTCGTGTTTTCGTGCGCGGTACGTTTTAGATTACCGAACTGAATATCAAATGTTGCGTTAACGGCGTTAACATCTACGGGATAATCGGCTTTAAGAGCAATACGCTTCTCCTGCCAGTCAACGTCATAAAATATATCGATTCTCGCCGTGTGAGGATAAAACACATAATACTGCGTAATATGCGATTTATTGAATGTTCTGTCGACTTTCAATACAGTGCGTACCGCGCCGTGTTCAACGAGTTCGGAATTATCGACATTATCGATATTCCAATACTTCTCACCGTAGTAGCATTTGATATCCCATGCCTCATGATTGTGGGGTCTGTCCTCATACGCGATAAGTCTGCCTAAAACATCATTTTCCTTTGAAACGCATCTGTCTGCCGACTTGTCATAATATGAAGCAATATTCATATTGCCATCGAATTTAACGGTGTAGTAATCATTTGAGAATTCATTGTTTCCGCTCTTTACCGAGTCTGCGGATTCAACAGCCGAATCAACGATTCTGAACGTCTTATAACCCTTGGCGGGAACATCCGCAGCAAAAAATGCAAGCTTGCCGTCGTACGTTATCTGCGAGGGCATAACATTGCCGTCCATATCCTCGATATGAAATTCTCTTTTTTCGGGCGCATCGGCAATAACAACGGAGGTTCTTGCAAATCCAAGCGTATTAAACACAACGATAATTCTACCGTCCGCATTAATAAGCGAGGCTACTGCGGACTCGCTCTCGTTTACCATCTCGGAGCCTTCTTTAGCGACAAGCTCATACTGCTCTTTCGAATCCTCGTAAACGGCGGCTATAGACGAACCGGGGATGATATCGTGGAACTGATTGAGAAGTATAAGCTTCCATCCGGCAAGAAGCTTATCCGACGGATATTCTTTTGAAGCAAGAAGCTTAGCAAGCACGCCGAGAGTCTCCGCGTCCTGATAGAGATATTCGCTCTTTCTGTTATACTTTTTGTTTCTGCTCTGCGCGGTGAGTGTTCCGCGGTGAAATTCGAGGTACAATTCGCCTGCCCATACGGGAAGTCTGTCGCTGTCCTTTACTTCAGAAGCGAGTCTGTCGAAGAAATCACGCGCAAACTCCTGCTTGAGAGTCGGACAGCCGGGTATTCCTTTTTCCATTCTTCTGCCGTGTTCGAGCATGTCTCTCGTCGGGCCTCCGCCTCCGTCGCCCCAGCCGTATGAGAAAAGAACGTTTTTATTAAGATCCTTATTTGAATAACGTCTCCATCCGCCGATAACTTGGTCGGGAGAAAGATATCCGTTATACGTTGTCATAAACCCCTTGTCGTCACAGCTCTGAGTCGGTATAAAATGAGAGAGAACCTCTGTTCCGTCAATACCGCGCCACATAAACGTATCGAACGGGAATTTATCAAATTCGTTCCACGAAATTTTCGTGGTCATGAAGTAATCAATATCGGACTTCCTGATAATCTGCGGAAGCGCGCCCGAATATCCGAATACGTCGGGCAGCCACATAATGCGGTTATCGACTCCGAATTCATTTTTGAAAAATCTCTTTCCGACTAAGAACTGTCTTACGAGCGATTCACCCGATATTACGTTCGTGTCGCTCTCGACCCACATGCTTCCCTCGGGCTCCCAGCGTTTTTCCCTGACAAGCTCCTTTATCTCCTCATATAATTCGGGATAATCCTGCTTAACAAAATCATAAATCTGAGCCTGCGAGGACATGAATTTATACTCGGGGTATTCCTTCATCAGATTAACGACGCTCGAAAAGCTTCTTGCAGCCTTTTCTCTCGTCTGACGGAGTCTCCAAAGCCATGCGGTGTCTATATGAGTATGTCCGATTGCGCTCGTAACAACGCCCATATCAGCGCCGTATATATTCTCTTTGAGATACTCCCTCGCCTTTCTTACGCTGTCATGAAAAACAGCGTCGTCGATTGTATTAAGTTCAAGCATGTTAACGGCGGTATTGAGAGATTTGATAATATCTATTCTCGCCGTATCGTCGTGAGAATAATTATGCGCAGTCTCCCACGGAGAAAGAAGATCATAGTATAAATCCTTAACATCCTCGTCAACGGTTTTAAGAGATGATGTAAGTCTCGTTTTTCCGGCGAACTCCCAGTCGTCGCAGTATGCGTTGAGAGCGATATCGTAACTCTCCCCCGCTTTTGCGTTATCCGATAGAATTATAAACTGATGATACGGGTCTGCGCCCTGTACGAGCTTACCGTTTACGAATACGATAAACTGCTGAGCACGGCTCTCCCATCTTGAATCGGGATAAGGATTTATCTGATATATAACCTTTTTACCCGCAAACGAATCGGGAATCGTAACAGTCTGTTTAAACCAGCAGTACTCCTCCTTATAACCCCAAAACTCATCTTTTCCGAAGCTTTTCCATTCGCCATCGTTTATCTCGGCAAGGGTATACTGTCCGTCTCTGAAAAGGAACTCTCCCGCGTCGACGCATTCGGGGAAAATTCTCCCCTTAAGCTGATTGATTATCTCCTTAACACGCGAAGCGAGCATTTTTCGTTCCGAGTTTTTATCGCAGAACTCAATATCGAAATGCATAAAATACCTCCTCTGTATTTATTGTAGTTTGATTATATTGCATAACGCAATTAATGTCAATCGCAAATTACAAACATAATTCAACAGCATAGAGATATTTACATTTTATCTCGTCGGGATTAATGCTTTCAAAATTAAGACAGGCTTTGCCGTTGTCATCGGTTATTGTAACCTTAGAATCATGAGAGAGCAGACGGGCTTTTAAATCAGAATTATAATCTACCTCATCAAGCGTTACGCTGCCGAACGGGAAGCGGTTTATAATCGCGTATACCTTCTTTCCGTCCTTTGACTTGGTATAATACGTACCGTTCTGCTCTTTTTTCGTATATGCTCTTGTTGCATAGATTGCGTCCCCGTTGATTTTAAGCCAGTCGCCTATCTGACGCAAACGTTCCTCCATTATAACGGGAATGGTTCCGTCGGCGGCGGGACCTACATTGAGTATAAGATTACCGCCCTTTGAAACAAGCGAGCAGAGCATTTCAATAATCTCCTTTGCCGAAAGGTAATCGTCAACGCCTTCAATTCTGTTATAGCCGAAGCTTTCGCCTATTCCCCTGCACTCCTCAAACGGTCTGTCAAGTTCAATGTCATCGATTTTCCTGCCGTTGTCGATTATACCGTATTCCGTTGTAAAATATCCGCCGAGTCGGCCTCTTGTCTCTTTGCCCCAGCGGTCATTTACGACGATCTTATCCTTAACCGGGCTTTCATTATAAAGCCACGTAAGGAAATCCGTCGAATGCCATGTACTGCTGTCATGATCCCACTCGCCGTCCGTAAAGAGGACGTCGGGTTCATATTTTGAAATGAGTTCTTTTAGCATCGGAATTAGATGCTTCTGCGCGTATTCCTCGGGGCATTTTAAATAAAGAGGATGGAACCATTCATATACGGAATGATACACTCCGAAATGAACGGGCGTGTCTTTTAAAGCTATTTTTAATTCCGCGAGAATATCAATATGCGGTCCTACGTCCACGCTGTTCCAGTTCCATGCGTAATCCGACTTCCAAAGACAGAATCCGTCATGATGCTTTGATGTAATATCAATATATCTCGCACCCGAATCAACAAAAAGCTTTGCCCACTTGTCAGCATCGAAAAGCTCGCACTTGAATCCGCTGACGAAATCCTCGTATTTGAAGTTTTCACCGTAAACTCTCTTATGGAATTTCGAAGCCTCACTGTTTTCATCCTTTAACTGCATCATATACCACTCGGCATATTTACCGTTTTCCGTATAAGCAGGAACGGAATAAAGTCCGAAATGAATAAAAATTCCGAATTTTGCGTCCTCAAACCACTCGGGTACTTTACGCTTATTTAACGATTCCCAATTATTTTCAAACACTGTTTTTTCTCCTTTTATTTAAATTTAATTCTGAACGTCTTAACCTCGTTCGGCTTTATATTAAATACGAACGATTTGTCACTGTGAGAAACAGTCTCGATATTCTTCTCCATAAGGTTACATTCGATTACGCTTTCAATTGAGTCACTAAATTCAATACTGCATTTTCCTCTTGAAGAATATGCCTCGAACACACGAAGGATATATCCGTCGGCGTTCTGCGCCTTTTTAAACGCGTCGAGAACAATTCCGTCTCTCTTGATATCAATAAACGGTTTGTCTGAATCCGTATCGGCAGACGAATAAACAACGGCGGGCGGATTATTAAGAGCGTATGAAAGTTCGGAAATACCTGCCTCCTGCCACGTACCGGCATGCGGAACGAGAGAATACGTAAATTCGTTATAACCTATATCACCCGTCGGATCGGGACAAATCGGCGCGCGCATTAAAGTAATTCCGATATCGTTTTCATGTACCGAACAGCCATATTTACAGTCGTTGAGAACACTTACGCCGTACCCTGACTCTGACAAATCGACCCATTTGTGCATACATGTTTCGAACCTCGCAATGTCGTACGATGTGTTATAATGCGTAGGTCTGTCGATTGAGCCGTGTGCAATTTCGCTCGTTGAGTAAAGACTTCTGACGCTTACGGGGAAATGAGCTTTAAGCACCTTTTCTCTCTCGTGCCAGTCAATCTGCGTTTTAAAATCAATCTGTCTTGAATTCATATTAAGAGTGATAAACTGCGTAACCGTCGACTTGTTAAATTTTCTTACAATTTTTATTTCACCCGCAATACCGTCTTTTCTAATAACCTCTATGCTCTCTGCCTTTTTTAGCGGATACGGAGTCATTTTATAGTCGAATTCAAGATTCCACGCGCTCTCATGTATCGGCTTGTCCTGATAAATGCAAAGCGCGTTTCCGATTCCGTCCAAAACCTCTCTGTCGTTTTCCTTATCGAATACGGAAATCATCTCGCCGTTATCGTCGAATTTGATTTTTAACATATCGTTCTCGAGTGTGTATTTATCGGCTTTAACGCATGTATTAAAAATATATTCATCCTTTGAAAAGCGATATGTACGCCCCGAGAGAGCGGGAATATTCTCCGCGATAAACGAAATTAATTTATTATCTCCGTCTGAAATCTTAACGCACGGGATTTTAACGCCGTCATATTCTACCGAATTATACCCGTCTGGGAATTTAACCTTAACCTCGCCCGTATACGGAACATTAAGAAAGTTTACTGCGGTAAACGCTTCCGGGGCTTTTTCAGAGAATAAAACATTCAGCTTTTTATTAATAAAAATGTCAAGATCTCTGTTAAGTTCCTCATACTCTTTTCTTGTATTTTCATATACTTCGTGAATACTCGAACCGGGCAAAATATCGTGGAACTGATTTACAAGCAGTACTTTCCACAGTCTTTCGAGTTCTTCGCCGTCATATTTACCGTTATATTTAATTTCGGCAATACTTGAGAGAATTTCCGCGTTTCTTAATGCAAATTCACCGCGTCTGTTGTTCTTTTTAACAAATGCCTGACTTGTAAAAGTTCCTCGGTGATTTTCATAGTAAAGCTCGCCGTCGTAAACCGGAAATTCATCCGAATATTCGCTTATCCCGTCAAAGAATTCACGCGCAGATGAATTGACGACCTCAGGAACGCCGGGAATGTTCTTTAACGCCTCTGCCCTTTCGAGCATTTCGACAGTAGAGCCGGAACCTCCGTCGCCGTAGCCGAACATTCCGAATGAAACATCTTTCACTGCCGACTGTCTGTTTCCGTCTTTTACTTCAAAAACCTGTCTTATATCGTATTCTCCCTGATACGGAGCTCTCGTAAAATACGCCGTAACATCGTCGCCCGAATGGGAACGCCACCTGAACATGGAGTATGGAAACTCGTTAGTATCGTTAAAATGAAGCTTTGCGGTAATAAAATTTTTCATTCCGGATTTTTTAATTATCTGCGGAAGAGCCCATGTAAAACCGAAACAGTCGGGCAGCCAGTATGTATCGGAATCTACTCCGAATTCTTTTACAAAGAATTCTCTGCCGTAGAGAAGCTGTCTTATAAGACTCTCGCCCGAAGCTATATTCGTATCGGCTTCGACCCACGCGTTGCCCATAACTTCCCACTGACCGGACTTAACCTTTTCTTTTATGCGTTCAAATATTTCAGGGGCGTTTTTCTTGACCATATCATAGAGAACCGCCTGACTCTGCGCAAATTTATACTCGGGGTATTCGTCCATGAGTTCGAGAGTATTCGCAAACGTCCTTACGGCTTTTCTCTCGCTCTCTTTTACAGTCCAAAGCCACGCGACGTCTATATGCGAATGACCGCACATTATAACTTTTCCCGGATGATAATCGGGCATTTCGGCAAGGCGTTTATTGAGTATATCAAAAGCGGGCTGAACGCTTGATAAAAATTCTTCCCGCGTAAAGTCGAATTTTAAAACGTGCATACTCTCGTCGACGGCGTTATATATTCTTTGGGCTATAACCTTATCATATATAAAATCTGTCGAATCAAAAAGCGTTCTGACTCTGTAATAATAATCCTCGCAGAGCTTATTTACTTTTAAAATCCCCGACGAAACGGTATCATAATATGTCTGTTTCGCACCCGCCATCGCATCATCGCAAAATCCCGCACAGCATATACCGCTTTCGGCTTCTATCTTTATATGCCTGCCCTCGTATTTTTTCGGCAGAGGAATATTTTCCCGGCACACCCAGCCGTTATGAAGCTTTGAGCTTACGCTTCCGATTATTTCACCGTTAAGCTTTATAACGGTTTCGCCGCCGAAATTCATATTGAAATAAAGCTTTTCGCCGGACGAACATACGGGAACGTCACATTCGCACGTAAACCATACGGCATCGTCGTAACCCGCATACCATCTGTCCCCGACCGTTAATTCCTCAACGGGGTCATATACGGTGAATTTGCCGTCTCCGTCGTATTTTCCGCGCCGTTTCTGCCATTTATCGAGTGTTAAAACATTTTCGCTTATATACGGTTTAATCATCTCTATAAGATTGGAAAGAACTCTCTTATTAATTGTAGGCAAAATAAACCCTCCGTTCTTGTTAAGATATGATAACATAAATTAAAAGAAAAAGTAAATATATTTCATACTAATTATATAAAAAAGAGACCGGCAGGCGATCTCTTTTCATAATCATTCAAGGTTTATTGTTATATGTTCACCTTTTTCGGTATCAATATCAACAATTCTGTCTATCGATTCGCCGTTTGCAAGCTCTGAAATTTTATCCGTCGTTTTTTCGTCAAGCCCGAAAATTCTGCCTATTTTCAGCCCCGTTTTCACAAATGAAAAAGGAATTCTTATCGTATTTTTCTTCCCGTCCGGCTGGGTTACGTTAATGCAGACGTTCTTTTTATAGTTGTTCTCATTTTTTATATTGTCGGAATCGATTTTGTTTGACGAAAGAATAATATTATCGCCCTCGCTTCTTAACAGCTCGTCAACGCTTACCGAGAAAAAGTCCGCTATATCAGTAAGCAGTGACACGTCGGGACACGAGCTGTTATTCTCCCATTTCGAAACCGCCTGCGCGGAAACTCCGAGAGCCGCCGCAAGCTCCTCCTGCGTAAGATTTCTCGATTTCCTCAGCAGTGAAATATTATTGCCTATGTTCATGTTAGTTACCTCCTTAATATCGTGTTTGATTAAAAAATTCATATTGTCACTCCCCTTTCGTTCGGCATGTAAATCATATCATGCGAAAAGAGGCGATATCAATTATCCGCCGGTTGAATCAGCGATAATGTTCGTTAAATACGCTCAACCGGCAGTTGAATTAATAATAAAAAAACAAAAAATCCTACCACTTATCGTGATAGGATCTCATGGCGCGCTGGAAGGGACTCGAACCCCCGACCTTCTGGTTCGTAGCCAGACACTCTATCCAACTGAGCTACCAACGCATACACGTATTTTTCTGTGCTCAAATATATTATCACCTATCAAGTAAAATGTCAAGGATAATTTTAAATTTTTCATACTTATTTTTATGAAATTATGATATTGAAACATAAATAAGTTTGTGATAATATATTTTCCGGTGATTATTAATGGCTACTCTCAATATAGTACTCATAGAACCGGAAATTCCTCAGAATACCGGTAACATTGCACGCACATGCGCCGCCACGGGTGCAAGACTTCATCTCGTCGAGCCCATGGGATTTAAAGTTGACGATAAAAAATTAAAACGCGCGGGACTTGATTACTGGTATCTGCTTGATATTACGTACTACAAAGATACTGCAGACTTTTTCGAAAGAAACAAGGGCGGTAAATTCTATTATTTTTCTACAAAAGCGAAGCACGTTTATTCAGACATCGAATACCCCGACAACGCATACCTCGTATTCGGCAAGGAAACAAAGGGGCTTGACGAAAAACTGCTTTTCGATAATCCCGATACGACAGTTCGGATTCCGATGATTGACGACGCGAGAAGTCTTAATCTTTCAAACTCCGTTGCCGTCGGCGTTTACGAGGTTTTAAAACAATGGAACTACCCGGAGCTCAAACAACTCGGACAGCTCAGAAATTTCACATGGACGGAGTGATATTTTATGAGACAGCACATTGCGCTGATAATTCCGTCTGAAGACGGTTATTTAAAACTTTTTCCCGACGACCTCTGCGACTACTGCGATTTGATAGTTATACCTGTTTCGTACACTATAAATAATGTAATGTTCTATGACGGACTTAACACTGATAACGAAATATTCTTTAACAATAATTTTCTCGAAAAAGATTTTGATTTTAAAGGTATTCCCGAACCGGTATATACGGAAGTTATAGACTCCCTAATCAACAAAGGTTTTGACGGCGTTCTTCTGTTTACACCGAGTAAACGCTGGTCTAAAACATACAAAAATGCCGTAAAATCTCTGCAAAAAGTAAAACGGCGCGTAAATTACAAAGAAAGCGGTTTCAAATCCGCAGTTATCGATACGAAAACCTTCTCCACCGCCGTCGGATGCATGGCAGTAAGGTGTGCGCAGAAAATAATTGACGGTGCAAGTTTTGAAGAAGCCGTTGAGTATGCAGACGAGCTTGCCGATAAAACGCGTACTCTCGTATTTGAAACTTATCCGAAAGACCTGCACAGCTTTATCCGCGGACATGCGTATAATTTCGATAAAGAAGGTCATCGCTGTATAAGAATCGCTCATAATAAAATTCTGCCGATAAAATCAAAAGGCGACGAGGAGCAGGGTATCGAAAAATTTGTAAGAGACTGCGTAAGGAATTTGGAACCCGACATGAATTATTGTCTGTGCTCGGATAAAGATTATCTGAACAGAATGGAGAAACTTCTCACCAAAGCGATGGGGAAAGAGCCGATATCTTCTTCACCTATGAGCGCTGCTTCCGCATTCGAATTCTCCGCAAACAGCATAATCGTAACTATATTTTGATAAATGTTGCGATAATGTTAAATGAGTTTTAAATTTCAAATAAACTGTTTAAAGGTATTGAATTAAAAAAAACAATGTGATATTATTGTATCAGATGAACGATAGGTTTGTCATAATTTTTTATAAGGAGTGTTCACAATGGAAGTTATCACTAAGTTAGTAGCTTTTATTCAGGGATTCGTAGCTTATATTCAGGCTATCGTTGCTTATTTCAGAGATAAGAACGACGGTAAAAATCCTGAGTTCCCCACTTTCGGTTTCTAAGGATCTTCTGTCAGGCCGACGCTGCGGCGTCGGCCTTATTTTTTTATTCGGAGGTTTTTCTATGTCGGGTTTATTTGATGTATTCACAAACTTCGACTTAAATGTTTTTCATTGGGTCGAAACAGCATTCAACACCGGAAACAATAAAATTCTTGATACAATAATGTACATAATTACAACGCTGGGCGACGCGGGTATTATATGGATAGTTCTCGCCGTTGCGCTGATGATACCGAAAAAGTACAGAAAATGCGGTATGATGATGGCAGGTTCGCTTATAATAATGCTCGTATTAAACAATCTGGTGCTGAAAAATCTGTTCCAGAGACCGAGACCGTTTTTATTCTTCGAAAACAATCCGCTTTATAACTTCCCCGATATCGTCGCGCGCGACACATTGGCAAGCTCGTCGAATCCCACAGGCTATGAATATTCATTCCCGTCAGGACATACAACGTCCTCTTTCGCCGCAGTCATCCCGCTGTTCAAACGGGATAAACGATTCGGTGCCGCCGCGCTTGTACTTGCCGTACTTATTGCGTTTTCAAGAATATATGTACACGTTCACTACTGTACGGACATTCTTTTCGGCGTTGTTTTGGGCGTTATTTACGGACTGCTCGGCTGTTTGGTTATCGGACTCATTATCAAACTTATTGAGTCGAAAAAACCGAAACTTGCAACTAAAATTTTCGGTTAAAAACTATTTTTAAAAATTTATAAAGACTGCATTAAGACAAATTTGACAAAGAATTAATCTTTGATTCAGATTTGTCTTTTTTTGTTTTTTTTGTTGCAATTTTTTTATTTTATTCTATAATACAAATATAAGAATAAAAAAGGAGGGAGATTTTGATGTTCAGCAGGCGTTCGAATAAATCAACGGCTTGCATTTAAATGAATTACAATGAAAAGATATCAGATTTATGCATAATTTTCCATTTTCACCGGAGTGAATCAACCATAAAAAAAAGATAGCGATAACAGTTTTCAGCATTGTAATTTCATTATGTATTATATTCTCGGCTGTAACGGCAGTTCGGGCAAAGAAAATAAAAAGCCTTGAACCGGGCGCCGAAAGCACCGCGTATTTTGCGGATAAATCGGTTCATCAGCTTGTAAAAGACCTTAATTATTTTAAAGATTTCGATAATGTAAACGGCGAGCTCGTTTTTACGCTCAACGATAAAATAAGCGCGGATGACGCCGAATACTGCTCAAAGGTAATGAAATCCCCGCTGTATTCGGACTTTGCAAAAATTGCACTGCTCGACGTTTGCAGAAAAAAAGAAATCAAACTCGATAAAACTGTAATGAGTAAGCTGATTACAAAGAAAAGTTTAGACAGTGATTTGCGCTCATATATAATAGGCTACTGCGCCGCACAGGATAAGGATTACCGCGAGGAGATAATCAAAATTGCTTCGGATAAAAACGACGAATTGAGTTACTATGCTTTATATCAATTAAGATTTGTAGACAATACGCAGGCAGAAACAATTGCAAAAGAGGTTATTTCCGAATATGACGGCACATATTCCGACCGCATGAAAAACGCGATGATGATAGAATCCGAACGTCTTCGGGAATCCGGAGATAAAGAGGCGCTCAGCGAATTCAATATTTTCAGCAATAAGATTACTGAAGGGCAAAAAAACAACTGATTTATACTTTATATTAATTTATTTCAACAAATAAAAAACCGGGCTTCATTTTCGAAGTCCGGTTATATCTTTATAATATATGTAATTTAGGATACCTTACGTTTCAAAATCAATTTATCACTTATCATAGCTATGAATTCACTGTTAGTCGGCTTACCGCGTGTATTCTGAATCGTGTAACCGAAATACGAGCTTAATACATCCACGTCGCCTCTGTCCCACGCTACTTCTATGGCATGCCTTATTGCGCGCTCAACTCTCGACGGAGTTGTATTATATTTTTTTGCGACGGTCGGGTACAGAAGTTTTGTAACGGAGTTCATAATTTCACTGTCGTTTACGCACAGCATTATCGCTTCTCTTAAGTACTGATACCCTTTTATATGAGCGGGAACACCGATTTCATGCATTATCTCGGATATAATAACCTCAAGTCTTGAATTATCTTTACTCTCTCTTGATAAACAGATATCCTCATCGTCACGGCTCATCTGCTTCCACTCGTACAACTGATTAATCCTGTCCGACATCACATCAACGTCAAACGGTTTAATGAAGTAATAATCCGCGCCGGAGGATATCATCTGTTTTTCAAATGCCGGACTGTCAACCGACGACATAAGTACAACTATCGGAGCGTTGGATTTATTCTCCTTTACCTTCTTTATAACGCCCAACCCGTCTATACTTGCCATAAATGAGTCTATTATTAATATGTCGGGTCTGATTCGTTCAACCGCTTCGATTACGTCTGAGCCGTTTTTTGAAACCGTGCTGACGTTAAAACCCTTATTCCCGAGTACTTTCGCGCACATTCTTCCGAACTGCGTATTATCCTCCGTCAACAGTACCTTAATTTGATTGTTCATTGTTTTTCATCCTTTCGTTGATATAATCGGCAATCAATATTTTTTTACATCTCGGTGTAACCTTAACTGTCAATTGCTACCATATTTTACCACAATAAAACATCAAATGCAAGTGAATTTTGGGAATTTTTGTCATCATTTTTTTTAAATTTCAAAGAATTTTGTTAAATAAAACGTAAATACCATTACCGAGACAAAATTATTTAACTGAGAAAGGAACAAAAAAATGAGCAAAAAGCGAATAAATAAAAGAACAACTCCCCCTCCCGCCGAACATGCATTGTCCGATGAATGCGACGTTTGGGACATGACCAACAGGTACGGAACGTACAACACGCAGAATACAAACGGTATTCAGAACGATTTCCCGCAAATAGGTCAAAACGACGAGGCGTCATACAACAAAAACGATAAAACGTCAAAACCGAACTTCGGAAAGAAAAAGACAAAATAATAAAATAACCGTAATTCTCATCTGACGGGAATTACGGTTATTTATTATATTTAATATTTTTCCATACTCTCGACGTCAAGCACAAAAAGCGTTGCTCCGCCGACAGTAACTTCCTTGCTCATTTCGCCCTCGCTGAATCCGTAGCCGAACGAATCTTTCGTCGTAACGGTGTGGGTGCGCTTGCTCGAGTATTTTTTTACAATCTCTTTAAGTCTGTCAACCCTGTCGTCCTCCACGCCTATAAGATACGTAGTGTTTCCTATCATAAGGAATCCGCCTGTCGTCGACAACTTTGTAACCGAGAATTTATGTCTCGTAAGCGCCGAAGAAACAGCCATACTGTCATCATTATTTACTATTGCAATTACAAGTTTCATATATATATCTCCTTACAGTTTGGGTAAAATTAATTTACGGCTTTTTCTGTCAAGTTTCGTATAGTCGGGAATTTCATATCTGTTGTCGTTTGCATCCTTTATAAGAACTCTGTTATCATAAAGAACCTTTACAGCGGTTATATGATTTCTGATTTCAAACACGACGTTGCCTTTATCCGTCTCAGCGTACCACATCCAAATATTGAATTTCTCCGTCATCTTAGTAAACTTCAATATTCTCGGTATCATATAGTATTCTTTAAGACAGTTTTTTACGACATTTCTTGACTCCTTGTCGAGTGTGTCAAGAGAACGAATCATAGCCTGTTCGTTTCCGTCCTCGTCTATCAGAGCCAGATATCTGTCCCCGCCCGATATGGGAAACATCCGCTTAACCTCAAGACAAGTATATTTTTCCCCGGTATGAAAGAATTCAATATCTACAAATATTTTATCGTTTGCGGTTATTCTGACTTCGGGTCCGTCAATATATCTTAATACCATTCAGCCCACCATCCCTATTCAAAATTCTCGTCGGCTTTCTGCATCAAAAGCTGTTCGCTCATGGACTGAATCTGAACGAGCTTATAATACTTGCCTTTTTTTGCCATCAGTTCTTCGGGAGGTCCGCACTCGATTATTTCACCCTTGTCGACTACGACAATCTTGTTAGCCTTGCGAAGCGTAGAGAGTCGGTGTGCTATCATAAGAGTTGTTCTGCCGGTAATAAGTCTCTCGATAGCGCCCTGAATCTGATGCTCCGTTTCGGAGTCGACAGCCGCTGTGGCCTCGTCGAATATAAGAATGCCGGGATTTTTAAGAACCGCGCGGGCAATCGAAACTCTCTGCTTTTCACCGCCGGAAAGACCGATACCGCGTTCACCGAGCATAGTATCGTACGCGTCGGGCATTTTTGAAATAAATCCGTGCGCATTTGCGACCTGCGCCGCATGCAGAACTTCCTCAACGTGGACGTCAGAACATCCGTATGCAATGTTATTAAATACGGTATCCTTGAACATCAGGGGCTCCTGCTGTACAAATCCTATCTGCGAGCGGTAGTATTCCAGGTCTATATCCTTTATATTTTTACCGTCTACTAATATTTCGCCATCATAATCGTCGTAATATCTCATTAACAGATTAATAAGCGTTGATTTACCCGAACCCGTTGTACCGACAATTCCGACGATATCGCCCGGCTCTATCGAAAGATTAATATTAGTAAGCGTTTTCTTTGAACGGTCAAATGAGAAATTGACGTTTTTAAATTCAATCTTACCCATGAGAGCGTCGTTGTTGTTTTTGAATTTACCGAAATCGTGTTCGGGTTCGGCGTCTATAATGTCGAGAATTTTTTCAGCCGATGTAAGAGTGTTTTGATACGTATCGCTCAGATTGGCAAAGAAGTTGACGGGATTATAAAACATCGTTGCATACGTGATAAACGACACGAGAAGTCCCGCGGTGATATCGCTGTTTCCGTCGATAGCACGGCTTCCGCCGAAATACCATATTATAACCGAACCGCATGTAACAAGGAACGTTATCGCAGTCGGGAAAATCGAAGCATACACGCCCGCCGCGCGGTCCTCTCTGTACCATTCGTCTATATAATTAGAAAATTTATTAATAACTCTTTTCTCATTCGAAAACGCCTTGATAACCCTGACTCCGGGGATGTTATCGGCAAGCATTGTAGATATAGCGGAATTTCTGCGCCACAGTCTCATATACTTGGGTTTTATAAGTTTTCCGAAGTATCTTGCGATTATCGCAACTATCGGCACCGGAATCAGCGACAGCAGAGCCATTTTCCAGTTCATATACATCATTATACCGATGATGCCTATCATTGTAAAGAACTGAACGATAGCCTCCTGCGAGATTTTCATTACGAAATTCTGAAGGTTTGTCGTATCGGAATTAATTCTGTTAATTACGGAACCGGTGGACGTTTTATCGTAAAATCTCATAGGGAGATACTGCGCTTTCGCAAAAATATCCTTTTTAAGATTTGCAATTATTTTATCGCCCGTGGTTCTGAGCATAAATGCACGCACGCCGGTAATAACGTGCTGAACAATATAAAGCCCGAGCAAAAAGATAATAACGTGCAAAAGTCCCGATTTATCCTTTCCGGGGATAATGACGTCGACAAGTCTCTGCGTTATGTACGGCGGGACAAGGGACATCAGCGTCGTCAGAGCAGACAGAACGAGACAAACTATAAGCCCCTTCATCTCAGGTTTAACATAAACCATGAGCTTTGAAAACATTTTTTTCTTACCCTCGCAGTTTATGCACGGCGCGCCGGGATGCGCAAGTTTACGTCCGCACTTGGGACAGAAACTTCTCATTTTATCGTATGTGGATTTTACCGCAAGGAAGTATTCCTCGTCATATCCGTAAGAATTAACGTCCTCGATAAAATTTGCGGCAGCGTCGGCAATATCGGCCGCGGCATAGGAAAATCGTATTACGTTTTCGTATCTGCCCGTTTTCAGTTTAACCCTGAATATCGCATTGCCGTAAAGTCTTTTTACTTTCGCCTCTTCAATGTCGGAGTAATCATATACTTTGTACAGTCCGTCGAATGTTTTATCGTACGCGCACATTTTATTTTCAGTAAAAAATACCGCAGACTCGCCGTACCGCCCCTCGTTTGTCAAATCACCGACTACGGCAAAAAGAATCTCGCTGTTTAATAATTCTTTCGCTTTATTTTCTATTGAAGTATCTATATGTTTGTTTTCGAACATTCATCCCACCTCACTTCACGCGACAGTATAATAATATATGAAGCATAAATCAACCCATTTTATAAATCTTTTTTAATTTCAACGTTTTAACGGATATTCAGCCGTATTTCGTCATTTCATTTGTTCAAAAAAACGGTAAAAAAAAGAAGCCCGTTTTTCCGGCTTCTCTTTTTTTGTTCAATGCGGGAACACATCCGCAATAAACCGCCTTTTATTATAAAAGTATATTCGTAATTGCCGAATTTAAATTCAAAGCCGTTTACAATTGCGTTATTATCGTCCATATCGAGTTTAACCTGAGAATCGATCTGCGACTTAAATTCATCCGCCGTAAATCCGTTTGTTTTCTATATATTTATCAATTGTATATATACTTTTATCGTTATCAATCAGATATTCCTTAAATTCGTTTATGATTCCGCCGGTCAACTTCATTTCTCCCGCCTCCGACTTAAATTATCAAAAAAGCGGAACAAAAATACAATCCCCCCTCTCAGGCATAAAAAAATCCGCGGATTGACCGCGGAATTTCAGCTTTTAAGTTTTAAGAACAAAGATGTCATGTTTTCCTGTACAAACACAACCGTTTTTGCAAGCATTGCGCTGAGTGCAGGATTTTTTGAAATAAGTATTCTTCTGATAATCTCATTCTTCGGATTATCGGATTTAATATCGAGAATGCAGGAAATTTCATTGGAAGAAATAATCTTTTCGTTCTCTTTTCTTTTCCCGCTCCTTGATAATTTGCACTTTTTTGAATACAGCACGGTAAGACACGACAAAACGGATTTCATATACATATATTTTATATCGCGCTTATCGTTTTGTGTACCGCATATATCGGAAAGCGTTGAAAACTCTCTGTATATCTCATTGCAGGCGTAAAATTTTTTATCATACCACCCGGAAATGAGACTCAGTGACGAGTCTATTATATAATCGTATAATATCTCGTCCGTAATTTTTATTCCCCGTGCATATTTTAAACACCTGGCACAGAAAATTCTGTCCTCGCCGTATTTCAAGTCGGGAAATACGATATTGTTTTCAATCAGCATTTTTCTTGAAAACGCCTTGTTCCACACCTGGTTTAACACATCCGAACGGTACAGTGCGCCGAACCGGCCGCCGATATCCGATAATTTTTCGACATACATTGAGTCGAAACGGTAATCTTTCCGTTTACCCGAATCCGTAAAAATCTGCGAGAAACCGAAAATCAGCATTTGAGTTTCATTATCGTTTAAATACCCGTTTATTTTCTCAAACGCTCCCGCAGTAAATTTATCATCGGAATCGAGAAATAAAACATAGTCTCCCGACGAATTTTTAACGCCGAAATTTCTCGCTTCGGCAGGTCCTGAATTTTCCTGATAAAACGTCTTAACTCTGCAATCGGATATACATATTTCTTTTAAAATATCCGCCGTGGAATCTGTCGAGCCGTCGTTTACTATTATCAATTCAAAGTTATCATAGCTTTGATTTAATACCGAATCGACCGCATTTTTTATAGTATCGACGCAGTTGTATGCCGGGATTATTACGCTGAATTTATACTCTGCCATAGCTTACCTGTCAAACAGTTCATATAGACTGTTTTTTATTTTTAAATTATACCTGTCAAGCATGTTTCTTGACTTAGTGTGTTTCTGTTCGAGAACGATACTCTTTGCAATATCGCGGTTGCCGACAAGAGAATCATTATATTTTTCAAGGTTTTTTGAAAATATAATATCAAGTCCGAGAGCCTTAGCCTCCCACAGAACCATTCCCTGCCCCTCATGACGGGACGTGAGCACGAGCGCGTCCATTTTATCCATATACGGATACGGATTTTCGACGCTTCCGACGAGCGTAACGTTTTCGCCGATTTTAAGAGAGGCTATCTGCTGCTCAACCGCAATTCTTTCGGAACCGTCGCCCAGGAGATATAAATGTATATCCGCTCTGTACGAAAGAGCCTCGGCAAAATAGTCAAGCAGTAAGTCAATACCTTTCTGCTTCGTAAATCTGCCGACAAATACAAAATTCACCTTGCTTTGATCGACTGTAAAATCAACGGGTTCCGATGCTTTTTTAAATAGCATCTGCGTGTTTATTGTATTTGGAATAACTCTTATTCTGACGTCGTTCCCGATTCCCGTCTGCTTACGGAACGGGGCGACGATTCCGCGTGAAACCGCGACAAATTCGTCAAAATACTTATATTTTCCTTTAAATGCGGAAAACAGAATTCTGTATTTCCGATTTTCCTTATACTCAATAATAAGGTCGTTATGAATCCACATAACGCGCTTTTTTGCATTAACCTTTACGGCGCATAAAGCACATTCATTCGAATAGCTGTTAAAATCTATCGCAAGGTCATATTCTTTATCGGGCAGTTCGAAGTTACAAGTCTTTAAAAGAATGTCGAATTTAACTACCCTATTAAGGTAAAACAGCGGTTTCAGGACGGTTACGTTTATACCCTTTAAGTCATCGATCGTGCAAATCGTAGGCTCTTTAAAAAGAAATAAGTCAACTTCATATGCCGATAAATCCATATTAGTTACGAAATTTAAAAGCGAGCGCTGAATCCCGCCTATGTCAAGGTCTTTTTGAAAAATAGCAATCTTTTTCATCCGCTTATCTGTTTGACGAAAGTCCGAGAACCGTATTCATATTACCGAATCCGTTCTTTAGACAGAACCATATAACGTCCTTTTTGCCGTCCTTTTCAATGCGGATAACATATTTGTCGCCCACAGCACGGTCAACGGAAAGAACTTTGATATCCTTATTCTCGGAGAAGAATAATTTAAGCGCTTTGATATCCGACTCAACATATTCGCCCGCATTATCGGAAACAAACAGAACGCCTCCGAATATATGATTGATTCCGCCCAAAAGAATTTTCTGATTCATATTAAATTTAAGATTTGAATATCTTAAGAAGAATACGTCAGGGTCACTGCAGAACGCGCGTCCGTTTAAATGACGGCGGTACATAGCGTTTATAATCGAATTCTGCGCGGATGGAATCTCGTTGTTAATTCCGAGCTTATTATAGTATTTTCCGCTGTATTTCAAATCGACGTCGCATCCGATTCTGCACGCGTCGACATACCCGAACGCCGCGCCGAGCGGAACTCCGCAGCCGAGAATAATTTTATCCGAACAGCACTCGCGTAAAAAAGCCATAGCTTCGCACATTATAGTACCTCTGGACTTGCCGTTTCTCGGATAAAGGCACTGCGAGTAAAGGAAATCGAGCTTGACCATATCGTAGCCCCAGTCGTTTAACACAACATCAAAGAAGCTGCGAATATAGGCGCGCGCTTCTTCGTTATAAATGTCGAGCGTGTATGCTCCGCCCCAGCCCGCGCATCCGAGCAGAGGTTTACCGTCTGTATCTTTAATAACCCAGTCGGGATGCTCTTTATAAATCCTCGACTTAATCTGAACATTAAAAGGCGCGAGCCAGATTCCCGCCTTATATCCCTTTTTATGAATTTCGTCGGCTATATAGCCCATGCCGTGAGGAAATTTCTCGGGATTGGGGTCAAGCCAGTCACCGACAAACGTTTCATATCCGTCGTCTATCTGAAATATGTTAACGCTGTCCCTTACACTGTCGAGAGCGTTAAGGTCACGCAGAATAATATCCTCGTTTATCTTTTGAAAATAATTATACCACGACGTATAACCTGCCATATGTGAAACCTTGGGCGCAAGAATGCCGAATAAATCAAAATATTTATCAAAAACCTCATCGTATTTTCCCTTAACAACGGCTATATCAAACAACGTGTATTTTTCGCCGTTTTTAAGCGACGCACCTAATGCGTCCTTCGAAATTTCAAGAGTGTTCAAATTCATGTCGGCATAAAAAACCGTAAATCCGTTCTTCTCAGAAAGCGAGCCGAAAAGCTCGATTTCGTCATTATGTCTTATGTAAGTGTAACAATGACTGCAAAAAACACCCGCAGTTTTAATATCGTCGCAGAACCGGCAGTCGGACGATATACCTGCTAAATTTTTAAGCGAGGATGAAAACGCAAGCGGAGTAACGCCCGTCATTTTTTCATCTTTTGAATACTCTTTCGACGTTGACCAGGACTGGTAGCCGTTTGCAAAAAACAGTCCGTCATTATAGTCATAATTAAACGACAGTCTGGCTTCACCCAACGTCATATCGCATTTCGGAGTCAGGACAGCCTTAATCGACGAGTCGGTAATACAGAGTTTAATATCGTACGACTCATGATTTAAAACATCTGTCTCATAATCGGTATTATCTTTTGTAAATCTGAATCTTAAAGCAGGGTTTATCATTATTTATACAGTCCTTTCAAAAACCGAATTCTTTAAGCCACAACGAAAACCTCTCCCACCACGAGCGTGCAAGAGGCGTATTCTCCGCAAGCCCGAGTCCGTGATTTCCGTAGGGGAATATATTTAATTCAAACGGTATATTTTTTTCGCCCAGTGCAAGCGCCAGGCGCATTGAATTTTTAAAATTAACGCTCTTATCCTCCGCTGTGTGCCATATAAAAAACGGCGGAGCGTCATCGGGGACGATATTTTCGGACGAATACTTTTTTGCGGTTTCGTCGTTCTTCGAGTCAACACCAAGAAAATTGTTTCTCGTTCCCCAATGCGTAATCTCACCGTCGAGCGAAGCGACGGCATAGCACGAACACACCGCGTCCGGTCTTGCGCCGACGGAATCGATTTCGTCGTGTATTTCGTCCTCTCCGCAGTTAAAACGCAGTCCGCCCATGCACGCAAGATGTCCGCCCGCGCTGAAGCCGAGTATTCCTATTTTTTCGGGGTCGATATTCAATCTGTCCGCATTATATCTGATAAGTCGTACTGCCCGTCTTAAATCCGTCTCCTGACAGGGGTATGAATACGGATGAACGCGGTAACGGAGCATATACGCCGAAATATTAAGCTTATTAAATTCTTTGCAGATAACGTCACCCTCATGGTCTTCCGCGCGCATTGAATATCCGCCGCCGGGAATAACGATAAAGCACGGATGTTTTTTTCCGTCGTTTAAATTATAATCGACAAGTTCGGGTTTAAAATCCCCGTATTCATCATTGTAAAAAGGGACGTCGTTTTCCCACAGAGGGAATGTTCGGTTATTCATTTGTTTTCGCCTCCTTTGGTTTAGAGAGCATTACGATATTCTCAATATGAGAAGTGTAGGGAAACTGGTCAAAAGGTTGAATTTTCCTTACTTTATATCCGCGTTTTGTAAGATAAAAAACATCTCGAGCCTGGGTTTCGGGATTACACGAAATATAAACGACCTTATCGGGCGACAGCTCACACAGGCTGTTTAAAAATTCCTTACTGCATCCGGCTCTGGGAGGGTCGGTAAAAACAGCGTCAACATGTTCGTTCTCTTTTGCAAGCTGAGTCATGAATTCGCCCGCGTCCATGCAGTAAAACTGAGCGTTTTCTATATTATTAAGCTTTGCGTTGATTTTAGCGTCGCGAACCGCTTCGGGGTTATTCTCAACGCATATTACGTTTTTAACACTTTTTGAGGCGCAGAGTCCGATAGTACCTATACCGCTGTATGCGTCGAGCACAGTCTCATCTTCATTTAAACCGGCAAACTCCATAGCCTTATTGTAAAGCTTCTGCGTCTGTTCGGGATTTATCTGATAAAAAGACTTCGGCGATATTCTGAATGTAAGGGAGCATAATTCGTCGGTAATATATCCGTTTCCGTACAAAACAGTCTGTTTATCGCCTAAAACCATGCTCGTAAATTTGTCGTTTATATTCTGTACTATCGTTGTGATCTCGGGATGAAGATCGAGCAGTGCTTTTATAAAATTATTCTTTGACGGAAAACGCTGTACGGCCGTAACGAGAACGACCATAACCTCACCGCTGACGCGACCCGTACGAATCAGGACATGGCGGAGAAAACCGCGCTCTCTTCTCTCATCATAAGCCGTTAATTTAAACGACGGCATAAGTTTCCTAATATCAACAACTATACTGTCCGCCGTTTCGTTTTCGAGCATGCAGGAATCTATTGAAACGATATTATGCGTACTCGACTGATACACGCCGGATATAATTTTCCCCGAACGCGTAACGCCGAATGCAGACTGCACTTTATTTCTGTACTTTACGGGATTATCCATGCCTATTATATCGTTAACGTGAGTATATTTGCCCAGCAGTGAAACGACCTTAGCCTGTTTAAAAGCCAATTGACGCTCGTAACTCATATTCTGCAACTGACATCCTCCGCATTTTCCGGCGACGGGACAGAACGATTTTTTTATGTTTTTTTTCTTATATTTATCCATTAATTTTTTTCCGTTCATAAATTATAGAATAATTATAACAGAAAATATTATTAATTTCAATCCGAATTGTTGATATAAACGTAAACTCATGATATACTTTATTCGACATTATTTTATAATATCGGAGGGCTGTCAATGAAATACACGCTCAAAAAAACAAATTACAGAAACGTTAAAATTTTTAAAGACAATGTTCTTAACGCAAGAACTTATTTTATACCGTATTCATCGTTTGACAATTTAAAGAATACGGACGTTTTGAACGAACGTTATTCGTCCGATGAGGTAACCGTACTCTCGGGTGACTGGGATTTTAAATTTTACAGACACTGCGCAAAGGTTCCCGACGTATTCGACTCGTCGAGAGTCAAATTCGACAGTATTAAAGTTCCGTCCGTCTGGCAGAGAACGGGTTATCTCGAACCCGTGTATTTAAACTGGAAATACGAATTTACAACCGTCTGCCCGACTCTCCCCGAGGATATGCCCGCGGGTATTTACAGAAAAAAGTTCAAAATAACGGACATGTCAAAGCAGTACGTTCTTACATTCCTCGGCGCGGCGAACAACCTCGAAGTGTACGTAAACGGAAGCTACGTCGGCTACTCCGAGGGTACGCACAACACAAGCGAGTACGACATTACAGAGTACCTGACCGAGGGCGAGAACGAGCTTATCGCGCTTAGTTACAGATGGAGTACGGGATCATATCTTGAAGCGCAGGATATGTTCAGGGAGAACGGAATCATAAGGGACGTTCTTTTAACAAAACGCGGTAAAACGCATATCGACGATTTTCATTTCGATTATAAAAAAGACGGAGAAAGCTATAAGTGCGCTCTTAACGTAAAAGTTGCGGGAGAAACGGATTCATACACGCTCGACGTTAAATTATTCGATAAAGACAATACCGTTTATTCTGATACGGTTAAAGCCGATAAAAATGTTTCTGTCAATTTCGATTTAAACGATATTAAGGAATGGAATGCGGAAATTCCCTCGGTTTACGAGCTTTACATTACACTTAAAAAAGACTCGGAAGAAAAAGAAACGGTACGCCATATCGTAGGATTCAAGCATATCGAAATAGATACCGACTTATTCAAATTCAACGATAAATTAATTAAATTCAAAGGCGTAAATCATCACGATACGCACCCCGTACGCGGTTACTGCATGACGCATGAAGATTATCTGCGCGACATTAAACTTATGAAGGAGTTTAACGTAAACGCTGTCAGAACATCGCACTATCCCCCCGACCCCATCATGCTCACGCTGTGCGATATTTACGGAATATACGTTATCGACGAAGCGGATATCGAAACGCACGGTATTCAGGATAACTGCGGTGACCCCAACGCAATAAGCGATAATTTAAAATGGAAAGAACACTATCTCGACAGAGTTCACAGAATGTACGAGAGAGATAAAAACCACCCGAGTATTACGATGTGGTCTCTCGGCAATGAATCGGGATGGCTTAAAAATCATATAAAATGCTATGAATATTTAAAGTCAAGGGGCACGACGATTCCCGTTCACTATGAGGGCGCATGCTCGAGCAGAATTTACGGATTCGACGTTGTTTCGAGAATGTACCCCTCTCCCGATGAAGTCGATTCGATAGGTAAAAAGACATACGGGGACAAACCCGCAATGAAAAAAGCGTATTCGACAAAACCCCTTTTCCTGTGCGAATATGCTCACGCCATGGGCGTAGGTCCCGGTTCGCTCGAGGATTACTGCCGTCTGTTCCTTAAGTATGACAACGTAACCGGCGGATGTATCTGGGAATGGGCGGATCACTCCGTATTACATTCAAAGGATGATAAAAAATATAAAAACGAGTATACCTACGGCGGAGATCACGGCGAAAAACGCCATGACGGCAATTTCTGCGTAGACGGACTTTTCTATCCCGACAGAACCCCGCACACCGGCGCATTCGAGATGAAAAACTGCTACCGTCCGATAAGAGCAGCAATCAACGAAAACGGCGAATATGTATTTACAAACACAAACAGATTCCGTTCAACTCGTTATATTAATATCAAATGGTCTCTCGACAAAGACGGAAAATCGGTTGACGGCGGAGAATTCACGGCGGATATCGCACCTGAAAAATCAAAAGCGGTATCTATCAAGCACATACCGACGGATAAAACATCAAACTGGATTATGAGCTTTAAATATATCGTTGATTCGTCTGAAATCGCACAGGAACAGATTATTCTAAACGACGTCCCCGTCAGCGCTCCTTCTTATGAAAACGGAAATATCAGCGTTTCATACGATAATTCAAAAACGGTCGTTCATTTTGACAACGGAACAGCTTCATTCGACGACAACAGCGGAAAACTTGTTTCCTATATCGTAAACTCAACCGAATATTTAAATCAGTCCCCCGCTTCGGGTAAAACCGGACTGACGCCCAATGTTTTCAGAGCACCGATTGACAACGACAGAAATATTAAATCCGTATGGATGAGACATTCGCTTGATAAACTCACGGAAAAAATCGAATCGTTCAACGTTACGATTGAAAAATCGAGAGCGGAAATATCCGTTTCATATTCTCTCTGCGCGCCGGCGGGCAAAAAATTCGACTATGCAATTAATTATTCCATCGGCTCGGCGGGAGACATAAAAATAACGCTTTCTCTTAAAAAGACAACAAAAGCTCTCCTGAAACTTCCGCGTTTCGGCGTAATATTTGAGATTCCCGAGCAGTTTAATACCGTTAAATATTTCGGCAGAGGAATAAAAGAAAATCTCTCCGATTTTAACGCACAGTCGCCTATCGGAATTTACGAAGATAATGTTCACGATATGCACGAAGACTATATCTATCCGCAGGACAATTCGAATCATTCCGACGTTAAATATATTGAATTTAAAAATAACTCCGGAGCAATGCTTAAAGTATATGCAGACGACAAACTGACGTTCTCCGCGCACGATTATACGCAGGAGAATCTGACAAAGGCTCTTCACCGTGAGGATATCGAAAGAGTCAATTCGACGGTTGTTTCATTGGACGGATTTGTAAGAGGCGCGGGAACCAACAGCTGCGGTCCCGAAACGCTCAAACAGTACACAATCGACGAAGATAAAAAACTCACGTTCTCATTTACAATGACTGCGAGGTAATCTATGCTTGAATTCAGATGGATAAAGGGAAGCGAAGATATCGAGCCTATCATTGAACTTCGGCACGACGTTTTCTGCAAAGAACAGGGCTATCCGTATATGCTCGAAAAAGATGACCTCGAGAGCAAATCATATCACCTCGGCGTATATTCCGACGGAAAACTCATTGGATGCGGTCGTCTCGCGCCAGAGAGCGCGGATTCATTTCACTTGGGCAGAATAGCACTGTACCCCGAATACAGAGGGGGCGGAAACGGAGCGAAGCTTGTCAATGAAATATTGAGAAAAGCGAAGGAACTCGGTGCAAAGTACGTTACTATCGAAGCACAGACTCACGCAATAGGATTTTATAAAAAGCTCGGATTTATCCCCGACGGCTCGCTGTTATACCATGAGCAAATACCGCACATTCCCATGATTAAAAGTTTTGTTTTTGACAACGCTAAGCTGTGCGAGTGCGATTCGGACGCGGGCGCGGTATTTGTACGCAGAGAATTTACCACCGAAAATAAAAAAATCGTAAACGCTAAACTCGAGTACACAACTTTAGGTTTTTCAGTTCCGTATTTTAACGGACACAAACTGACCGAGTATAAATTCATCCCCGCGTGGTCGAATTATAAAAACCGCGACATGACGACGGCGATTTATCCGCTGTTTGACGAAATGCGCGAACGCGTGTATTATCTTGAATACGATATTACCGATTA
>JALEQX010000057.1 GCA_022763825.1 Oscillospiraceae bacterium | reverse complement strand
TTTTTATCTGTGATAAAGTTTTTTTGTCTGATATTTCGGCTCGCATGTCATATTGACTCCGAGCTTATTAAATATGTTTTCATCTACATGCGAAAGAATTACAGTAGAATGTCCCTCGGTATTTTTAAGCTTCGAGAGCTGTTCCATGGCTTTCTGCGCGTCGGGGTCGGTAACAGCGCATATTGACAGCGCTATGAGAATTTCATCCGTGTGAAGTCTCGGATTTCTGTTACCCATATGTCCGAGTTTTAGTTTCTGTATCGGCTCTATAACCTGAGGAGAAATAAGAAGTTTATCATCGTCTATGTCGGCGAGGGTTTTTAATGCGTTTAAAAGGCATGCGGCAGACGAACCAAGTAAAGAAGATGTCTTTCCGGTAACTATTCTGCCGTCGTTGAGTTCAAGCGCGACAGCGGGCGCCCCGGTCTGCTCGCTTTTGTCCGCCGCGGCTTTTACAACCGGTCTGTCATCGGACGAAATGCCGAGCTGAGTCATAAGAGTTTCGATTTTCGAAACCTCCGACTGAGAAGCCAGTCCTTGCGTCACAGCACACATAGACTTATAATAACGGCGGATTATCTCCTGCTCGCTCGCTTTACAGACAACGTCATCGTCGCATATCCCGAATCCGGCCATATTGACGCCCATATCCGTCGGGCTTTTATAAGGACATGAATCAGAAATTTTCTCGAATATAGCTTTCAAGACAGGAAAAATCTCAATATCCCTGTTATAATTTACGGTTGTTTCGCCGTACGCTTCGAGATGGTACGGGTCAATCATATTAACGTCGGAAAGGTCTGCTGTCGCCGCCTCATAGGCAACGTTTACCGGATGCTTGAGAGGAATATTCCATATCGGGAACGTCTCGTATTTTGCATATCCGGCACGGATACCGCGTTTATGTTCATGATAAAGCTGTGAAAGACAAGTAGCCATTTTACCGCTTCCGGGTCCCGGCGCTGTAACGACAATCAGTCTGCGCGTCGTTTCAACATAGTCGTTTCTTCCGAAACCATCGTCACTTACGATAAGAGGAATGTTATTCGGATAATCTTCTATTATGTAATGTCTGTAAACCTTAACTCCGAGCGAATTAAGTCTTTTTTCGAATGCTTCGGCTGCTTTCTGTCCGGTATAATGGGTTATAACAATGCTTCCTACGAACAAACCGCTTTCACGGAACGCGTCAATAAGTCTTAAAACCTCAAGGTCGTATGTAATGCCGAGATCTCCCCGGCGCTTGTTTTTCTCAATAGCGTCGGCGCTTATGACTATGATAATCTCAGCCTGATCCTTGAGCTTATTAAGCATACGAATCTTACTGTCGGGACAAAATCCCGGGAGAACGCGCGATGCATGATAGTCGTCAAAAAGCTTGCCTCCGAATTCAAGGTAAAGCTTATCGCCGAACTGGTCAATTCTCTTAAGAATGTTTTCGGACTGTAAAGAAAGATATTTGTCGTTGTCAAAGCCGATGTTATTCATTTATACACCCCTTGTCGTCAAAATACATCATAGACTATATCACAAATATCGTGCTCTTTCAACATTTTTTTAAAAGATACTAAAATATATTCTCTCTATTGATTTAATCGGACGAATATGGTACATTATAAATATCATATTTTAAGGTGATGTTTTATGAAAAAAAGACTTCTTTCGGTTCTCTTTACCGTCTTATTAATCATATCGGTGTGTATAACCGCATCGGCGCAGACACCTCCCGCGTTCAATAAGGTTGACGTTACCGTCCGCGTCGGAGCTGACGGAAATCTGAACGTCACCGAGGAATGGGACGTTACTTTTTTCGGTTCGGACGCTCAAAAAGTTTTCACACGCTCAATAGAACTGCCGGAAAGCAAGAATTTAAAATCCGTTGAAAAATATGATTCCGTCGACAACATAAGCGTTATTTCGGATTCAAATTTTTATTACGACCCGAATGAAACTTCGACATTAAAAGCTGACGGAATGACAAGTTATTCAGGTTCGGACTCAAGCGGTTCTTCATTGTCCGTTAACAGAACGAGCAAAAACTGCAATATCGTGTTTACAAAAGCAACCGACGAAAACGACCAGCATTTTATCGTTTCATATGTAATCACGGGGGCTGTAAAAAAGGATTCCGGCAAGGCAAGAATCTGTTACAGACTTTTCGGCTCCGATACGGGAACTGTTAACAACGTTACTGTTACCGTTGTCGGAGACTGCATAAAAAAACAGGATGTCGGCATTCTCTCATTGAGTGATTTAAGCCCCGAGGTAACCGATTCTCAAGTTAAATTCAGCACACCAATGTACACAAGTACAATGACGATTGATATGACTGTAAATGCCGATTCATTCGATAAAGGCGCGCTGTCGTCATACTCTAAATCTGCGGATGCATTTTCCGCCTTTGCTAAAAAAGCAAAGATTGCAGTACCGGTGCTTGCCGTAGCCGTCGCAATGATTGTTATATCCGTATTTAAACTTTCGTCGGCAAAAAGAATAAAAAAAGAAATCGAGAACTCTCCCGAATCGTATAGTTCCGAAGCAAAACTTCCCGACGGCGTTACTCTTCCGCAGGCTGCGAAACTTCTGACGGACATTTCTCCGTCTTCTTCGAAAAAACTGACTCAGAGAGCATCCGGAATCTTTGTTCTTGCGGTTATTCAGCTTATAAAAGACGGCGTTTTGTATAACAAAAACGGCAAAATAACAATAAACTCCTCCGGATTGAAGAACGTTGCTGAACACGAAAAAATAATTGCCGAGATGTTTTTAAAATATTCGGAAAATAAAAATGAAAACCTCGTTCTTACGAAAAATTCACTTGACTCATTTATCCGTGATATTGATATATATCCCGATTATTATTATAGTTTTGTAAGCAATTTCATTGATTTAATTCCTACGGGAGATAAAAAATTCTTTAAAATTCAGGCAAACAAAGAAATATATGCGTCCTGCGTGATGATAAAGAATGATTCCGGTACGCTCAGCAATATTTCGTCGGTGCTTTCGATGGTTATTAACGACCCGAATTCCGACATAAGACAAATTCTGCCCGTCGGACTTTATCCGCAGACTTCGGAATCGCTTGCATGTCCGTCGGCTGTTAATAACGAAACAGATTTATTTATTTCGGCAATATGCGCCGCATGCGCAAAAATCGACAGATTGTTCAGAAAATAATAATATCAAAAAACGGAGCGGAAATTTAAAATCCGCTCCGTTTTTCGCTTATGTTTATTATCTTTTATGTCTTAATCTGTTAAGAATTGATTTCGGACTCCTTTTACCTAAGGTAATCATCGAATATCCGTCGCACGGACCTATCTGTCCTGCGGACATCTTAAGAAGTCTTTCGACGACATTGATAAACATATCAATCTGCTCATACATGAGCTCCTCATCGAATTTGTCCATCTCGTCGTTATCGCTGACTACGCACAGGCAGTCCGGCGCAGTAACGAGCGCAATATCGGGAATACCGCAGTTAAACAAGGGCTGACCTTCTCCGAAATGAAGGAAATTGTGTCCTCGCATTGTAATAACTTTGTATCTGTCTCTTTCCTTAACGCAGTCAAGATAAAGTTTATCAAGCGTATCATTACCGGTATATGAAAGTTCCGTTTCAATATCGTCGACCTGCTTATACTCCCCGTCAACGTCCTTAAACATCTTACATCCGAGATGTTCAACCGCAACACCCGCAACCGCTTTAGTATGACCGCCTATGCCGTCCCATAAATCGCGGTGCATTGCAAGCCATTTCGACGTAGCCTGAACTCCGCCGCCGGCAATTGTCTTAAACGCCGGAAGTCTGAAATGTCCCGATACGAAAACAAATATCAGACTTCTTTCAAGCTCTTTTCCGCGGAAATAATCAATCATGTTTAAAAGTGCAATAGGACCGTTTTCCTCAATACTGTTTGTTCCGTCCGTATGCGTATTTATAATTATTGCCTCTTTGTTATTTTTACCCTCAAGAATCGTATAGAAGGTTTCCGTAACAGCGCTTCTCTCCTTTTCGGCGACAAGTTTTAAATTGGCAACTTTATGTTCTTTTGCAGCCTCGAGTACTTTCTCTCCGTCGGATTCGTTAACCCATATCGCCGGTATACCCTGGTACGGCAAAATAAACGGAAGATACTGTCCGTCAATTCGCTTGTCGGACATTCCTTTCCAAATACAAACTACAGCTTTAGCCCCGCAGGCTTTCGCAGCCTTCAGGAACGGAAAATTAACAAATGCCGTAGCAACGGGACCGTCGTATTTTTCAGGAATAGTAACATCCTCGGGCAATGAGGAACGTTTATCAAACGCAATTTCACTCGGAAGAAAATTAAGTTCGTCTACGCCTACAACGGCAATCTTGCCCTTCGCATTCAAATATCCGAGTCTCTTATCGTCTACATGAACAAGTTCGGCAGTAACGCCGTCCTCATCAGTCTTGCCCGAATAGGGAAAAACGGACGAAATATGGATCTCCTCGCCCTCTATTTTAAACGAGGAATCCTTTTCCTCCCAGCGCATAAAACGGAACGGGTCAGAGTAAACATCCAGTCCGCGTTTCATAAGTTCTTTTTTAAGATAACGAATAAAATTTCTGTGTCCCATGTTACCTGTAAGTCTGGGACCGAACGAGTTCATAAGTTTTACATCTTTTAATACTTTTTCAGGGCTTGTTACCTTGTCGGCATACTTAATCATAAGTAAAAACATCCGCCTTCTGTAATAATTATTTAATTATATTTTAACATGTTAATAGTCAGATGTCAATTATCTGTACGGCTACAAAACTCAGCTGTTTGTGAATTATTTAACGAAATCTTCATATTTACGCATATTAAAATATTATTATAGACAAACATAAAAAATTAATGTATAATATCAGATATTGGATATATTAACCGCAAATTATGAACGGAGGATAAACTATGTCTCGTATCAAAACCGTATTTTATAACGATGTTAACCCCGAAAAACCGCTTGACGAATATCCGCGTCCTCAGTTTGCCAGAGACAACTGGCTTAATCTCAACGGATACTTCGACTATAAGATAACAAATGCGGACGTTGCGTTTCCTGAGAACTTCGACGGCAGAATCGTTGTTCCGTTTGCAATCGAATCCGCACTTTCCGGTGTTGAAAAAACATTTCTTCCCACCGAAAGACTTTGGTACAGAAAAAATGTAAAATTACCCTCCGAATTTAAAAATAAAAGAGCGATTCTTCACTTCGGCGCGGTCGACTGGGAGACTAAAGTTTTTGTTAACAAAAAACTTGTCGGTTCTCATATCGGCGGATACTGTTCATTCTCTTTTGATATTACCGATTATATTGATTCAGATGAATTTGAACTTATTGTTTTCGTTTTCGACCCCACGGACAAGGGCTGGCAGCAGCGCGGAAAACAAGCTATAAAATCTCACGGATTTTGGTATACCGCTACATCCGGAATATGGCAGACCGTATGGATGGAAGCAGTTGACGAAAAACATATTGAATCCATAAAACTTACCCCCGATACCGATAATTCAAAAATTAAAATAGAAACTGTTCTTTCGGGTAATTTCGACTGCAAGATAAAAGCAACCGTACTGGATTCTGGCAAAGAAGTCGTCTCAAAAGAAATAGGATTAAATGACGAAATCGAAATTGAGAATTTCAAATACTGGTCTCCGGAAGAGCCGAATCTTTACGATATTAAATTCGAACTTAAATGCGGACGCAAGACAACCGATAACGTAACAAGCTACTTCGGCATGCGTAAATTCTCTATTGAAAAAGACGAAAATAATATCCCCCGTCTGTTCCTTAATAATAAGCCGTATTTCCAAAACGGACTTCTCGACCAGGGTTACTGGGCGGACGGCGGACTTACCGCCCCCACCGACGAGGCAATGATTTACGATATTAAAAAGATGAAAGAACTCGGCTTTAACATGCTCAGAAAGCATATAAAAGTCGAACCTGCACGCTGGTATTATCACTGTGATAAAATCGGCATGCTCGTTTGGCAGGACATGGTCAGCGGAGGTAAGGAGTTAAACGTATTCCACGCCGGTATTCTTCCCAACATATACGGATTTGTAAATCCGATAGTCAACATTCCGTTCAAGGATAATAAATATAAAATATTCAACCGCGGGGAACAGCTTTGGAGAGATAATTTCAAATCCGAACTTTTCGAAATGCTCAATATGCTTTATAACGTTCCCTCAATCTGCTGCTGGGTTCCGTTTAACGAGGGCTGGGGACAGTTCGACGCAAAAGAAATCGGCGATGAGGTCAAGGCATTCGACCCGACGCGTTTCGTTGACCATGCCAGCGGATGGTATGACCAGAAGGGCGGAGATTTCAGAAGTATTCATAAATACATAGTTCCCGTCGCTGCTCCGAAAAAAGAAGAGAGACCGTTTGTATTAAGCGAATTCGGCGGTTACTCCGAGATAATCGACGGTCATGTTTGGAATAAGCAAAAGAGTTTTGGCTACATGATGTACAAATCAAAAGAAACTCTCACGAAAGCGTATAAAAATCTCTTTGAAAAACAGATCATTCCCCTCATTCCCAAGGGACTGAGCGCGACTGTATATACGCAGGTCAGCGACGTTGAATTTGAGGTTAACGGACTGCTCACTTATGACCGTGCACTTGTAAAAGTTGACGAGAAAACCGTTAAGGATATCAATAAGAGGATGTGCTATTGATGGGCAATCCGTCAAGAAACAAACTGAGAATACTGCATCTTCTCGATATTTTAAAAAAACGTACAGATGAAGAACATATACTTTCCTCCGGCGAATTGATTTCTCTGCTTGCCGAACGCGGTTTCTCTGCGGACAGAAAGTCAATATATGACGACATCGCATGCCTTACCGAGTTCGGTTACGACGTTATACTCACACACTCTCCGAAAAAAGGGTATTTCCTCGGACAGCGTGAATTCGAACTTGCCGAGGTTCGTCTGCTCTCCGACGCCGTACAGGCTGCTAACTTTATTTCCGAGTCAAAATCAAAAGCACTTATTGAGAAAATCGAAAAGAGTATAAGTTCCTATCAGGCGGTAAATTTGAGAGATCAAGTATATATCGATTCAAAAACAAAGACAAAAAACGAAGAGATTTACTATAATATTGATAAAATTCATGAGGCTATCAAATCGTCAAAGAAAGTCAGGTTTATATACAGAAAACGCAAAATGGCGGATAAGTATACCACCGTTTACGAAGAAAAGGAACATATCGTTAATCCGTACGCAATGATATGGTCAAATGACCATTATTATTTAATCGGCAACAAAGAAAAATACAATAACCTTATGCACACTCGTATCGACAGAATGAAAAAAGTCGAGATTCTTGACGAAGCGGCAACAAAATACACTCAAAAGATCGATTATAAAAACGGTTTTAACGCGGCGGATTATTCAAAAAAACATTTTAATATGTTTTCGGGAGATATCGAACAGATTGAACTTATATGCGACAAAGATTTAATTGACGCAATGATTGATAAATTCGGCGATGCGACAGCTATTAAAGCAGAGGGCGAAAACGCTTTTTCCTTCAGAGCTCAGGCGGCAGTTAACGACGGTTTGGTTTCATGGATAATGCAGTATTCGGACAAAATTTTCGTTAAGTCCCCTGTCGAACTAAAAAATATGATTGAGAAAAAATGCAGGGATATTCTTGCGTCTTACAGTAAGGGTGAATCCGAAAACATTTAAAATATTCGCGTCTGCGTGTTGAATAATCTTAAAAAATATGATATATTTATAAGGATAAAAAAAAGGGAGAGAAAATGCGATGAATATTATCAAGTGCTCAAGTGCCGACGAAATCGCGCAGAAGGTTTCTAAAATGATTATTGATAAAATCAAAGAAAAACCCGACGCGATTCTCGGACTTGCAACAGGTGCTTCGCCCGTAAAAACTTACAATAAGCTCATAGAGGCGTATAAAAACGGAGAAGTCTCGTTTAAGGACGTAAAAACGTTTAATCTTGACGAGTATTATCATCTGCCCAGGTCAAACAAAAACAGCTATTATACGTTTATGCATGAAAATCTTTTCAACAGCATAGACATAAAGGAAGAAAATACGCATGTTCCCGACGGTAATCCCGCAGATGCGGATGCTTACTGCAAAGAGTACGATAAATCAATCGACGACGCAGGCGGAATAGATATTCAACTTCTCGGCATCGGCAGAAACGGACATATCGGATTTAATGAGCCGTCAGACCATTTTACAAGGGGAACATACAAAGTATCGCTCACCCCCTCGACGATTGAAGCTAACCGCATTTACTTTAACAGCGAGGAAGAAATGCCGAAAGAAGCCATTACAATGGGCGTTGAAAGTATTTTAAAAGCAAAAACCGTTATCCTTATTGCAACGGGTAAATTCAAAGCCGAAGCAGTTCGCGACATGGTAAAAGGCGAAGTATCGCCCTCCTGCCCCGCTTCCGTTTTACAAAAGCACCCTGACGCTTACATATTCGTTGATGAAGAGGCTGCCGCGCTTCTTTAAGAATTAAAAAATCGGGAGTTATTTTTTATGAATAAATACTCTGTTTCACTCGAAAAAGTTATAAAGGACAATAAACTCGAAACGCTGTATACTCCTAAATCACCGGCGGATATTTATATTACTTCAAAGGATATAAACAGACCCGGGCTTATCCTCGCAGGATATGAGGATTACTTTGAGCCGGAGAGAATACAGATCGTCGGTCTGTCGGAAATAGGCTATCTTACGGGACTTCCCATTCTTGAACGTCAGCTTGTGCTCGAGCGATTCTTCGCAAAACATCCCGCATCTGTGCTTATATCGAGAAATCTCGAACCCGTTGATGACTTTATGAGGCTTGCACAGAAATACGAAGTTCCCATTCTCCGCTCCCCGGATTCCACGTCAAACTGTATGGCTATGCTTATAGCATATTTAAGTCTTGAACTTGCCGAGAGAATAACACGTCACGGCGTTCTCGTCGAGGTTTCGGGCGAGGGTGTGCTCATAGTCGGCGACAGCGGAGTCGGAAAAAGCGAAACGGCTATCGAGCTTATTAAACGCGGTCATCGTCTCATAGCCGACGACGCCGTTGAAATCAGAAAAGCGTCCTCCAAAACGCTTGTCGGTCAGGCTCCCGATAATATCCGTCATTACATAGAGGTCAGAGGAGTAGGAATTATAAACGCACGTCAGATTTTCGGTATGGGTGCGGTCAAGCTTACGGAGAAAATCGACATGGTAATACAGCTTGAACCGTGGGATTCTGAAAAGATATACGACAGACTGGGAATCGAAGATGACTATATAACAATCCTCGATATAAAGGTTCCCGCAACCGTCATCCCCGTTAAGCCCGGACGAAATCTTGCCGTTATCATCGAAACGGCGGCAATGAACAACCGTCAGAAAAAGATGGGTTACAACGCCGCAAAAGAGCTCATGAAGAGTCTCGGTATGGATGACTTCGAGCCGACGGTTTCAGAAATAGAAAACTGGAGCAGTAATTAAAAAGTATTATAATTCGGAGGAATAATAAAAATGTACAGAGTCGGAGTTGATCTCGGAGGAACGAATATCGTTTCCGCCGTAATTGATGAAAATTACAACATAATTTCAAAAAGCCGTGTTAAAACTAACGCACCCCGCCCTGCGGAAGATATTTTCGACGATATCGCAAAAACCATTAAAGAAGCAATTGCGGCGGCAAACCTTACAATGAACAACATTCTTTCAATCGGTATCGGCACTCCCGGTTCGGTAAACAAGGCTACGGGCGTAATTGAGTTTTCAAACAATTTAAAGTTTGACAAAGTTCCCGCTATCGGCATGCTTAAAGAAAAAACGGGCTGTGACAAAATCTATTTTGATAATGACGCCAACTGCGCTGCACTCGGCGAAGCAGTCGCGGGAGTCGGAAAGGGCGTTAAAAACTTTATCGCTATTACGCTCGGAACGGGAGTCGGAAGCGGTATTGTCGTAAACGGCAAGCTTGTAGTAGGATTAAACTATGCCGCCGGAGAAATGGGTCATCACGTTATCGTATACAACGGAAAGCCCTGCAACTGCGGACGAAACGGATGCTGGGAGGCTTATGCTTCCGCTACCGCGCTTATCGCACAGACAAAGAGCGCGATGCTCGAACATCCGTATTCAAAAATGTGGGATATGACAAACGGCAGTCTCGGCAATGTTAACGGCAGAACGGCGTTTGACGGCATGAGAGCCGGAGACGAAACAGCGACAAAGGTCGTTGAAAACTATATCGGCTATCTGGCATGCGGTATTACGAATATCGTCAACACATTCCAGCCTGACATCCTCTGTGTAGGCGGAGGAATCGGAAACGAGGGCGAAAATCTCCTTGCTCCCGTCAGAAAAATTCTTGAAAATCAGAGATATTCGATTCATGCAGAGAAACAGACAAAACTTTGCAGTGCAATACTCGGAAACGACGCGGGAATAATCGGCGCGGCTCTCCTTGACGAATAAATCAGAAAGAGTGATCCTATGGATTTAAACAAAGAAATAAGCGAATATCTTAATAATTATAATTGCAGTATTATTTTTAACGCACCTATGAAGGAACATACTTCTTTTAAAACGGGCGGTAACGCGGATATTCTTATAAATCCAAAGGATGACGAGGCTGTAAAAGCTATACTGACATTTGCAAAAGAAAATGATACTCCCCTGACCGTTGTCGGCAATTCGAGCAATCTTCTTATTTCCGACGACGGTATCAGAGGGATTGTACTGAAAACCGCAGGCGGGCTGTGCGATATTTCATTATCAGGAAATATTATTACTGCCGGCGCGGGCGTTTCACTTGCAAAGTTGTGTCTTTTTGCGCTTGATAATTCACTGAGCGGGCTGGAATTCGCTTACGGAATTCCCGGAACTGTCGGCGGAGCCATATATATGAACGCGGGTGCATACGGCGGAGAGATAAAGGATGTGTTAAAATCAGTTACGCACATTAATCCCCGCCTTGAGCATGAGAAAAAATCAGCTCAAGAGCTCTCACTCTCCTACCGTCATTCATTTTATTCTGATAATGACGGATATTTTATTTTAAACGCTCAGTTCGAATTAAAAAAAGACGATTCAAAATTTATTAAAGAAAGAATGGACGATTTTCTTTTAAGAAGGAAATCAAAACAGCCCCTTGAATACCCAAGCGCGGGCAGTACGTTTAAACGACCCGAGGGTTATTTTGCGGGCAAGCTGATTGAAGACTGCGGACTGAAGGGTTACAGAGTCGGCGGAGCCATGGTCAGCGAAAAACACGCCGGATTCGTTATTAATTACGATAATGCAACGACCGGCGATATCTTAAATCTTATCTCTTACATTCAAAAAACCGTTAAAGAAAAAACGGGGGTAACACTCGAAACGGAGGTTAAAATTCTCCGTTGATAATCAGGAACATGTAATTTTTCCGGTGCTACTTTTCCCGGGAAAGGAATCATGACATGTCGTTTTCATCCGACGTAAAAAAAGAAATAGCGTCTATCGAATCCGACGACTGCTGTAAACGCGCAATGGCTTACGGTATGCTTCTGTTTTCGAAATGTTTTTCAAAGGACGACATGTATATTCAGACAGAACATAAATATGTTGCCGACGCTTATAACAACTGTGTTAAATTTATTATAGGCAAGGAAGCCAAAATTACATGCTCCCCTTCCTCAAAATATACCGTCAGTATTCCGACCTATGAGGATAGAATGGAGATACTGCATGAGTTCGGCTACAGAGGCAACGAAATATCTTTTACAATCAACGAAAACAATATAGAAAACGAGTGTTGTTTCGGCGCCTTTATCCGCGGAGTATTTCTCGTATGCGGAATCGTTACCGACCCGAGCAAAGAATATCATCTCGAATTCGATGTTTCGATTCGCAGTAAATGCACTCAGCTCAAACAGGCGTTCAAACGCTTCCCCGTTACTCCGAAAACAGCGCAGAGAAACGGCGGATATATATTGTATTTTAAGGACAGTGAGCAAATTGCCGACATACTCGCCCTCTGCGGAGCTTCAACGTCAATGATGGCGCTTATCGGCGAAAAAATACTAAAGGATGTCCGCAATCAGGTAAACCGCAAGGTCAACTGTGAAAATGCCAATCTGCAAAAAGTCTGCAACGCGGCGTCAAATCAGATTTCGGCTATCAGAAAAATATATAAACTCAAAGGTAAAGAATACCTGCCGGAACATCTAAGACAGATAGCCGACTTGAGAATTGAAAATCCCGAAATGACATTAAACGAACTGGGTAAAAGCCTGCCGGAACCGCTTACCCGCTCGGGAGTAAATCACAGATTAAAAAAAATAGAACAAATCGCAAACGAATTATAAAATATCAGTCTCACAATTACAAAGAGTCTGTTATTTTTTTCAAAAGAAAGCAAAATCCGTGAGATCAATCAATCTCACGGATTTTGCCGTTTGTTAATTTAAATCTTTTATTTGGAGTGTTTAAAAAGCTCTGAAAAACCGTTTCCTCCGAAAATATTGTAGAGGAAATCACTGATAAACTTAAGCAATGAAGTAAGAAGGAAATTCATTCTGTCTATAAACGACTTTTTATTCGTTCCGTCGTCAACTTTACCGTATAAAATCTTATCACGGATTGCAGACAGTCTCTTTGAAGCGGATTCGAATGCGTCAACGTCAACTACCGTATTATCCATAACAGCGTTGGCTTCTTTTAGCGCCGCCTCAAGCTCTGCTTTATCCTCTTCGGACAGCGCAGAAGTATCATACTCGCTCATCTCGTCAATCATGCTGACAAGGTTTCTGGAATTTCTGCACATATTAAACTGCGGGAATTTATCGGGATAAGAATGTACGGATGTAAAATTCTTATCGGAAGCGAGCGACGCAACAAGTTTTATCAGAACGTCATTCTGTGCTGTCTTTTCGTGATCCTGATTGCAGAAATAGAACGTCTGCTCGGGAAGCAGTCCCGTAAGAGGGTCTATAAGTCCGTTGGGGTCGGAATGGTCATGATTTTCGGGGTCTGTACAATTATTAACAGCGGAAACATATCCCTCGGGAAGTTTCACATCAACGCCGTAACCTGTAGCCCCCATAGATTCAGACTCAAGCTGAATAATACCGTCGGCATTAACACTATCATACGAGTCGACAAGAGGATAAAGCTGTACGTTATAGTCAACGATGTCGAATACTTCAACGCCTGAATTTACAGCACTAAGAATATTATCATATCTGTTAAGCTGTGCATTGTAATACAAATCCGTCTGTCTGCGGATTTGGGCGTCCTCATCACCGGACAAATACTTTTCGGCAGCTCCGGGATAATTTGCACTTGAAACAAGTCCCCACATGAGAGTACTGTTTTTAAGATTATTCGAAATAAGAGAATCAACAGCGGCATCAAGGATATCATTAATAACACTGTTGGGCAGAAGTCTTAATGCAATATTAATCATATAACCCGTCTGACCGTCTTTATCCGACACGAGAAGCGGGAAAATCTTGCTGTAAAGCTGTTCATCGTCATCAATTATACCGTTCTCGAAAATTTCACCGAGAAGAGCCGAACCGTCAAGCGCGGGAACAACAAAAATAATTCTGTTAAGGTCATTTATAACCTCGGGATGGAACTCAAGCAGACCGTTAGCAATTGAACCGCCCTGGCTTATGGGAACAATATTAACCTTATCGTGTCCTGTCTCTTCCTTTACCTGCTGAATGAGAGCATAAAGTTCGTCGACAGTTTTAATCATGTTACCGAATGAATTGTATGTAAAGAAATAAAGATGGTCTTCGTCTATATGACCCTTGAAATATTTAAGCGGAATCTTAGAGTAAATATACTCTTTTTCTTCATCGGTGCATGCTGCAACACTTGAATCGAATTTAATGACGCGGATATCATTTATAAAATCGCCGTTCGAGTCGGAGCGGATTTTACTCATGACTTCGTCGCCGATTACTTTTCCGAAAGCCTCGGAAAGTTCTTTATCGGGGTCTTTTTGAGTAAGGAATGTCTTTACAAGAGGAATACCGACCTCTTTAAGCGCATTTTTTACGATATCGGCTGTCGCATTGAGCAAAAGCGGAGCTTTATACTCTTCACCCTTTGAATTAAGAGCGGGTTCGCCGTTTTCATAGTAATAAATCTCAGACTGGAAAAGACCGGGAATAATTATCGTCGGAATCTGTGAACAATTACCGGCGCAGTCCGTCTTAACCGAGGCAAATGCTCCGACGCTCAGAACCGAAAAAACAAGTATAAGCGACAGAACAACCGAAAGAGATCTTTTTAATACCTTTTTCATATTGCTTTATCTCCTTTGCATATTTAACGAGGAGCAGATATTCAGAGAAAAAAGCTCTGATGCCGAAAACAAAGATAGAAATCTAATTCATCCAAGCATTACTACCCTCTTTTATATTATATATATTAACACAATTAAAGACAAAAATCAAATCCTTTTTGTAAACATTTTATTCAACTTGCAACATTTCATAACATAAAAAAACACGGCTCCCGTTACCGAAAACCGCGTTAAATTATTACTTTCGGGAATACTGATTATTCGCCGAGATAAGCCTTCTTAACCTTATCGCTCTGAAGAAGTTCCTCACCCGTTCCGGAAAGGACGATTTTACCGTTTTCAAGAACGTATGCCCTGTCGGAAATCGCAAGAGATTTACCTGCGTTCTGCTCAACAAGAAGAACCGTTGTTCCCTCTGCATTTAAATCCTTAATAATTGTGAAAACTTCATCAACCAGCAGAGGCGAAAGTCCCATTGACGGTTCGTCAAGCATTATAAGCTTAGGACGACACATAAGCGCTCTGCCCATAGCGAGCATCTGCTGTTCGCCGCCAGAGAGTGTACCGGCAATCTGATTCTTTCTCTCCTTAAGTCTCGGGAAACGTTCATAGATTCTTTCTATCGTTTCCTTTATAAGCTTTTTATCCGTCTGAGTATATGCACCCATGAGAAGATTATCGTAAACGGTCAGTTCCTGAAAAACACGTCTTCCCTCGGGAACCTGAGCCATACCGAGTTTAACAAGCTTATGACAAGGAACATGAGTTATGTTCTTACCTTCATATGAAACCGTACCGGCCTTAGACGGAATCAAACCGATTACGCTCTGCATGGTAGTAGTCTTTCCGGCACCGTTTGCACCGATAAGAGTAACGATTTCACCCTCGTTAACTTCAAAGCTTATTCCTTTAAGAGCCTGAATTACGCCGTAGTATACTTCAAGATCTTTTACTTCAAGCAACGCCATAATTTAACCTCCTATATAAGCCTTGATAACTTCGGGATCATTTAATGCATCCTTCGTCTTGCCCTGAGCAAGAACCGTACCGAAGTTAAGAACGGTAATTTCGTCGCAAAGTCCCGATACAAACTTCATATCATGCTCGATAAGAAGTATTGTCATATCGTATTCGTCTCTGATAAATTTAACAATTTCGACAAGTTCCTCAGTCTCATTCGGATTCATACCCGCGGCAGGCTCGTCGAGAAGAAGAAGTTTAGGATTAGTCGCAAGAGCTCTTGCAATTTCAAGTTTTCTCTGTTTGCCGTACGGAAGATTGCACGAGAGATTATTTCTCTCTTCTTCCAGACCGAAAACTTTTAATATCTCCTTTGCACGTTCTCTCATTCTGACCTCAGTGTCAAAATGACCGGGCAGATGAAACATGCTGACGAACGGATTGCACTTAAATTCGGGCTGATTATGAAGACCGACCATAACGTTTCTGACAACGCTCATGTTTGAAAACAATCTGATGTTCTGGAACGTACGTGCAATTCCCTTATGATTTATCGCTTCCTGCGTTTTTCCTTTTAACTCCTCACCGTCAAGGTAAAACGTGCCTGTCGTTGGCTGATAAACGCCCGTAAACATATTGAAAAGAGTTGTTTTTCCGGCACCGTTGGGACCGACAAGTCCGTAAAGCTCATTCTTTTTTATTTCCATATTAACGTCCTGAACAGCTTTCAGTCCGCCGAATGAAATACCGAGATTTTCAGTTCTAAGCATAATATCGGACATCTTATTTACCCTCCTTATTTGAGGCGCGATCGCCTTTTTCCGCAATAGCGCCGTCAGAGTTCTTTACATCTACGGAGAGTACCTCGTCCATTTTAATTTTGGATTCAATTCTGTTCCACTGCACATCGTCATCTTTAATGACATGCGGAGCTTTGCTCTTCTTAGAAATCTTAGAAGTTAAAGATTTAATGCTTAATTTCTCTTTGAGAGGTTTAAGAGCGGGAGCATTATTGAATATAATTACAAGAATAAGAATCAATGCGTAAACAAGCAATCTTACTGCCGCAAGGTTACCGGAGAGCTTATTCTGTAACAGGAAGTTTACATAAGTTATAAGAGCTGCGGCAATTATTGAGCCGTTCATAGAACCGATACCGCCGATAACAACCATAACAAGAATCTCAATCGAGTAGTTGAAATCAAATACTGAATACGTAATAGGCGTTACATAATGACCGTATATGACTCCGGCGATTCCGGCAAATGCGGCGGCAACAACGAATACAAAAAGTTTATAAAACGTAACGTTAATACCCATGGCTTTAGCCGCAATCTCGTTATCACGTATAGCGGTAATAGCTCTGCCATGCTTTGATCTGATAAGATTCTGAATAAGAGCGAGAATTATTATTACAAGAACAAAAGAAATGATAAACAACTCTTTTGCCGGCATTTTAATTGCGCTTGTCTTAAGTCCCATAGCCTCGCCGAACCAAGGGAGATTTTTGAAAACATTTCTTACAATCTCGCCGAATGCAAGCGTTACTATGGCTAGATAGTCGCCCTTAAGCCTCAGCGCAGGAAGACCGATAATAAATCCGAATACGGCTGCAATTAAAGCACCGCAGACCATTGAAATTAAGAAACATATCGTTACGTTATCTATAACAGTGTGAAGCTGAAGCGATATAAAACAGCCTAAATATGCGCCGACGCACATAAATCCGGCATGTCCGAGCGATAATTCACCGAGAAAACCTACTACAAGATTAAGAGAAATCGCAAGTATAATACTGTATGCGATTTTGGGAAGAAGGTTTACAAACGAACGGCTGAGAATTCCCGTCGAACTTAAAATTATCATCAATACGAGAAAAACCGCAAGGACAATATAATTTATATAATATTTAATTTTGAACTGTTTTTTATAATTGGAGAAAAAATTAGCCATTATACTTTCTCCCTTCTGCGTTTACCGAGCAAGCCTACAGGTCTTACAAGGAGTATAAGAATAAGAAGCGCAAATTCAATCGCCGTAGTGTATGAAGCGATAGGTGTGTTTTTGCATATCTGCTCAATGATACCGAGCAGTATTCCTCCAATCATCGCACCGGGAATTGAGCCGATACCGCCGATAACCGCGGCAACGAATGCTTTAATTCCGGGCATGGAACCTAAAGTCGGAGTCGTAGAAGGAATTCTTATTATGTAGAAAAGACTCGCAAATGCCGCCAAAGCGGAACCGATAGCAAACGTAATCATTATTATCTTATCGACATTTACGCCCATCAGTTTCGCAGCTCCGCTGTCTTCGGAAACGGCAAGCATTGCACGTCCTGTTTTTGTCTTCATTACGAAAATCTGAAGCGCCGCCATAATAACAGCGCCGACAATAAGTGTGAGAATTGTACCGACGCCTATTTCTGCGCCAAAAACTTTAACTGTGCCGAAATCATATATTGTAAACGATCTCGAAGTAGAACCGTAAACAAGCTGAGCAACGCCCTGTAACAGGTTGCTTACGCCGATGGCGGTAATCAGAACCGCAAGAGGAGACGCACCTCTCAGAGGTTTATATGCCAGTTTCTCAACCAGAATACCCGTAACCGTACACACGACAACAGAAACGCCGATCGCAATGAAAGGATGAACATGTAACATTAATATGGAATAAATAGCGTACGCGCCTACCATTATAATATCGCCGTGCGCAAAATTAAGCATCTTGGCAATACCGTAAACCATGGTATAACCGAGTGCGATCAGAGCATAAACCGCGCCGAGGCTAAGTCCGTCTATTAGTATACTCATGAAACTCATAATAAACTCTCCAAACAACCACAGTCGGAGAAGAATATCTCATCTCCGACTGGGGTCAAGTATTAACTGCCGAATAAAATTACTTTTTAACGGTAACAACGATGGGTTCCTTGTTAGGAGCACCGTTTGCATTCCATGTCATAGTTCCGGTAACACCCGTGAACTTGAATGAAGAATCAAGGATAGCAGCCTTAACTTTGTTGCAAAGGTCAGAAACCGAAATATTTGCATCCTTGATGTCCGCAGACTTCATAGCATTGAAGATAACATAAATTGCGTCATAAGCGTCTGCTGCGAACTGGTCGGGAGCTGCGCCGTATTTCTCAGTGAATTTACTTACAAAAGAAGAAACCTTTTCATCAGTGCTGTTCTTATCAAAGGGAGTGATGTACTGAACTTCATTTGTAACAGAGCTGTCGATCTGCTCCGAAACACCGTCAAGACCGTCACATCCGAAGATAAGAGCGTTTACACCCTTAGCTGCACATGCACGAGCAACAAGACCTGCCTCTGTATAGTAGAAGGGGGTGAAGATTGCGTCGCAATCCTTAAGAGCCTCTACCTGAGTCGAGAAATCCTTATTGTTCTCTTTATCAAAAGGCATGGTGGTGAATGAAACGCCGAGCTTGTCCATCTCACCTTTAAATGCTTCATAAATACCTGAAGAATAAGTATCCGAAGTATCATATATACAGCCGATCTTCGTCTTCTTGTATTCATTTACAAGCTTGTCCGCAGCAAGAATACCCTGGTCGGGGTCGCCGAAACATACACGAAAACCGTTGTCACGTCCGTCGATAATGTCAGCGTTTGATGCCGAAGGAGTGATGAAGAAAAGATTGTCGTCAACCGACTTTGCTGCAAAAGCCTCGCAGGAAGCGCTCGTTACGGAACCGATGGAAATCTGCATTCCCTCGTCCATAAGCTGGTCATAAGCCGTGTTGGTCTCGGTCGCATTTGCCTTATCATCCTTCATGATAAATGAGTAACTGAGGCCGTTGATTCCGCCTGCTGCGTTAATCTCGTCAACCGCAAGCTGCGCACCGCGCTGAACGGAAATACCATACTGAGAAGCGTCGCCGGTAAGAGGACCTGTACATCCGATAACGATAGAACCGGCCTTATTTGCCGTATCCGCATTAGAAGCTGAATTGTCTTCCTTACCGGAGTTTGAAGTACAGCCCGCAAAGCAGGTTACAGCCATGGCTGCGGCGAGAACTCCGCTGAACACCTTTTTAAAACTTTTCATTTTTTTCTACCTCTTTTTTAAGAAATAAAATATATTTCAGCTTTCGCTGTAAATACCGATAAACAAAAAACGGTTCTGCACTTTAGGCAAAACCGAAGATCCCTGAAAATTTTGTATATAACGACTGCGTTATACGAAAATCAAAGGGATAATCCCCGATCTGTCCGTTATACATCTACGAAACAGACGCGATCACGTACACCGTTGCAGCAATGATCGAAAAACCTGAAAAAACGAACAATTCTAAAATCAAGCCGACGAAAAATGCCGAATGGCTTATATGAAACATCGTTTTTCGTTTCTTTTTAATATATTATAGTTATATTTGAACGCAATGTCAAACTATTTTTATAATTTAAATCATATTTGTAAAAACTGTCATATAGAGCATTTTAATAAATACTTTTGTTGTTAATAATTACAATAAATCTATTAAGTTTCCGTACATATTGCACATGTCTTTTTAACAATGTCCCTGTCATATGTCGATAAATTCAAATAACCGGTCACTGCCCATTCGATTTCAGTTCATCAATTTTATGCTGCACACCGGCATGATCTATCCTGTAAGGAGCAGAATAAATCAATTCACCGACCGTTTTAAAAGAATACCCTTTTTCCTTAAGCGCGGTTATTATTCTTTCAAGCACCCCGGCAGTATTTGCCGTTCCCGTGTGAAACTGAATGATATCCCCGCATGAAATTTTATCAACTACACGGGAGAAAATTTCATCCTGTGAATTGTTTCTCCAGTCAACGCTGTCTACGCTCCACTGAATCGGAATCATACCGGATGCCCGGGCGGTTTCAATCGTTTTATTATCGTAACTGCCGGAAGGACATCTGAATAAATCCGGATATGAACCTGTTATCGACTTTACGCGTTCATTGCATTTCATTATTTCATCATAAATCTCAGTATGAGACAACTGTACGCAGTCGGCATGAGAATAAGAATGATTGCCGATTTCATGTCCGCGTTCATATATTTTCTTTAAAGAATCGGGATGTGCGTCAATCCAAATTCCCAGCGGGAAAAAAGTCGCCTTGATATTATACTTATCAAGCGTCGTGAGAATCGAAACAACATCCTCATCTCCGTCTGCACAATTAAAAGTCAAAGCGACTGTCTTTTCATCAGTTCCGACTTTGTATATCGGTATTTTTCTGCTCTGCGAATTTGCCGGGACAATACATAAAAAGCCGGCTAAAACCGCGATAAACAAAATTGAAGCTATAACAAGAACTATCTTTCTCCTGAGTTTTAACGTTAAGTACATATTAATCACCGTTATAATTATATTTCGGTTCGAAAGATTTGATTCACAGACGACAAAAAAAGACGAAAACAAACCGTTCCCGTCTTTTTCTTCATTTAAATTATAAATCAGAATACGTAAATTCTTACGCCTCTGACTCCCCATGCCATACAATCAGCATATGAATTCATATAAAGGTCGGCTACCCTGCCGCTTCCGTTCCATACAAATCCACCTGTATCTTCGGCTCTGCAATATCCGTAAACCACGCTTCCGTCAAGAGAAACGATATACATCATCTTTCCGTACGGAATAACGCTCGGGTCGATAGCGACCGAACCCTGGTGAGGCCTGGTTCCCGTCGCGGTAACCGAACCCGTACAATAAGCGCTGGCTCTGCCCTCAACGACATAGGAATAATTCTGCGGAAGTCCGTTTTCGTCAAAGTTAACATAGTCGGGTACACTCATATCCGACATCGGAACAGCGTCGGAATTGAGAGAAATATAAGATCTGCCCGCGGTATAAGAGGTCTTTGACTTTTTCTTTTCCGCCTCTTTGATAATAGAGTCGGCATCTAACTCCGATTTCTGATTTTTAACGGAAGCTGCCGTGCTCTCTTCGTTGTCTGCAAAGAAATATTCGAAATCCGAGGATTTTTCAATTTCCTTTTCTTCATCCTGCTTCGTAAAATTATAATAGACTACTCTCTTTGAATCATAGTCTGTTGAATAATTAACGGTAACTACATTGTCCTGTGATATTGAAGCATTCTGTGCTGCCGAAGCGAGGTCTATCTCGCTGACAGTCGCATGCGACTTTATCGGACAGCAGCTGACAACCGTTACAAACGAAAGACCGATTACGGATAACGCGGAAAGCGTACGCTTTGATAATTTGGTCTTAGGCAGAGGCTGAAGATTCTTCAGTTTCTTTTTTTTCATCGATGCGATCTCCTTTTAATGTTGTTTGCTCCGAAATTTGATGATCAAATGTACTTTTTCTGAGTTCATACATCTTCAGGTGAAAGACACGACGTATTATATTCAAGCATTCCGTATATGTCAAGGATTCAAAATTAAGATTTTTTATATATATTGCACAATTGATTTTCGAACATTTGTTTTTAATAGGTTTTTAACGGAAAATTAATTGACATTTAATAAATTCTGATGTCAGTTTATGTCAATTAATTCGTAGCATGTTACAAACGTGAAATAAAATTAAGCTCAATTATTACATTTTGTAATAATTTATTTCTCGAAATGAACTATTTCTAAGCTATGTACATTGAAAAGAAAAAATTGATTGTAAATGTTATATAATTTACTCTGTTTTATTTACAGCATCTTTGTATATTTTTTAATATTCAAAAAACATATTTTTTAATACTTTTTTAAGACATTTTTACAGACCAATTAAAAACCATTCTGTGATTATATATAAAAAACACTTCTTATTAATTAATAGAACAGCATTGAAAATAATACAGAATTATATAATTGGTATATAATAAAAATATTATATTATTTAGTTATATTAAAATATTTTATCATATATAAAGGATACTTATTGATATAATGCAAAAAAAACAGCCCTAAAAAGGACTGTTTTAATTCTGTTTTAATGTTAAATTATCGTCTCTTTACCGAGAAGTAAACAACGAGAGCTACTATAACGCCTATCGTAGCAATTGACAGTATAACAATAACAATTATCGATGCAGTAGAAAGACTCTTTTCATCCGCAGCCGCGGAAGTGACGCTCTCGGTCTTTTGAGTAACCTGCGGAGCCGTAACAGCATAAGTCGACGGTGACGTAGTCGTTTCAGGTGCAGCTGACGTAGTATTTGAATTTGTTACAGCCGGGACTGTGTCGTATGTAATAACATATGTTGAAGCAGCGGCACGTGCCGTTGTAGACTGTTTGGTTCCTGTATTATCCGACGATGAAGTACCCGAACCGCCGCCGATAGCGTCTTTTATCATATCAACTGCGCTTTTCCATGCTTCCGAGCCCATATCAAACAATTTCTGAAGATCAAACTCTGAAATTACCGAGCCGATATCCGTACCCGAAATCTGATCCCAAAGCTCCTTAACCTGTTCACTGAACTGCGCTTCATCCATCACGCTGCCGGATGAGGAGCCCTGTGAATTATCACCTGAATTGCTGTTGTTATTATTGTTATTGTTTCTCTCAGCTTGCCATGCCTGGATTCTGTCCTGTATCGTCTCGGCAGAAGCCGAAAATGCAAATCCGCCTAACAGGGATATAGCAAAAACAAAACAAAGAACTCTTTTAATAACGGACTTTTTCATGAATTCTCACCTTTGAAAAAATGCTGAGCCGACAAAAAGCGACTATAAATAATATACAATATTTATATCCGTTTGTCAAACAAATTCAAAAGTTATTATATTACAATACTATGAATTTTGTAAGACATCGATTCTATAATGTATATTTAATTTAATTTAATAATAATTATATTTAACCTTTAAATATTTAAAAATGTATTGAAAAAATACAGACATAATGATAAAATCACTTTAAGAATTTTCATAAAACAGAGGTTTAAATTATATGAAGGTTATCGTAGTCGGATGCGGAAAAATAGGCGTTTCCGTAATCGAAAATCTTGTACTCGAAGGACACGATGTCGTTGCAATAGACAATGACGCAGAAGTACTTGAACACATAAACAATATTTACGACATAATGAGCATATGTGGAAACGGTGCCGACAGCGACATACTTTCAGAAGCCGTAGCAAAGGACGTAAATCTTTTTATTGCAGTCACGGGAAGCGACGAACTTAATATGATTGCGTGTTTTCTTGCAAAAAAAATGGGCGCCGAACATACCGTTGCACGTATAAGGAATCCCGAATATAACGATTCCGGGCTTAATTTTATGAGAAATCAGTTTGAACTTGATATGGCGCTGAATCCGGAACTGCTTACGGCAAAAGAGTTAAGAAATATTCTGAAACTCCCTTCGGCAACAAAAATTGAAAATTTCTCGAAGCGTAATCTTGAGATGATAGAAATAAAACTTCCCTCAGACACAAAACTTGACGGCATGACGCTTATAAAAATGAGAGAAAAATTTAAAGCCAATTATCTTATAAGCTCAGTCGAACGTTCAAACGAGATTTTTATCCCGGACGGAAATTTTGAATTGCATCACGGAGACAGACTCGGTATAACTGCGTCACCGGATGAAATTGAAAAGCTTTTAAAATTGCTTGGTCTTATGAAACGTGAAGCAAAAAATGTTATGATTTTCGGCGGCAGCAGAATTTCATTCTATCTTGCAAAACATCTTGAACGCTCAAGAGGCAATGTAACAATTCTCGAAAAAGAAGCTTCAAGAGCAAAAGAGCTCAGCGAAGAGCTCAAAAAAACATACATAATAAACGGGAACGGAATCAATCAGGATCTGCTGATGGAAGAAGGACTGCTGAACGCAGACGCTTTCGTAGCTCTTACGGGAATCGACGAGGAAAATATTCTTATGTCCGTATTTGCCTCAATGCAGAAAGTTCCGACTGTTATTTCAAAAATTAACAGACCCGAACTTGTGACACTGGCTGAGAAAATCGGAGTAGAATGTATTGTTTCACCGCAGAAAATAACTTCGGATATAATAGTGCGCTATGCGCGTGCTCTTGAAAATTCATTCGGAAGCAATGTCGAAACATTATATAAACTCATGGACGGCAGAGCCGAGGTTCTTGAATTTATCGCTAAAGATGGCTCGAGGACTCTGAATATTCCACTTAAAGATATAACACTTAAAAGAAACATACTTGTAACGGGAATCATGAGAAACAGACAGACCATCATTCCGTCGGGCGCAGACCATATAGAGGCTGACGACAGAGTAATAGTAATAGCCTCAGGTCAGAGACTCAACGACCTTGACGATATTTTGAAGAAATAAAGGTAGTATTATGAATCGCAGAATGTGTTTTTTTATGGCGGGGCAGATGCTCAAGCTCGAAGCCGGACTTTTGACATTACCGATGTTTGTATCGTTATACTATAATGAAGACTGCTTTTGAGTTTATCCCGCGTCTATTGCAGTAGCTCTGTTTTTAGGATTCGGACTCAGTATTGTTTTTAAGCCGTCGTCACGAACCATATATGCGCGCGAAGGATTTGCCACCGTTGCACTGTCATGGGTTCTTCTCTCGGCTGTAGGAGCGCTTCCGTTTTTTCTATCAAGAGAAATCCCGTCTTATGTCGACGCATTTTTTGAAACGGTGAGCGGTTTTACGACAACGGGTTCATCTGTTTTAACAAATGTAGAGGCGTTAAGCAAAAGCGTTTTATTTTGGCGCAGTTTTACACACTGGGTCGGCGGTATGGGTGTACTTGTATTTATCATGGCTATAATCCCGTCTTCGCCTGACAGAACAATGCATCTGTTAAGAGCGGAAATGCCCGGACCGACAGTCGGAAAGCTTGTCCCGAAAGCAAAAGACACAGCAAAAATTTTATATCTTATTTATATCGTAATGACAATATTACAGATTGCAATACTGTACCTCGGAGGGATGCCGTTATTTGACAGCATTGTTTTGTCATTCGGCTCCGCAGGTACGGGCGGATTCGGCATAAAAGCCGACAGCATAGCATCATACTCCGTATTTTCGCAATGGGTAATCGCTGTCTTTATGTTTCTATTCGGAATCAATTTTAATTTATTTTATCTTGCGATAACGAAAAAATTCAAAGCCATGCTTAAAAGCGAGGAACTTTGGACATACACCGCAATAAGCGTTGTTTCCGCAGCAGCGATTGCAATAAATATTTATCCTATATATAAAAATGCGGCGGTCAGCATGCGTTTTGCGGCATTTCAGGTTTCATCAATAATGACGACAACCGGATATGCAACGGCTGATTTCAACTCATGGCCTGATTTTTCACGCGGAATACTGCTTATACTGATGTTTATAGGCGGATGCGCAGGTTCAACAGCCGGCGGTCTTAAGGTTTCCAGGATCGTAATACTTGAAAAAATAATGAAGCGAGAACTACGCAGAATGCTTCATCCGAGGTCTGTTAAAGCAATAAGATTTGAAGGAAAAACAGTGGACTCGTCAACATTGAACGGAGTCAGTATATATTTTGCAATATACATGTGCTGTGTAGGCGTCCTGTTTCTGATAATTAATTTTGAACCGTTTGACTTAATTACAAACTTTACGGCAGTTGCAACATGCTTTAACAATGTAGGTCCCGGATTCGGGCTGGTCGGTCCCGCAGGCAATTTCTCGGCATTCTCCCCGCTTGCAAAAATAGTATTGTCAGTCGCAATGCTTTTGGGACGTCTTGAAATTTATCCTCTGATAATTGCCGCAACGCCTTCAACATGGATAAAACGCAAATAATTAAAATTTTCTTTAAAATCATTTTTACATTTCAAGGTTTGTTTAAGTCGGCAGGGGTATATTGTACTCACAGGTTGAGACAAAACAATAAAAAACCTGAACAAACAGATTGCCCCCATGTTCCAACGAACATTTCATGTACATATACCTCTCTTTTTTCAAACCTGACAGTTTGAAGAAAATCGACCCCTCCCCCGGGTCGATTTTCTTTTTTATATAAAAATATTGATATATTGCCAAGAATAATGTATAATTATTTTAAGGAAGCGTATTATGAATTCAGTATTATCATCTATCACAGCATTTCTGTTCCTGCTACAGGTTTTGTTCGGACTCGGCGGAATAAAGGACAAGGGCGGGTTCGACAATAACGGCTGGATGAAAAACATCAATGACAACAAACTTATTTCAGAAATTTCGATTCCCGGTTCTCATAATTCGGGGGCTCTGTATGAACCGGTATACTCGGTTGCAAAATGTCAGAATTATACGATTAACGATCAGCTGAACATGGGTGTCAGAATGCTTGACATCAGGGCGAAAGTCTCGTTAGGCAAATTAAAAATTGTACACGG
>JALEQX010000020.1 GCA_022763825.1 Oscillospiraceae bacterium | reverse complement strand
TAACGGTGACGAGCATAAGAATCGTCATAACGATACAGATAACTCTTTTAAATTTTTTCTGCATTGTAGTTTCCTCCGTCCCCGGATAATATATGTTAATTTATATTATAAATTATAACGAATTAAAAATCAATACAATATTTTACCAAATAATGTTTTTAATTTATTCATTGTAACTACGGCGGTTTTCTGTTACAATTAAATACGGTGACCATGATGAAGAAAGATAACGCCGTTAACGCGCCGGCATATATCGGCACTGCGATATTTATAAATTTCGTTCTGTTTTTAGTGAAATTATATGTCGGACTCACGTCGTCGAGCATATGCATTTATTCCGACGCGATAAACAATATGACAGACACGCTTGCGTGCGCCCTCGCCCTCGCGGGAAGCATTATAATGAAAAAAGGCGCGACGGACGAATATCCGAACGGATATAAAAAAGCCGAACATCTCGTCGGATTCGTAATGGCGGCTCTTATAGCCGTAACGGGCGGGTATTTTGCATACTCCGCACTCGAACGCCTTTTGTACCCGAGACCCGTAAATTTTCTCGTAAAGCACGCGTTTCTGCTCTCCGTTACGATAGCCGTAAAGCTCGTAATGGGCGTCGTGTTCAAAAAGGCGGCGGACAAATCGGGTTCGGTCATGCTTAAAACCGTGTACATAGACAGCTTCGCCGATTCCGGCGTTACCGCGATGACCCTTATGTCGTTTATAATGAGCAATTTTTCGTTCGTCAGAATCGACGCGGTGTTCGGACTTATAATAAGCGTTATCATAATCGTAAACGCGGTTAAGTTATTAAAAAGCTCCGCGCAGACGCTCATGGGCAGAACCGACCCGGAGATAAAAAGAAGAGTCGAAAAACTGCTTAACGAAAATTCATTTAACATAAAAGAGATAAACGTGTTTGATTCGCCCGACGGCACGGTAGTTACCGTAACAGCCGACGGCGGGGAAAACAAAAAGGAAACCGCAAACAAAGCCCGGGAGAATCTCGGCATAAAATTATATTTTAATCAGGAGGCATAAAAATGGCTCAAAAACCAGAAAAAACAACAACAGAACCGATGGCTAAGCCCGAAAAGAAAAAGAAAAACCGTAAAAAGACCGCGCTCAAAGTCATTGCGGTAATTCTCGCCGTGATAATCGGAGTCGGGGGCATAGGAACTATAATTACGCTCGTAAGCTCCGGCGCGAACATCAAACTTGCAAAGTCGTACGCAAAGGTCGCGTACGATTCACAGCTTATCCCCGAAAAGGACGACGACGGCGACTGGACGTTTACGACGGACAGGGATTTTAAGATAGTTCAGCTTACGGATATTCATATCGGCGGCGGTAATCTCTCGGCAAAAAACGATTCGAATGCAATAACGACGGTTGCCTCGATGCTTACGGCGGAGAAGCCCGACCTCGTTATCGTAACCGGCGATATCGCATTTCCCGTTCCCTTCAAGGCGGGTACGTTCAACAACAAAACCGGAGCCAAAACTTTCGCTTCTTTAATGGAATCGCTCGGGGTTTACTGGACGCTCGCATTCGGCAATCACGACACGGAGGCGTACAGCTACTATTCGCGTGAGGATATTGCCGATTTCTATATGAACGGCGACTATCCGCACTGTATTTTCGTCCCCGGTCCCGACGACGTTGACGGCAGCGGAAACCAGGTTATAAAGATTAAGAATTCAAAGGGCATAATCACGCAGGCTCTCTATGTTTTCGACTCGCATTCGTACATAGACGGCGACTTCCTCGGAATTCAGTGGAAATATGATAATATTCACGAAAATCAGATAGACTGGTACTCCTCACGCGTTGCCCAGCTCAATGACGAAAATGCCTCCGCGGTAAGCGAGGCGCGCTCCTCCGACCCGAGCGGAAATTATCTCCCTCTTACGAATGTAAAATCGCTTGCGTTCTTCCATATTCCCCTTACCGAATTTAAAGACGCGTGGACAGAGTTTGAAGATAACGGCTATAAAGATACCGACGAGGTTCACTACAAGGGCGGACTTCTCGGCGAGACGGGCGAACGCGCGATTTACAGCGGTATTCACGAGGATAACCTATTTGAGACAATGTTAAGCCTCGGCAGCACGAAGGGCGTATTCTGCGGTCACGACCATTTTAATAACTTCACAATAAATTACAAGGGAATCGACCTCGTTTACGGTTACAGCGTCGACTATCTCGCGTACGGCGGAATCAATAAAAAAGGCTCGCAGAGAGGCTGTACGGTAATAACGACAAAGCCCGACGGAACGTACACGATTGAGAAAAACAATCTTTATAAGAGCGGTAAATACGATATTCCCGCAGGATTTGCGGACAATATCTCAATGCAGTTCGAGGACGTAACGTTCAGATACTTCGAAGAGAAAAAATGATAAAATAATATTCTGCGCGGAGTTCATATCATACTTCGCGCAGTTTTTATTGAAAAGAAAACGGTGTTCAATTATATTCTTTTCGGGCATTGATAAGACGGGGATAAAAATTATGAATGATATTTTGTGGATTTTCTTTGACATAGGCTCGACGCTTACCTACGACAGGCTCGGCTATGTAAACCGCTTGCTGTCATCATCGTATTCATTAAAAGAGAGCGACGAAAAATACGGCGAATATTTAAAAGAAATAAACGCGATTTTCGACAGGTTCTCAAAAGACGGATTTATTTCGATTCCGAACGAGACGGTCGCATACATAGGCGAAGTTTAAAACAGGGGGCAGACATGAAAGCTAAAATCGCTATAATAAAGGCTTCGTTAATATTAATGATTGTAGGCGGAGTTATGATTGTTACTGCATATTTTTTGAGAAAAACTTTTCTATTTTAATAACTGAATTAATTAAAAACTTAGGATTCGGTATTTTTTGCGGCAGTTGTGTTACCATAGGAATTACCTATCCCGAAAATTATGTTACAAAAAAAGAAGTCATTGAAAAATTACCTTGCAGAGTCAAACAAATTGTTGCTTTCATTCTTTAAAAACGAATACTTCCAGTATGACATTATTGAAAAATTATTACTTAATTATTTTCATTACAAGGAAATAAATCAAACGATACCTATATATGATAAAAAAATAACCGAAATCCGGAATCCATTTCTACAACAACCAAAGGATTCATCTTAAAACAAAACTGACTCCGATTGAAAAACGAAGTCAGTATGTCGCATAAAATTATTATTTGCACAATAAGGGATGGCTTTTGTACTTATGTTAACAATAGCCTCTGCCATAGACATCACCCCACTCATCATAAATAAGAGGGCAAATACCCTCTTTGATAAATGGGCAAACCGCCTACCGTTTATAGATAGCTCAAAGGTTCGCAAATTGATTTGCGAACCTCAGACTGTCGATAAAGCACCTGAACCACGCCTTAAAGACACGTTACGTTTTGTTATATCAGAAAAAAGTTTTTTATTGATCATTTGCAAACATATTTTGATTTTTTTAATGAAATGCCCCGAAACCTGATGATTTCGGGACATTTGCGTTTTTCGTTTTTTTCTCGCTGCGGTACTTTTGTACAGCGACGCTCTAAAGAAAACGAAATTCAGGCACATTCTCGACAGTCTCACAGCTTGTCGAAAACTACTTTTTCGACAAGCTGAGGTTCGCAAATTGATTTGCGAACCTTTTTTTTATTTCACCGCAATAAACTCTATTTGTAAATACCATTTAAATACTTTTTGACAAAATATAACAGCGGTTTATGCATTATAATGAATTGTTGTTTAATCCGGCTTTTGCCAGCGTCTCCGACGCGTTTTCACCTATCACTTTCTCCCAGCACTCGAACGCTTCGTTCCTCGCCCGCCCGGGCTTTACATCCGCAAATTCCGATATAATATCCTCTGTTCCCTCCCGCGAAAGTCTGCACGAAGAAAACACGAGTCTGTACGCCCCGTTCTTTTTATAAAGCGACGAGGTTATACACAGCTTTAGCTTTTCCGCCGAAGCGCAGAATGCGCACAGATTTTCAAAATCCGAACTCTCCGCCGTGTAAAATTCCTGCTCGTTTTTTATAAGCGCCCTGCCGGGATTCCTCGTAAAATTAAAAAACAGCATACACCCTCCGTCCGAATCGGGCAGAGCCTCTATCGTCATCCCGCGTTCAAAAAACCGCGGATCGTCCGCTTTTTCGTTTATCTTTTCGAGCGCAAAGCGGACAATCAGCTTCGTTTTGTCGGATGAATAATCGAGAGAATCGTATGTAACTCCGAATTCTTCAAGCTCCGAACGCGAAATCATGACCGCCGCGCAGCCGTCCCTTATATTTAAAATATTCATATCAGCGCCCCCTTATTTTTATAATATTCGCTCTGCTTGTATGAAGCAATTAAAAAAATAAGGAAACGGGTCAATTTCGTTTATAAAAATAAGGCGTTAGGGCTAATAATTAGAAAAATAA
>JALEQX010000093.1 GCA_022763825.1 Oscillospiraceae bacterium | reverse complement strand
AATTTAAACCTCATCTGAAACAGTTGAATGCCGGCAGAGCCGATATGTCATTATTAAATCTGATCTCATCCTCTAATTCCGGAGCGATTGAAACCGGATTTAACTGTGTGGATTTTATATTGTCAAGATAGTTACATTCGACCAGTGATTTTGTAAGAACCTGTTTAATCTTGTTTACTGTTGCGTCGCTCCATGACGAAACGGTTTCGTTTTCCTCCCGCAGAATAAAAAAGAATACGTTTAAGTCTTTTCTTGAAAAACTAAGCTCCTGTGTTCTGAATTTTTCACCGATAACGAGAGTCATGAAATCCCATACGACTCTGTTATATTTCATCATTGCATATAAATTTACTTGCTTTGCAACATTGACAGGCGCGTTTGCCAAATAATCAACAAGCGTTTTTGACTCCAGTGCGTCAATACGCCTAAAGCATGCGTTTGCTATTAACGTAATTGTCCGTTCTGTCGGGAACTGAAAAAGATTGTTTTCTTTTATTTCTTTCAAAATTTCTTCATGCGTCATGCCCTGTGTTAACATAGAAGCTGTTGTCCGTATTTCATAAAATAAGAATTGTTCGCGCGTCAGACTGCCTTTATAATCACCGATCATTAAAATACCTCTTAATCTGCCGTAAAAGATCGGCAAATGTTTGTTTATATAATGTAATTATGAAAAAATTATAACATACCGAATAATAATTCTCAACAGTAAATGTAATAATTTGACGAAAAATGATAAGTAAAGTGTAAAAAATCGGACGCAGGTCAAATAATTTTCTTTCAGGCAGAAAAAATCCCGCAGATATTTCTACCTGCGGGGAGGATTATTTTTAAGTTTTCAGTTGACGGGATGTTTTTGTAATAATTATTTCCTTTTGAAAAGTGATTTTAAGCTCTTTTTCTGCTCCTGCTCTTTGTTTTTAAGCGGGTTGGATTCCGAAACGAACTCTCCGTTTTCGAAATATCCCTCGACTCGCTTCCCGTTCGGGTAGGAAAGCTCGCCGTAGCCGTTTATCTCGCCGTCCGAAAATCTGCCCTCGAAACGGGTGCCGTCGGGCTTTTCGAAAACGCCGATTCCGTCTCTTTTTCCGTTTTTGAATTCACCGCAGTAATATGCGCCGTCGATTCTTGTAAACACTCCGGAGCCGTGAAATTCGCCGTTTGAAAACTCGCCTTCGTACTCGTCGCCGTCGGAATTTATGTATTTTCCCGTTCCGTTTCTCTCTCCGTGTGCAAACTGCCCCGTATAATAACTTCCGTCGCAGAACGTATATGTTCCGAATCCGTGTCTGAAACCGTCCTTGAATTCACCGTTGTAAATGTCGCCGTTTGCCGAAACGCTTATGCCTTTTCCGTTTCTTTTGCCGTTTTTAAATTCGCCCGTATAGCTTGATGAATCGGCATAAGTATATTCGCCGAATCCGTCGAATTCGTTATCCTTAAAATCGCCTTTATATTTATTTCCGTCGCTCGACGTCCATTCACCTTTTCCGTCGTATTTGCCCGACTTAAAATCGCCTTTATAAACGGAAGAATCCGAATAATAATATTCGCCCTCTCCGTCGGGAACTCCGTTTTTTGTTTCGCCCTTATACATTCCGTCTTTATAACGGATAAATCCCGCCTCTTCGGTCTTAACCTGTTTTTCTTCGCGGTTATTTTCGGTTTCGGGCTGAATTTCGGAAACCTCGGTTTCTGCTTTCGGTTCCTCGGAAAATTCGATTTTTTCTTCGTCACCGTTTTCTTCGACACCGGATGCGTTCATCTGCGGTTTTGCGTCGGCAAGACTTTTTATTGCGAACAGTTTTTTATAGAATAATTCTCTGTCTGCATACGCGTATAAGTTGACTGCCGTTCTGCACTGCGCGAGAGCGGTCAGTTTAAACGGAACCGATACTTTTTCCGCATAGACGGGAATGATCGGCAGGTACAGTTCCTTTGATTTATCAAGCTCGGATTTAAGTGCCTCGGAGCTTATGTTATCCTTTGATATGACCGCAAGCAGACACAGCGATTCCTCGGCGGCGGAGATAGCGCTTGTATTTCGGCAGTCTCTGCCCTTGACGTGATAACCGCGTTTTTTCAGCTCGGATATCAGTTCTTCTACAAAGTCCGAATATTTTGAAGTGTACACAACGTATACGTATTTTTTATTCTCAGCGTCTGTCATAAAATAACCTCCGTTTTGTTAATGATAGCATATCGAATCAAAAAGTGCAATTAAAAAGAAAAATTATAGAAAATGCAGACGCGGACAAAGCGTACAGGACGATTGAGAGCATTTCCGGCACAATTTTATATAAAAGAATACAAACCGCAGGTAAGAAAGAATAGTAGATTTTATGTCAGTGCAGTTCTCGGAGAATAAAATTGGAATTATGCGTACGGGGAATTATTTTTTGTTCGTAAATTATACATAAAAATATAAAAATCGGTTGCATTAATAAATGTTTCTGTTATAATGTAATCGACCGAGTTTTTCGGCGTAAAACAAAAAATCAGGGAGGATTTCGGATTATATTTCCGAAATACAGAAAAATGAGTAAACTTGAAGAAAATTATACCGGCATTTATTCTTTGATGCTGACTCCGTATAAGGAGGATTTAAGCGTAGATTACGACGCGTACGAGGAGTATGCCGACTGGCAGGTTTCGCAGGGGGTAGGTCATCTTTTCGCAGTTTGCGGAAGCTCTGAAATGGCTGCGCTCACTCTTGATGAGAGAATAAAACTCGCTTCTCTTACAGTAAAGCATAAGGGCGGTACAACCGTCGTAGCTACGGCTAATATGGAGCCCTCGTGGTTTGCACAGGTTGAGGAAGTTAAGAGAATGGAGCAGACCGGCGTTGACGGAATTGTGTTTACTACAAAGGGTTACGGCAATGATGAGGACAGGCTTGTTTCTTATATAGGCGAACTTAAACAGAATACTTCGCTGCCCGTATTCATGTATGAATTCCCCGGATTTCCGAACTGCCATATAAGCGGTGAATGCTACGGCAGACTCGTTAAGGAGTGCGGTATTTACGGTATTAAGGACACAACATGCACGGTTGACGGTATTAAATCAAAAATAGATAATAAGGGTGATTCCTGCGTTATTCAGGCTAATATGCCTTATCTTTTTGAGGCGTTCAAAATGGGCTCGAGAGGCGTTATGGCGACCCCGACTTCGTGCGGAGGCGCATTCTTCCAAAGATTTTACGACGCTTTCGTCAGCGGTGATATTGCTCTTGCCGAGAAGCGTTACAATGAAATTATTCTTCTTGACTGCGCTATCGACAGCGGATTCAACTGCTCGGCAAAATATCTTGTTCAGCTTCAGGGCATTGAGAGTATGAAGCCGAGAAACAGAGGCGGGCAGAAGCTCTCCGGCGCGAGAATGGAAAGTCTTAAATCGTTCCATAACTGGTGCGTTGCCGAAGGACTTATGAAGTAAAAAGTCAAGAGCGATTGACAATTATTTTATTCTATGATATAATTTAATAAACATATACGAACGGGGAGGGTAACGTTAGATGAAGCATATTAATACTATCGAGACTCGCAATCTTTGCGACAGCGCAAAGAACGGCGGCTGCGGTGAGTGTCAGACTTCCTGCCAGTCGGCATGCAAGACAAGCTGCGGTATCGCTAACCAGGCTTGCGAGAATAAGGAAAGCAAATAAAAATTTGAGGCTGTCACATGATGCGACAGCCCATTTTTTTGAGAGGATCAATACTTTATGATACATCAATATAAATTCGGCGGTTACAATATAGTTCTCGATATCTGTTCGGGAAGCGTACACGCCGTTGACGATATAGCTTACGATATTATAGCTGATTATCAAAGTACGGACAGACAGACTCTTATTGAGAAAACCGCTTCGAAATACCCGGCTGAACCGTTATCCGATATAGAGGAATGTTACGATCAGATAACCGAACTCAAAAACGCAGGCAAGCTTTTTTGCGAGGATGCGTTCAAGCCCATGGCGGGAGCGCTGAAAGCGAAAACTTCGGGGGTTATCAAAGCTTTATGTTTGCATATCGCGCATACGTGCAACTTAAACTGCTCGTACTGTTTTGCAAGCCAGGGCAAGTATCACGGCGAAAGAGCGCTGATGAGTTATGAGGTTGGAAAACGCGCGCTCGATTTCCTTGTAGAAAATTCGGGTTCGAGACATAATCTCGAGGTTGATTTTTTCGGCGGGGAGCCGTTGATGAATTTCGACGTCGTTAAAAAGCTCGTAGAGTACGCAAGAAGCATTGAGAAGGAAAAGAACAAGCATTTCCGTTTTACGCTTACGACAAACGGCGTTCTTGTCGACGACGACGTTATTGAATTTGCGAATAAAGAGATGAGCAACGTCGTTTTAAGCCTCGACGGACGAAAAGAAGTTCACGACCGTTACCGCGTCGATTATGCCGGAAACGGAAGCTGGGAAAAAATCGTTCCGAAGTTTCAGAAATTCGTAAAAGAACGCGGGGATAAGGATTATTATATGCGCGGTACGTTCACGCACGCTAACCCCGATTTCCTTGAGGATATAAAGACGATGCTTGATTTGGGCTTTACACAGCTCAGTATGGAGCCTGTCGTCGCCGCCGCGGACGATCCCTCCGCTCTTACGGAGGAAGACAAGCCTATTGTCGAAAAACAGTATGAAGAGCTTGCAAAACTTATGCTCAAACGCGATAAGGAGGGCAGACCCTTTACTTTTTATCACTACATGATAGATTTAAAGGGAGGACCCTGTATCTATAAAAGAATATCCGGATGCGGTTCGGGTACGGAATACATGGCTGTTACGCCGTGGGGCGATTTATACCCGTGCCATCAGTTCGTCGGCGATGAAAAATTTAAGCTCGGCGATATCTATAACGGAGTTACAAATAAATCGATACAAAACGAGTTTGCTTCCTGCAACGTTTACGCACGTCCCGACTGCGCGGACTGCTGGGCTAAGTTTTACTGCTCGGGCGGATGCGCGGCAAATGCGTATCATGCAACCGGAAGCGTTACGGGCGTATATAAATACGGCTGTGATTTGTTCAGAAAACGAATGGAATGCGCGATTGCCGTTGCGGTCGCAAGAGAAATAGGGGAGTAAAATGGACGCTCCGATTGTTGATTTTGTCAGTAAATATGCAAAAGCGAACAGAATAAGGTTTCACATGCCCGGACACAAGGGAAAAAAGGTGCTCGGATTTGAAAAACTGGATATAACGGAGATAGACGGCGCGGACGAGTTGTTCGCGCCCGAGGGAATTATTGCGCAGAGTCTTGCAAACGCGTCATACATATTCGGATGCCCGACATTTTATTCTGCCGAAGGGTCGACGCTGTGCATACAGGCTATGATTTATCTCATAGCGTCATATGCCCGTTCTTCATCAAGACAGCCCTTTATACTGGCGGCGAGAAATGCCCACCGTTCATTTGTGAACGCGGCGGCTCTTACGTCAGCGGACGTTGTATGGGTATATCCCGACAGTGCTTCCGCGTATTATTCGGGCGTGCTGTCGGCGTTTGAGGTTGAGCACGCCATAATGAAATGCGAAAGGAAACCGGACGCATTTTATATTACAAGTCCCGATTATCTCGGAAATATTGCGGATATACTTTCAATTTCCGCTGTGTGCAGAAAACACGGCGTTCTGCTTATTGTCGATAATGCTCACGGTGCATATCTGAAATTCCTGCCCGAGAGTATGCATCCGATTGATCTCGGCGCCGATATGTGCTGTGATTCGGCTCATAAGACTCTGCCCGTTATCACCGGGGGGGCATATCTTCATATATCAAAAAAGGCTCCCTCTTTTTTTCTTGAGAATGCAAATAAGGCTCTTGCACTTTTCGCTTCAAGCAGTCCGTCGTATCTTATATTGCAGTCGCTTGACAATTTCAATGCAATTTACGGCGAGTATAAAAAAGCGCTTGAGTCGTTTATCCCTGCCGTTTATAAATTAAAAAACGAATGCATTTCGTACGGATATAATGTTATTTCATCCGAGAGTATGAAACTTGCCGTATCGGCTGAGGATATCGGTTATACCGGAGACGAACTCGCGTCTGACGTCGTTGACGCCGGAATTGTTCCCGAGTTTTATGACAGAGATAACGTGGTTTTTATGCTGTCGCCGTATAACGGTATAGAATCCGTACAGCGTGCCGAGGATTTTCTTTTATCACGTGAAAAGAAACCTTCCGTTAAAACCGAATATCCCGAAATTCCGAGACCGGCTGTTAAAATGAAGCCGTGCGAGGTTATATATGCTCAGAGTGAAATTCTGCCCGTTGACGAGTGCGAGGGGCGTATATGCGCTTATTCGGTTGTCGGATGCCCGCCTGCCGTTCCCATAGCCGTATGCGGTGAGTTAATAGACCGAGTGGTTATCGAGTGTCTTAAATATTACGGTATAAAAGAATGCTGCGTCGTAAAATAAAAAAAACGTTCGGTCTGATTTTGCCGGACGTCATTTTTTTTGATTTAAGAAAATAAATGATTTGTACAAATTATCTTGAAATATATACAAAAATACGGTAAAATGTTTATTAATAAGAACTCGGAGGGTTTATATATGAAAAAGATAGGCGTTGCCGTAGTCGGTTACGGCGGTATGGGCGGTTATCATGCCGATAAAATAAGCAAAATGGAGAAGTTTGAGCTTCTCGGCGTTTATGATATAAATGACGAAAGACGCAAGGTCGCCGACGAAAACGGATTTTATTTCTATAATTCGTTCGAGGATGTTCTTAACGACGAACGAGTTGAACTGATTGTCTGCGCGGCGTTTAACGACTGTCATAAGGATATTGCTATAAGAGCTATGAGAGCCGGAAAGAATGTTATTTCCGAAAAGCCCGTAACTCTTTGCAGTGAAGATCTCGAGGAAATGATTGCAGTTTCAAATGAAACGGGCATGCTTTTCACCGTTCATCAGAACAGACGCTGGGACAACGATTACAGAACGATAAAAAATATTTATGATAAAGGCGAATTAGGCAAGGTTCACGCGATTGATTCCAAGGTTTACGGTTCGCGCGGTATTCCCGGAGACTGGCGCAGAGAGAAACAGCACGGCGGCGGAATGGTTCTCGACTGGGGCGTTCATCTGCTCGATCAGATTCTCATGCTCAATGAGAATAAAAAAATGATAAGCGTGTACGCGACTGTAACGAACGTTACGAACGACGAGGTTGACGACGGATTCAGAGCCGTTATTAAATTCGAGGACGGTCCCGAGTGTCTTGTCGAGGTATTTACGAACAATTTTATCGAGGCTCCGAGATGGTATATGGCGGGCGAGAACGGCACCGCGATTATCGAGGACTGGGATCTCAACGGCAAGATTGTTATGATTAAAGACTGGGATAAGATAGACGCAGTTCCCGTTCAGGCTGGAGCGGGTATTACAAAAACCATGGCTCCCAGAACTGACGAGACAATTAAGGAATTCCCGCTTGAAAAGATTTACGTTGACTGGACGGATTATTATACGAATATTTACGACGTAATAAGAAACGGTGCAAAGCCTTTAATTACGCACGACCAGCAGCGCAGACTTATGAAATTAATGGAAGCCATATTTGAGTCTGCCGAGAAAAACGAAGTTATTTACTTCTGAAATTTGAATATAAAAAAGGCGGTTACCGATTTTTTACGGAAACCGCTGTTTTTTTGTTGTTTGATTTGTTATTTGATTCTTGATTCTGCCGAGGTAAGCGTGTTTTTAAGAAGCATCGTTATTGTCATGGGGCCGACACCTCCGGGGACAGGAGTTATCCATGAAGCTTTTTTCGATACGTTTTCAAAATCAACGTCTCCGCACAGTTTACCTTGTGCGTTCCTGTTCATTCCGACATCGATTATAACCGCTCCGTCGGAGACCATATCTTCGGTTAAGAAATTTTCTTTTCCGACTGCTGCGACGATTATGTCGGCTTTTTTTGTAATGTCCGCAATATTTCTTGTTTTTGAATGGCATATTGTAACGGTTGCGTTGCTTTGAAGCAGGAGCATAGCCATGGGCTTGCCGACAATATTGCTTCTGCCGATTACAACGCAGTTTTTGCCGGAAACGTCGATGTCGCAGTATTTGAGCATCTCCATTATTCCCGCGGGGGTGCAGGGGAGAAACTTCTGATTGCCGATAAACAGACGTCCGCAGTTTACCGGGTGAAACGCGTCTACGTCCTTATCGGGAGAAATTGCGTTAAGTACAGCATTTTCGTCAATCGAGCCGGGGAGGGGGAGCTGACAAAGAATGCCGTCGACGTTGTTATCATTATTGAGTTTATCAATAAGTTCGAGCAGTTCTTTTGTTGTCGTCTCTTCTTTTAATGCATATTCGTATGAGTTGAAACCGACCTGTTCGCATGCCTTTTTTTTATTGTTAACATAAACCCTTGATGCGGGATTATTTCCGACTATTATAACGGCAAGTCCCGGTGTTACGCCTTTTTTCTTTAACTCGTCCGTTTCTGTTTTTATCTTTTCGCGGACGCTTGAAGCGATTTTTTTTCCGTCAATCAGATTGCACATTGCCGTCGTCTCCTTTGCTTTCTGTGTTCGTGGGTTCTTCTTTGCTTTCGGAGTCCGAACCGCCTTTGCCGAACGGAACTGCCGTGATAATTCCGTCTCCCATGTCGCCTAATTCGATAGGCTGCGGATTCTTTGCATACTTTACGAGTTTTACAATTAGCAGAACGGAGCATGCCGCAACGAGAATTAAAGATAAAAGCTGAGAAACTCTTAAATTTCCGACTATGTAAAGGCTGTCCGTACGCAGACCTTCAATAATAGTTCTGCCTATGCCGTACCAGATTCCGTAGGATAAAAACAGCTGACCCGAGAATTTACGCGCTTTTTTGAGGATTATGTAAAGAATTATAAATCCGACGATACACCATATCGATTCGTATAAAAACGTCGGATGTACGGGCTTGTACGGGTCGACTCCGGGGAGAGAGCTTTGATTTCTTATAATATACGAGCAGATTTTTTCGCTGTACATTCCCCACGGCAGGTCGGTATTCGTGCCGAACGCCTCTTGGTTTGCGAAGTTGCCCCATCTTCCGATTCCCTGACCTATCAGCAAACTCATTCCCGCAAGGTCGAGCAGATTATAAAAGTTAAGCTTTATAATTTTGCATGTGATGAAAGCTGCCAGCAGTCCGCCGATTATACCGCCGTATATCGCAAGACCGCCCTCCCATATCTTGAACACGTCGGCGAAATTGTTTTTATAATCGTCCCATGAGAATATTACATAGTAAGCCCTCGCGCCGATTATACCGCCGAGCATGCCGTATATGAGAACGTCGACCATTTTTTCAAGACTCATTTTCCATGTGTACGCGATTCTGCCGCCGAACAGAACGGCGAGCAGAAGACCGAATGCGATAATTACGCCGTACCACTTGATGCTGAACATATGTCCGAACAGATTGAATTCGCAGAATACGGACGAAACATTGAACGCTTTGTCAAGCGCGGTAAACGTGACCTCCGTTGTATTTTGAAAAAATTTCATGTTGATTCTCCTTTTAAGAAAAACCGTTGATAAAAAAGAAAAAAATTAAAAATAAAAAGGGAACTGTCATAAAAAAGAACTGTCTCATTCAGACGCAGAAAACGTTTTCTTTGCCCCGAAGCTGTGCATAGGAACCGCGAGCGGGTAAAAAAACGCTTAAAAGAACAAAAAATTGATATTCATAAAACAGAAACATATTTTTTGTTCTTCGGTCTGCGCTGAATGAGGCAGTTCCTGAAAATTATCCCTCGTAGTCGTCCTCGTTCTCCCAGTTGTGCCAGATAGCCTGAATGTCGTCGTTATCCTCAAACATTTCAATCATCTTGCCCATATTCTTAATCGAATCGGGATCGTCGAGACGGGTATATGTAGTCGGGATGTATGCTGCCTCTGCGGAAACGGAAGTGTAGCCCGCCGCCGAAAGTGCGTCGTCTACCGTTCCTACGTCGTGTACGCCTGTTCTGATTTCATAAACGTCCTCGTCATCGGAGATGAAGTCCTCTGCGCCCGCTTCGAGAGCCGCTTCCATAAGAGCGTCCTCGTCAACATCCTCTTTTTCAATGAGAATCTGACCCTTATGCTCAAACATGAACATAACGCATCCGCTGGTACCCATGTTTCCGCCGTATTTATCGAAATAATGACGAACGTCGCCTGCTGTACGGTTGCGGTTGTCGGTAAGAGCCTCAACTACGACTGCGATACCGTTGGGACCGTAGCCCTCGTACACAATCTCCTCAAAATTGTCAGCGTTTGCGTCGCCTGCGGCTTTTTTGATTATTCTGTCAATGTTGTCGTTGGGAACGTTGGCTGCCTTTGCTTTTGCAATAACGTCCTTGAGTTTTGAGTTGCCCGCAGGGTCCGGGCCGCCCTGCTTAACGGCTACGGCAATCTCTCTGCCTATTTTAGTAAACACCTTAGCTCTGGCGTTATCGGTTTTTTCTTTCTTCCTCTTAATGGTACTCCATTTGGAATGTCCTGACATTAATATCATCCTTTATAATAGAATTACCTATATATTTTATCACTTTTTTATTTTTACGTCAACAGATTAATTATGTCACATTCGGCAATTCGCCTTGATTTTTTTATTTACACAATGTATAATATAGACAGTAATTTAAGCGGGAGGCATTTTAATGGCTCATAAAAACAAGAAATCGAACCTTCTTCCCTCCGTTATAAAAACAGCGGTCATCGCCGGCGGAGCATATCTGCTTGTCGGAGAAATCGTATATGAGGGAGTTTTAAATAAAAAATTTATAAACGCGAGAAAAAATAAATTCCGCGGCATCGAACCCGAGCTTTCGAAATATTATGATAATCCCGACGAGATGAACGGCGCCGACGCATGGTTTGTCGCCGAAAATCCGGAGGTAACGCCTCTTGTGAAATCAGACGGTGAGACTATATATTCAAATATAATTCCCGCAAAGGAACCGAGTGACGTGTGGGCGATTGTCGTCCACGGATATACAAGCTGTCCCAGAGGCATGGCTGTACAGGCTAAGGAATTTCACGATATGGGGTATAATGTTCTTCTGCCCGTTCTTCGCGGACATTATATCGATGAACACGAATACTGCTCAATGGGTTATTACGATAAGGACTATATCATTGCTTGGATTGATTACATCCGCTCTGTAAACGAGAATGCCCGGATTCTCCTCCTCGGCGTTTCAATGGGAAGCGCCACCGTTATGATGACAACGGGGGAGGAACTTCCCGATAACGTCAAGTGTGCGATAGCCGACTGCGGTTACACGAGCTGCTGGGACGAATATAAAGAGCAGATAGGTGTAATGTTTCATCTACCCGTTTTTCCGTTCCTTTATGCTATGAATACGGTTTCAAAATTAAGGGGTAATTTCGATTTAAAGAAATGCTCTCCCGTCAGAGCCGTTGCAAAAAGCAAAACTCCCACGTTGTTTATTCACGGTGAAAAGGACGCTTTTGTTCCGTACCGAATGATGGATGAAGTATATAACGCATGCTCGGCAGAAAAAGAAAAGCTGTCCGTTCCCGATGCAATGCATGCAGAGAGCGTAGACGTTCACCCCGAAATGTACTGGGATAAGGTTAAATCATTTATCGGCAGATACATTAAATAATCAGAATAAAAACTAACGCCCCGCGCCGAAGAAACGGAACGGGGCATATTTTTTTGCAGAATCATTGCTGTGTAAACAGGTTTACAAGCGACGAAACCTTCGTAAATGAATCAATGCTTACAGGGTCGGGAATTATATCAAGGAACGAATCGACGTAGAAAACGAGCTGTCTTGTGCTGTTTTTATCGTAGAATTCAAGTGCGATAATATTTTTACCCGAAGAGTAAACGTACATGTTGCCGTATTCGGAGGCGCATTTAGACTGAACGCAGGGCTGTGAATCGAAAGTTGACTCTTTTTCCGAATAATTATCCATGTTGAGATATGATGTGATGTCCGCTGTGTTGTTGACAGATGACATAATATCGTCGAGATTATAATCAGGCATATTCTGCGTGACAATGCCCAAAGAGTTCAGCTGTGCCGTCATATCGTCTACCGCCTGCTGATTGACAAGAAGAATTTTGTTGAGTTTCGTATTTGCAAGATACGGTTCGCCGTTGTACATTATTACAGCCATGTTGTATCCGTTTACGCTTGTGTTCATCCTGAAATTGTCGCCGTCGACTATCATCTGAACGTTTGACTCGTTGCCGTCCGCCGAACGCATTTTACCCGAAATGTAGAACTTTTTTGACATTAGAATATCTATGACGTCCTGCGCGAGATATCCGGGTTTTTGAGTTGTTGTCTCGGGGGCTTTTGTTGTCTCCGCTTTCATCGTCGGAGCTGCCGCCGCGGTTGAAGTTACCGCTGCGGGTTTATTTTCGAAAGTGCTTTGTTCGTCCGTAGTTTTTGACTTTGAGCATCCGGTGAAGCACACAGCTGTGAGCGAAACCGCCGAAGCAAGCAGAATTGATATTATTTTTTTCATTTTGTTTCCTCCTGTCGTGTGTTAAACAGTTAAATAATAAAGTTTTTTTATTAATACATTATTAAATTAAGTTATAATTTTACATACCGTTCCGCCTTTTTTATCGGTTTCGAAGTATATGACGCTTCCCGAATACTTGTCGAATCCGACGGACGATACGGAATCTGAAATTTGCTTTGTTTTTCCCGATTTTAAAATTTCAAAAAGACAGTTTTGTTTATCCGGCATGGTAAATAAAATCTTGCCGTTTGATGTAATGGCGTTAAACTTTACATTATTCTCTGTACAAAAGGATTTTTTGATTTTTGCAAACTCTTTTGCACCGGATGAATTTGTAAAGGTGTAAAACTTTCCGTCATTTGAAATATTAAAGTCCGATACTTCGTTTTTAACGCATACAGGCTCCTTTTTGTTTTTTATCATGTAAAGAGATTCTGATGAATCTGTAAAGTAGACATACTTTAAATCGGATGATACCGAAACGTTTGTCACATTTTCGAAAATATCGGTTCTTGCGCAGTTAGAATCGATATATGACAGTGTTTTCTCCTCTGCGAGATAATAGTACATGTCGGTAAAATCGTCGGTCTGATATATTTTTATTCCGTGTTTTTCATTTGTAACGATCGGGATATAGTCGTCGGAAAAAACGGGGTATGCGCCGGTAAACGGGCAGATGATTTTTCTTACAGAGCCCGAAAAACAGATATATGTTCCGCTGTCGGAGTTGAAGATTATCTGCGTACAGTCGGAATTGAACAATATATTCGAGTCCGTTATTTCACTGATTTTATTCTTCTCCTTTCCGTCAGGCGAGACGGAGTAGAGCGTTTTAAATTCCGTGTCGCACGCGTATATGTTTTCGGCGTTATTTTCGACTCCTACTGGGACGAGTCCCGTTCCTATTTCGCTGACGGAGCCTTTTTTACAGCAGTATAAATTATATGAGAGTCCCGATTCGTCATAAGAAGAGAATATGACGGTTTTTCCGTCGGGGGAGACGCAGTATTCGTCGGCTGTCTCGGATACGAGAGAGTCCTGACCGGAGATTGAGTTAAGTTTAAGCGATCCCTCTCTGTCTGTATAGCATACGGCGTTTCCCGACGATGAGAGCGTGAAAGAGGACGAAATGTTATTTGTAATTCTGATTAATCTCTTATTTCTAACTGCATAGAGCGTATAATACGACGAGCTTTCGTTTTTTGAATATGTAAGGAATACAGTCGTTTTTCCGTCCGCGGAACGTACGGGTTCGCCCGATAATTCTCCGTCCGCCTGCTCCGACAGTATTTTTTCACCGACCGCAATCAACGTTTTTTTATTTGCCTCGTCCGTAAATACCGCCGTGTTTTTTGTATATGAACCGGTGACGAATCCTTTTACCGCAATCAGAAATACGATAAGTACAGCCGCCGCTGCGAGAGCGACGGTTTTATTTTTTAATAATTTTTGAATTTTCGGCAGAACCGAAATTTTTCTGTTTGAATTGTTTTTGACGATTTTTCTATCTTCATTTTTTGTCTTTTCCAAGTCTTTTCACTCCGAAACATCTGTTATAAGTTATTATACAGTCATTTGTATGCCGATGTCAACCGACATATTCTTTGCATGAGTTTGTCGTAATTGTGAAATTTTATTTAAACTATTTACAAATACTTTTTTTTATATTAATATATATGTGTATGAAAACTCTTGAGATACGGAGGAATTTTTATGAAAATCACTAAAAAAGCATTAGCGATACTTTTATCGATACTGATGCTTACGGCCGTAATGCCGATAGCGGTATCGGCGGCGGGTGCTGTCGAGTACAGTGCCGACGGCGTGACTTACCAAAACGCGCCGACTCTTGCCGACGCTTTCGCTTCGGTTTCCGACGGCGGATTTGTTAAGCTTAACGATAATATCACTGTTGACAGAACTGTTACGGTTGATAAAAACGTTACTCTTTTCGGAAACGGCTTCACCGTAATGAGATCGGACGGCTTCACCGGTGCGGTATTTGTAACCGATTATTCGGGCTCTACCCCGATAAAGGCGTTCTTTTATAATACCGTTGTCGAAGGAAACAGAAGTTCCGTGAACGCAAACTACCCGCTTTTTAACATTAAGGGCGGAGAAATTCATTTTACCGCTGTTTCGCTTATTAATAATAAATCGTCGAATAACGGCGGAGGCGTCAGCGTCGGCACGGAAACGGGAAGCAAAAAAGCTTTTCTTGCTCTTGATTCCGCCTCGAAAATAATTAATTGCTCGGCTTCCTACGGCGGTGCGGTAATAATTTTGAAAAACGGCGAGGTTGTTTCGAACGGAGCTGTTATTAAAGCCTGTTCGTCCTCTAATGACGGCGGTGCTGTATGTCTTGCAAGACAGGGTGCAAAGATGACTATGAATGCCGGCAGTATTACCGGCTGTTCGGCTCAGGGCTGGGGCGGAGCGATTTCAAATGAAATAGGCACACTCGTTCTCAACGGAGTAACCATTAAGGATAACTTCGTTTATAACGGCGGACTCGGCGGCGCTGTATTCGCAAACCAGTACAAAGCCGACGGAACAAACGATTCTTCTATAACTCTTGCAGGCGCGTGCGTTATTACGGATAACTATTCCGTAGCTTCCGACGGAACGCATAATGCCTCTAACTTATACATTTATACTAAGGACGCGGGCAATGATATCCCCAAGATAAAGCTTGCCGATGATTTTGCTCCTGGGGCGAACGTTAGTATTACGGTTGACGATTCTAACGTTAATGCAAACGATTTCCTTACGGGCGATCTTTCAAAGATTCATAATAACCTTGTAAGCGATACCGAGGGTTATTTCTATTCGTATAACTCTGAAACGGGTTCGGCCGATTATAAACAGGGTACAAAGATTATTCTTAACGCCGCGGGCGGAACGTGTGATAACAAGTTCATATATGCAGACTCCGTATACGGCGATCTTCCTAAACCCTATAAAGTAAATTATGCTTTCGCCGGCTGGTTCACGGCTTCTGTCGGCGGAACACAGATTACCGCGGATACTCCGATAACTTCCGATTCTCCCAGAACTCTTTACGCACATTGGAACATTGCCGAGATTTCTTATGTTAAAAACGGCAAAACGTACGGTGCAATGACGCTTGACGAGGCTGTTGAAGAGGCGCAGGACGGAGGAATTATTACCGTTTTCAAAAATACCGCAATATCAAAGACAGTTGTAATTGATAAGAACATAGCGATCAAGAGCGCGAGCGGCGCAAATATCTCCACAATTTCACGTTCGGTCGGATTCAAGGGCACAATGTTCAGCATAGGCTCACAGGGCGAAAATCCCATCAACTTTAATTTGTCGAATATTATTATCGACGGTGCGTATGTTTATCCCGCAGGTACTGCGGAGGAGGATATGCTTGCCGTTGAAACAGGATCTGTTTTGCAGATCAATAAATCAATAGCCGATATTTCGGGAGTTACGATTAAGAACAGTTACGCGGCTCGTTATTGCAGCGCGATCGTCGTTAATTCTGCTTCTGCCGATGTAACCATGGATTCGTCTATAATCGAATCCTGTACATCTCCTTTAGGCGGAGCAGTAAACGTAGTTTCCGGTAAATTCACGTTAAGCAATTCCGAAATTAAATCCTGCAACGCTTCGCAGTCGGGCGGTGCATTATATATCGACGGCGCGTCGGCTGAATGTACGCTGATTAACGATAAAATAACCGGATGCTCGGCAAAAGCCTACGGCGGTGCTGTTTGTCTTAATGAAGGTACACTCACTGTAAATTCCGCTTCAATTACTTCAAACAATGTTGCCTCAAACGGTAAAGGCGGTGCTGTTGCCGTTTACCCCGCGGCGACGTTCAACATTAAAGGTCTTGTAAACATCAGCGGAAACTACTGCGGTAAAATCGGAGATGATTCTTCGTTTGAACAGAATGTTTACTTTATCGGAGAGTCAAAGGTTAATGTTACGGGTGCGCTTGATATAAATTCCGAAATCGGTATCTCCTCTGACTCGGAATTCTCCGACGGCAAGACGATAAACTGTATCGAAACAGCAAGCGACGTTCCCGCTTCATCCGTTACGGGTATATTCTTTACCGATACCGGTAAGCTTTATGTTTTCCCGCAGGGAAGCAGTTTTGCGGTATGGGAGGCTTATAAGGTAACGCTTGATCCCAATAAGAGCACATGCGATGTTCCCTATATTATCGTTCAGTCAGACGCTTTCCTCGGTGAACTTCCCGTTCCCGCGGGCAGAGACGGATTTACATTCGCAGGATGGTTTGATTCGCCGAAATACGGTACCGGCAAGCAGTATACGGAGAACTCGACCGTTAATTCGGATATCACGCTTTATGCCCAGTGGAGCAACGACAATGCGCTTGACAACAATCCTCTCGCTGTTATCGGCCGTTTCTTTACAAGAATCGGCGAAATAATGAAGATAGTATTTAACTTCCTTAAAAACCTCTTCAGCGGCAGAGGCGGTATTGACGATATCATTACCAATAAATAAACCGTAAAAAACAATAACGGGGGAACCGATGATTTTGTCGGTTCCTCTTTTTAATTGTTATATTTATGTTACACGGATTTAAAATATTTAAATTATCTCGACATCGTTTATTTAATATGATAAAATTATTATAAATAAGAAAGGAAGAATGAGATGAGCAAAATAATTTCAATTCTTATGACGATTATAATGTTTTTGTTTCCGGCTGCGAATATTCCCGAGGTAAATGTTGATAAGACGGAGTTTAACACAGATTATACTTATGTTCTCGTTCACGGATTCGCAGGATGGGGCGATTATAATTGGTATAATAAACTGTTTCCGTACTGGGGCGTCAGAAACGGCGATTTAACAAAATATCTCGGCGCAAGAGGCTTTGACGTTCACGCCGCGACCGTTTCTCCGACTTCGAGCGCGTGGGACAGAGCGTGCGAGCTTTACGCACAGCTTACCGGTACCGTAACCGATTACGGCAAGGCGCACAGTGAGGAGTGCAAACACGCAAGATACGGTAAGGATTATTCGGATTCGAGACTTATATCAGACTGGAGTGCGGACAAGAAAGTAAATCTTGTCGGACACTCGTTCGGCGGAGCGACCGTTCGTATGCTTGCATGGCTTATGGCTAACGGAAGCGAGGAGGAAATGAATTCCGGTTCCGATGTTTCCGAACTTTTCAAGGGCGGAAAAGCAGATTGGGTTTACTCCGTTATAACGCTTTCTTCGCCTCATAACGGAACGTCGAGCTATGACGTTCAGCTTACGCTCGAAAACGATCCGAATGCGACCGCGCAGGAAAAGATGATAGCGAAGGTAATGCTCGGGATCTCGGATAAGCTCTCCGACGGCAGAGTCGAATCCGATACTGCAATTTATGAAATGCAGATAGACAACGCCATGGCTTTAAACGAAAAAGTCGGAACTGTAGACAGCGTTTACTACTTCTCGTACGCATGCGACGGAACAATTGTCGGCGAGGACGGAGTACGCCGTTCCGACGACGAGGTTTTGAGCGGTATGTATAAGATCTGCTCGGACAGACTCGTCAATTTCACGGGAGTTACACCGAACGGATATGTAATCGATGAAAAGTGGCAGGCAAACGACGGACTTATAAACACTTATTCCGCGCTTGCTCCGATAGGTGCGCCGAGCGTTGAATTCGATAAGGACAATATTAATCCCGGAGTTTGGAACGTTATGCCCGTTCAGAGGGGAAGTCATACGACTCTCCAGGGCGGGATGACGGATTATTTCAATTCAAGACTGTTCTTTGTCGATCTGTTTTCAATGATTGATAAAATTTAAAATGAAAAAGGCGGGGGCTTTAAAACCTCCGTCCTTTGTCTTATTCCGCATCTATTCCTGCCGAGGCGAGTTCTTCTTTTTTTAAAGTATTGAATGCTCTGAATCCGGCGGGGGAGTTTGTATGCTCACCGAGCATTTTCTCCATCCAAATCATGTCATACCATGTGCCGAATTTATACCCGCTGAAATTAAATTTTCCGACGAGCGTATATCCCATTTTTTCATGGAATTTAACGCTGTCCAATGTCAGGTGTTCGTCCTCGATTCTCGGGACGCCTATGCATGCGTTGAGATTGAGAATATTCTGCATTTTTGCGGTTTTTTCAATAGCTTCATACATCGCCCGTCCCGCTCCCGAACGGCGTTCTTTTTGTTTTACGTAAATTGAAGTTTCCGCCGAGTGTATGTAAGCGTCTCTTTCCTTAAATTCTCCCAGATATGCGTAGCCGATAATTTCACCGTCCCGCACGGCTTTTAAATACGGATATTTTTTTAATGTATTTATGATTCTGCTTTTAAATTCGGCTATGCCGGGGACGTTGTATTCGAATGTAATCGCCGTGTTCTGAACATACGGAGCGTATATTTTTAAAAGCTCGTCCGCGTCGGATTCGTTCACGGTTTTTATGATTATATCGCCGTTTCCTTTTTTCATTTTTATGACCTCTTTAACGTATTCATGTCAATAATATATATCTTTTTATATTTCGGGTCAATAAAAAACGGTAAAAGAAATATTGAATATTGAATTAAATTGATATATATGAAAGGTTTTTTATTCAAGCGGATTAAGACCGCATTTTGAAAGAATGGTCGAAGAATTGAAATCGGAATTTCTGTCCGACCTTAAAAAGAAAACAGCCGAGGAGTATACGATAATGGCAAACGGCAAGGTTTTACTCAAAATGCCCCGTCTGTTTTTTACGGCGGTAAAAGAATAAAAAATGTCCCGCAGATATTACGCGGGATATTTTTATTGCCTATTTACGCAGTTTAATATATAATATAATATATAAGCAAAATATATCGTGTCGGAGAATCGGCGAGATGAAAAAGAAAACAAAAATTCCTTTTGACATTATAATAATATTCGTTTTGCTCTTTACCGCAGTGCTTTTGCGTTTTATGTACACGTATGTTTTAAGTTCCGTGTATTTAAAAGAGATGTTTTCGGTAACGCGTTCCATAATTTTTATATCAGTATTTGTCTTATGGTGTGCCGACGTTTCGAGACGAATTATCCATAAACCTACGAGACTTTTTCTGATTTTGATATCCGCACTGTCGGTATTTTGGATTTTTATTCGATCGTTTAAGTATCATATTTCAGGAAGCGACGCCGATATTGCAAGGATTTGCTGGTATTTTTACTATCTGCCTATGCTTCTGATTCCGCCGGCGGCATTTATGGCTTCGGGGTGTATAGGCAGACCCGAAACGTATTTGCCTAAGAAAGCGGAATATATTTCGGCTGCGGTCAGCTCCGCACTGTTTCTGCTTGTTCTGACAAACGACATGCATTTCAAAGTTTTTTCGTTCACTTCAAACGTACATACTGATAAAAACTGCGTTTACGGTATCGGTTACTGGATAATCGTTTCGTGGATCGCAATCTGCGGTGTGTCGTCTATTGTCAAAATTCTTATAAGATGCCGTGGATATAAAAAGAAAGGGTATAATAATCTGCCATTTATTCCTATCGTTATTCTTGCCGTATATTCGCTCGGCTACTATCTTCGCTTTAAACCGCTTATATTCTTATTTCCCGATTATACTCCGGTGTTCTGTCTGTGTGTTATTGCCATATTCGAAATATGTATAAGAATTGGATTTATACAGTCAAACAGCGAGTACAGTGCGATATTTGCCTCGAGCACAATAGGTGCAAGAATCACGGATGAAAACTTCAATACTGTATACGTTTCGGCGAACGCACCGGACGTAAGCCGTGACGATCTGCGCCGAGCGAGCGTGGGATGCTTTCGTTTTGACGGCGGGATGAGACTGCTTGCTTCTGCGATAGACGGCGGATACGTTATGTGGCAGGACGACGTTTCCGAGCTTGTCGGGGCTATTCATTCTCTCAACGAGGCAAAGGAATCGCTTGCCGATTCGAATTTGATTCTTGAGGAAAATTACAGAACGTTGTTTAAAATTCAGAGTCTTAATCAGCAGAACAAGCTTTACGACGCTATGCAGACGCAGACGCGCGGTGAAATAGAAACCGTAAACGCTCTTTTTGACAAATTTTCGACTGCCGACGAGAATTCGAAACGCGTAATTCTCGGAAAAATAACCGTAGTCGGCGCGTATATAAAACGAAGATGCAATCTCATGCTTATAGGATTTCAGAACGGGAAAACCGAGGTAAACGAGCTGAAGCTCTGCCTTTCGGAATCGCTGTCGAATTTAAGCGTGTGCAATAAAGAGAATTCAATGTCGTTTGACGCGAGCGGATTTTATGATATTGAAGAGCTTGAATTCATTTACGACGCGTTCGAAAAAACAATCGAAACTGTTTTTGATAGCATGAACGTTATATTCGTCAGGGTCGTGAGTATACGCGGAGTTCTCGAAGCTGATTTTGAGATAGAAAGCGAAAAAGAAATAAAGGCGATACCATTTGACGGCTGTACCGTTTTCTGCGAGGACGACGGAATTTACAGAGTTCACGCAAAAAGGGGGGACGGTATATGAACGATTATGTTATACCCTCCCTCGGCGTAAGGACTGTTTTCTGCGCGGTAATGCTTATTATATGCATTATAGAGACCTTCGCGCTGATAAGCATACGAACTGCAAAACGCAGGAAAGCGTACGTGTTTATCAATGCGCTTCTTCTGACTGCGGATATTATGTTTTTTTCATTAATGAGCGTATATCAAATAGGATATATTCTGACGAAAAAATTAACGCTTCCCATTGTCATTATTGCGGAAATAATACTTGCGTTTGTTCCGATTTTTGAAATAATATTCAATACCACGCGTTCACGCAGAGTCATAACGGAAAAGTCGGTAAAAAATGCACTTGATAATTTACCTGCGGGAATTTTATTTTTTGATTCCGATTCGTTTGCGGTTCTTACAAACCATACCATGCTGACGCTTCTTAACGAGCTGACGGACGGTGATGTGCGAATGATGAAACAGCTTGACGACGTGCTTAACGGAAAATCTCCGCCGGCGTCTGCACGTCGGATCGACGCCGACGACAGAACATTTATTTTTTCCGACGGACGGATAAGAACCTTTGAAAAGTCTGTTATCGTCTGCTCCGGAAAGAAATATTCGCAGTTTACGGCAAACGACGTTACCGATATTTATAAAATTAAACAGGAACTTGAATATGATAACGAGCTGTTGAGAAAAGCGTCCGATAATTTACGTATGCTTTCCCAAAACGTAGTTACCGCGACGAGAGAAGAAGAAATACTTAATTTTAAAATGCAGATTCACGACGACCTGGGCAGAAGTATTACGGCGGTCAGAAGATATCTTACGCAGAACGATTCTTCTCAAAACGCGGATGAACTTATTGATATGTGGAGAGAAAGCGTTACTCTTATGAAGAAGGATAACGAGACTCAAACGGACGATGAACTCGGCTTTTTGATTTCCTCGGCTGAAAAAATGGGACTCGAAATAATAATCCGAGGTGAAATGCCGAGCGGTTCGGAGAACGCGTATACGGTGATTTCGGCTGTCAGAACCTGTCTGATAAACGCCGTAAGACATGCCGACGCTTCTAAAATGTATGTCGATATAAAACGCGGTTCGGACGATATAGAAATTAAAATTACAAATAACGGTATTCCGCCCGATGGTGAAATAACCGAGGGCGGAGGATTGTCCGCATTGAGGCGCAGAGCAGAAAAAAATGCGGGGACGATGACTGTCATAAGCCGTCCCGAATTTGCGGTTATAATAAAAATTTCTGCCGCGCAGGAGGATTAGCATGAACAGAGTTTTAATTGTTGAGGATCAGAAGCTTACGCGCGAATATCTTGAAAACTATGTGGATAAGCTTGACGGATTCTGCGTCTGCGGTTCCATTGTCAACGCTTCCATGGCGGAGATATTCTGCGAAACGAACGACGTCGACATGGTTCTTATGGACGTGTGCACTCAGCACGACGAGGACGGCATAGACGCTTGTGCCGGGCTGAAAAAGAATTTTCCGTCCGTTAATGTTATTATTATAACATCGATGGTTGAGTGCGGTTTTATCAAGCGGGCAAAGACCGCGCACGCCGATTCGTTTTGGTATAAAGACGAGGATACTCCCGAGCTTGACGAGGTAATGAAAAGAACCGCCGCAGGGGAGAGCGTTTATCCCGATTCTACGCCTACGGTCAAAATAGGACTTGCAGATTCGAGCGAATTTACGAATTCCGAATTGAAAGTCTTACGTCTTGTCGCAGAGGGCATGAGCTACGACGAAATGGCGCAGAGACTGTCGATAAGCGTAGGAACCGTTAAGTATCATATCACAAATATGCTTCAGAAAACGGGCTTTACCAACAAAACCCGCCTTGCTATTGCCGTTACGAATAAAAAATTAATAATCCCTCGGTCGGGCGGGACTTCGGGATTATAAAGTAACGGCTTTCAAGTTTCTTTAACGCAGTCGAAGCGGAAATATAAACCTTATGAGTTCGACTCTCTTTTGCTATATTATTTATAAAACTTATTTTTAAGGAAGCCTGTTCGCCTTGCGACGGCTTCTTTTGTTATTTTACTTTGTGAGTTCATATCGAATGCGTGCATTGTACCTTTAGTTTCGTATAAAACGGCGTTGTTTCCCGCGTTAAGCATGGATTTGTAAAGGTTTACGCCCTCGTCTCTTAGCGAGTCGAATTCCGCGGTCTCCGTATATGAATCCGGGAGATTTGAAAAATCGCCGGCAAGCGCGGGCGCACCGTAACACATTTTATCTTTATCTGCCGCAGGCATGTACAGCTCCCACATTTTTTTTGAAAGCTTTGCATTCCACACGGGGGTGTCGGTAAATTCTTTCATTGACTGCGTCTGCATACGGCAGTCCGTAACAGGATATATAAGCTCCATTGCACATATCGGAACCTCGTCCGAGTCTCTCGCCGTTAATGCAACTCCGCCTGTCAGCGCTCCTCCCGCACTGTCGCCCATTATCGCTATTCTGTTTTTATCAATGCCGAGAAAAACGGGATTTCTGTATGCCCATTTCAGTGCGTCGTAACAGTCGTTAACGGGAACGGGAAATTTATGTGCCGGCGCGACTCTGTAATCGACAAGCAGAACTTTGCACGGAGTGAAACGCGCGTACTGTTTCATAAGTCTGAAGTGATGAGGAGCCGATTTATAGATAAATCCACCGCCGTGATAATAAACGAGCAAAGGCGCGTTTTTTTCGCTTTCAAGCGTAATGGGGGTATATAAAAGCGCGTTTATGTAAGCGTCCCTGACGGGGATTCTTATTCTTTTAACTTTAACGTTTCTGTCCGATCTCGGGAACGTTACAAGCGAACCGAGAGCCTTTTCGGCAAGGGGAAGTATAGGCTCGATTATCGGGAACGTAAACAGTTCCGAAAACAGAAATTCTTTTTTTATTGCGTATTTACCCATAAAATCCTCCGAATATTTGTATCCGATATCATTATAATTGAAACGGTCAAAAATATCAATATTGTTCTTTTCGTTTAAAACGTCTGACTTTATTTATATAACGTTCGAAGCTTCCCGAATTTAAAAGCTCCGTGAGTACGAGCTGTTCGAATGTGGGGACGGTGCAGGAATAAAAACCGAGCTTTTCATTAAATAATGAAACAAGGCTCTTAGGCAGAACCATGTATCCGACACGAAACGACGGTGAAATGGTTTTTGAAAAAGTATTGAGATAAATAACGTTGTCGTTTTTTGAAAGCGAGAAGAGCGTTTCCGTGGGTTTTGACGAAACCGAGAATTCCGAATCGTAATCCGATTCGACAATGTATCTGCCTTTTTTATCCGCCCAGCGCAGATATTCATGTCTTTTTGTTGCAGATGCTGTTACTCCGCTGGGAAAGCTTCTGTACGGAGTTGTGTGCAGGATATCGGCGTTTGTTTTTGAAAGAGCTGATGATTCTATGCCGTCGTCGGATAATGGCAGCAGTTCGTAATTTACGCCCGAAGCCCGGTAGACCTGCTCGATTTTTTCATATGAAGGATGTTCTATTGCGTATGTTTTATCTCTGCCGAGCAGGGAAATTATCATTGAATAAAGGTACTCGGCTCCGGAACCGACGATTATCTGTTCTGTTTCGGCAATTATTCCGCGGTTTCTTGCAAGGTAATATTTAAGCGCGTCTCTGAATTCGATACAGCCCGAGTTCGGGGATTTTATTAATATTCTCTCTCCGTAATCCGTTAGGACCTTACGCATTGTTTTGCTGAGTACCGAAATCGAAAATGCCGGGCAGTCCTGAGCTCTTTTTATTTCGGAATTTATAATACTCACCTCATGCTCTTTTTCGGGCATAAATCCGGCGAATCCGTCCGAAAGTCTGAATGCTGTATAATATCCGCTTCGCTCTTCGGCTCTTGCATAGCCCTCGTCGCACAGCAGGGCGTACGCGTGTTCAACGGTGACGGTACTGACTCCGAGTTCTTCGGACAGAATGCGTTTTGACGGCAGTTTATCGTTATATTTAAATACCCCACCGACGATATCGGTGCGTATTTGTTCGTAGATTTGAAGGTATGCGGGATGTTTTGATTTATCAATTGTATACTTCATCTGGTTATATAAAATTCTCCGATTCTGATTATTTTATGTTCTCAGTTATATTGTATAATATATGAGAACATATTTCAAGGAGATAATGTAATGAAAACGAAAATCACTAAAAAGAAATCGCTTGTCTGGCTTTGCACGACGGCGATGCTCATGGGCTTGAACGTAGCTTTCAGTTCATTCGGAATTCCCGTTCCCGGCGGCCATCTTTATCTTAACGATATCGTTATCTGCGTGGCTTCTATTATACTTGACCCTCTCGGCGCGTTTCTTGTCGGAGGCGTCGGCGCATTTCTCGGCGACTTTTTCTTTTATCCTACGCCGATGTTTGTTTCTCTCGCAACCCACGGCTTGCAGGCAATTGTTATCTCGGTATTTTCACGCTATGTGCTTAAAAAGCATCCCGCTGTCGCTTCCGGTATCGGTGTTTCAATCGGCGCGGTTATCATGGTAGTCGGTTATTCTCTCGGCAGAGCGTTCATTTACAGCACTCCGGAGTATGCTGTAATGAAACTGCCGTATCAGATTCTTCAGGCGGTTGTCGGCGCGGTTCTCGGTATGCTTCTGTGCTGGAAATTCGGAATCCGCAAGCTATACAAAAAAGGTTTAGGTCAATAAAACAATCGGATTGAAAAGAGCCGGGACAGTGATGCGTTCCGGCTCTTTTGCTTATTACAAAGAATTTTTATCCGATTTTTATTTTGAATTATCGAAAAAGTACGGTATTGATTTGACTTTCAAGATATTCCTGTCTGCCGGAAGAGGGTTGGGGACAGGATATTTTCTATTCGCTTGTTTTTTCTTTTGGTTTTGTCATGGTTGGTCGCTCCTATCTGCTCATAGGCATAGAAAAAGGGCAGTCGATTTCTCGGCTGTCCTGATTGTAGTATTAAATTTTCATGGGGTTATCCGTTGAAAGAACTAAGGTCAAGCGCACCATTATT
>JALEQX010000096.1 GCA_022763825.1 Oscillospiraceae bacterium | reverse complement strand
TCGGAAAAGTAAGCGATTTAAGAACAAGTCTGCCTATTCTGAATTCGTATAAAACCTACCGTTTCTCCGGCATTAAGGGTGAAAATCGGGATATGCTGCTCGTCACGGATTCGGAAAGATATTTCGTTTTTGCCGAAGCCGTCTGATATATCCTGCAAAGAACGACAAGGTAACGTTTTGCCCCCTCTTTCCTTTTTCTGTGCTCCGCCGTAATTTACGCGTTTTTTTACGGCGGAGCCCCCTCTCCGGCAATAGTTTAAGAAGGGAATGCACATGTCATGTTTAAAAAGCTTTATTCACATCTAATATCTTTATTTACGACAATATGCGTCGTGCTGACATCGGCAGTAACAGTATCGGCACAATCGCGCGATGCATGCTTAAAGCCATAAACATAACGGCTTAGCAAAGCGTATAATTTCAGAATAAAAGCCGTTCGATTTATAAAAATTATAATGATTTTTTCCGACACGCTTAACATATTTCCTCCATGAGGAAGCCCGAGTTTAAAAACTCGGGCTTTACTCTTGTATCACCACAGTGATATATAATAAAAAATTGTTGACCGACTATCACTTTAGTGATATAATATTTTTAAGAAGAGGTGTGTATTATGGATAAATTTATTACTCTTTATCACGGTTCGGAAAATATAATTAAACACCCGACATTCGGAGCGGGTAAGAAAAATAACGACTTTGGCTGCGCATTTTACTGCACCGAAAATCTTGAACTTGCAAAAGAGTGGGGCGTTTCATCGCAAACAAACGGATTTGCAAACAAATACACATTGGATACGGAATATTTGAATATTCTCAATCTCAACAGCGAAAATTATACTATACTCAATTGGATTGCCGTGCTCGTCAATCACCGTCTGTTTTCGATAAAAACGCCCGTCGCGAACAAAGCAAAACGGTATCTTATTGATAATTTCTATATAAATGTAAACGCTTATGATGTAATCACGGGTTACCGCGCGGACGATTCGTATTTTGACTACGCCGAGTCGTTTTTAAACAACGCGATATCCGTCGAACAGCTCGCGCAAGCCATGCGTTTGGGAAAGCTCGGAGAACAGATTGCCGTAAAATCCGAATACGCTTTTTCAAAACTGAGGTTTGAGGGATTCGAAACAGCGGATAAGGATATATATTACGTCAAAAGAAAAGACAGAAACAACGAAGCGGACAAAACATATTTTGAGTTAATCGAGGCCGACGACGACGGACTCTATATCAGAGATATAGTAAGAGGAGGAATAACAAATGACGACGCGCGCATACCGAGAAATATATCTGAATAACGCGCAGTCCGCATTGGGAGACGCGTTCAATTACGCCGTGAACGACTGCGAAATCGACGGCGGGGATTTTTTTAAAATGTTCTGCGTAAGCCGTATATGCGCTCGCATGGAGAACGGCGAACCCGCAGTAATTTCGGGCATGAGCGGTATTGAAACAGCCCGGGCAGTCGTTTTTGAGACAATGCAAAAACAGCTCGATATTAAACCGCGCGAGAGTTTTTCCCGTTCAAAGGAATACTGGATAGGCTGGGCATTGGCGTACTATCAGTGGTATTCGGACAGAAAATACATCGAAATATTAAACGCCGTTTCGTATGCCGAGCTTGAAAAAATGTATTACACTTTACACGAAGCGGACATATCGAAATTTGCCGATATCATTGACCGTCGGATAAGAGAGCGTTACCCCGAAACAAAGCTTAAAAGATTCAGAACCCTGTACGGAATAACACAGTCGGAGCTTGCCAACAGCGCCGGTGTACATCTGCGGAGTATTCAAATGTACGAACAGAAAAAAAAGGACATCAACAAAGCCGGCGCACAGACATTATATAAAATATCAAAGGTGCTGGGCTGTACGATTGAAGATCTACTGGAAAAATAAAAACAAGCCGTAATTCTCAATTAACGCGATAAAACGTTAAAATGAATTACAGCTTTTTTATTTTGAAATTATCAGAACAATCCCGATATCTTTCCGTTTTCGTCCACGTCGATATTTTCCGCGGCGGGCTTTTTCGGCAGTCCGGGCATCGTCATGATATCGCCCGTCAGCACGACTATGAATCCCGCGCCGGCGGAGACTTTAACGTTT
>JALEQX010000017.1 GCA_022763825.1 Oscillospiraceae bacterium | reverse complement strand
TTTTTGTTCCCGAAAGGAGAAAAACCATGAAAAAAGTTTCCGTAAGAATTTCAGCTTTACTGCTTACGGTTTTAATGCTTGTAACGACGTTTTCCTCAACCTCATTCGCATATGACGACCAAAACGGTACGCAGTCATATAACTCGATATCATTATCCGACGCTCTTTATGTCAACGGTGAAAAGCTTTACAACAGACGGGGCGAGGAGGTAAGACTGCGCGGTCTTAATCTCGGCGGATGGCTTATCATGGAGGACTGGTTCTGCCCGATAAGCAATGATAAAAAGGGTGACCATTATACAATGAGCATCCTTGAAAATCGTTTCGGGGCTGAAAAGACAAGAGAGCTTTATGAGATATATCAGGATAACTGGATTACGGAAACCGATTTTCAGAATATCGCCGACATGGGCTTCAACTGTGTCAGAATTCCGTTCTGGTACAGAAACTTCCAGTCTGACGATAACGGTACTTGGGTAAGAGACGAGAACGGCGAAATTGATCTTTCGAGACTTGAATGGGCTGTCGATATGTGCCGTAAATACGGTATTTATGCAATTCTCGATCTCCACGGGGCAAACGGATGTCAGGGGTATACCGACCACTGCGGCAGAGGCAACGACAACGGCAAGAGCTATCATTTCTTTGATCAGAACAATACGGGTAAACGCTACCGTCAGCAGGCTGCGGAACTTTGGAGTGTTATTGCCGAACGTTTCGCGGGCGATCCTGCCGTTGCAATGTTCGATTTGCTTAATGAACCTATGTGCGACGTTCCGTTTATAAAAAGAATTCACAGCCATATCTGGGAGTTTTATGATATGGCTTATGATGCGATAAGAGCCAAGGATCCCGCGAGAATTATAACGATGATAGGAACGTGGTCGATAGACAAGCTTCCGAATCCCAAGTCGTATAACTGGAAAGGCGTAGTTTATCAGTATCATCAGTACGATGATGCCCAATCCGATTACACAAACAGAATAAAATTCGGCTGGCAAATGGGATATAACGTACCGCAGTACGCGGGTGAATTTCATCCCGTAGGAGATAAAGTCTCCCTTGATTTTGCCATAAACGCTTATGACTCAAACAATTTAAGCTGGACTCTTTGGACATATAAGGGCTATAACTCATGGGCGATGTGGTCCGACTGGTTTGTTTACGGTGCGTCGTCCGCTGATCTGACCGTTAATGCGCAAACCGATTCGTATGAGACTATTGCTCAGAAGTGGGGAGAAGCCATGCAGACAAACAGCGGTAATTTCTCACGTGCGAGACTTTACGGCGTCGCAAAGAAATATCTTCCCTCCGCAAATCTTGAAGAGGCACCGTATAACACGCAGGAAAATGTTGAGAACGCTGTGTTTGACGAAATCGTATATAACGGAGATTATCACGGAAATATAGGTTATGATACCGGAAATACTCTCAATAAGATCAGATCGTTCCTGTTAAGAGTTATTGACATCTTTAAAATGATTTTGAGTAAGCCTGCCGTTATAAACAAATAATACAGACCTATTTACGCGGGGCTTCGTCCGAAACAGACAGCCCCGCTTTTTTGAAAGGACAATTTATGTTTTCAAATAAATTTATAAAGGCGTCGGACAATTATTCAACATATACCAATTTCGTTTCCGCACCGTATTTCAGAAAGAGTTTTGAAATAAAAGATAACGTCAAAAAGTGCGTTTTGACAATAACCGGCTTAGGTTTTTATGACGCATATATAAACGGTAAGAAAATTACCAAGGGAATTCTTGCTCCGTATATTTCAAATCCCGACGATATAGTTTATTATGACGAGTACGATATAACGCCCTTTATTTCGGGCGGCAAAAATGTTTTGGGGATTCATCTCGGCAACGGAATGTTAAACTGTATCGGGGGCGGTATATGGGATTTTGATAAGGCGCTGTTCAGAAGCGCGCCTCAGACGGCTTTCAGTATAGAAACAGAGTATACAGACGGTTCCTTTTTTGCCGTAGAGGCAGATGAAAATGTAAAAACCGCCGATTCGCCCGTAATATTCGACGATTTAAGATGCGGATGTTTTTATGATGCGAGAAAAGAAATTGACGGATGGACAGATATTGAGTTTGACGATTCAATGTGGAAAAACGCTTTGCGAGCTATGCCGACGAGGGGAGAGAAGAGGCTCTGTACCGCCGAAGCGATAAAACAGCAGAGAGTTATAAAGCCTGTAAAAATCAGAAAATGCATTTTAAAAGACTACCATCCAAGGGGCGACGTTCCAAAAGAGTATAAAGTTTTTCCGTCGAAAGAACATGATGGATTCTTATATGATTTCGGAATTAATACGGCGGGAACGGTCAGACTCAAAATAAAAGGCGAACGCGGACGTCAGATTGATTTGCAGTTCGGCGAATACTACGCCCCCGACGGCGAACCCGATACGAGCAATATTTGCTTCTGCCCCGACGGATATTCGCAGAGGGATATCTATATTTTAAAAGGCGAAGGCACAGAAAAATTTGAACCCGTGTTCACCTATCACGGATTCAGATACTGCGTTGTTCTCGGTATAACCGAGGATGAGGCGACTGAGGATTTACTCGAATATATCGTATACAGTTCCGATATAAAAGAGCTTGGAAGTTTCAGTTGTTCCGATGACACGGCAAATGCACTTCAAAAAATGACGAGAAATTCCGATTTGTCGAATTTTTATTATTTCCCGACCGA
>JALEQX010000014.1 GCA_022763825.1 Oscillospiraceae bacterium | reverse complement strand
CGCCGTCTCTTTTTCTATCTCACAATCACACACATATTCTTTAAACTTCATTACGTCGCGTATATATTTATCAATTGTATATACACATTTATCGTTATCAATCAAATATTCCTTAAAACTAATAATAATATCATTTGTAAGTTTCATCATTTTCCCCTCCGATATAAATTATCGGAAAAGCAGGATCAAAATACAATCCCCCCTCTAGTACTCTGTAACGCCTAAAAATTTACATCTGATTACAAGTATGGCTGTGTTTAACAAGGATTGAAAACGCAGGCAGGCTGGCGCCTGTCAAGTTTGAAGACGCAGTTAAACGCTGTCATACGCCGTAATGCTTGTAAAGTTTCAGGTGGTACAGCGTACTAGAAACACAAAAAGACTGTTCCGAAAAATCGGAACAGTCTCAATACTGCTTTTATAAAGCCCTTATTTCATTAATCCGAAACGTAGGGAAGAAGAGCAATCTGACGAGCGCGCTTAATAGCAATCGTGAGATCTCTCTGATGCTTTGCGCAGGTGCCGGTGATTCTTCTGGGAAGAATCTTTGCTCTCTCGGATGTGAAGCGATGAAGCTTTGCGACATCCTTGTAATCTATGGTTTCAGCCTTTTCAACGCAGAAAACGCAGACCTTTTTACGGCCTTTTCTGCCGGCAGGGCGTCCGCCTTTATCGCTTTTTTCGTAAGCCATTACGTAAACCTCCTTAGAAAATTAAAGATCAACTAAGATCAAAACGGAAGATCGTCTTCCGAATCGGACAGAGTATCAAAATCCTCTGAACCGCCGTTCTGAAAAGCAGCGGGAGCTGTTGAACCTGCGTCGTTTCTCATTGAGGGCGCAGAACCGGCATTATATCCGCCGCCCGATTCATTCTTAGAACCGCAGAAACTGACTCTGTCTGCGACAACTTCCCAAACAGTGACTTTTCTGCCGTCTCTGTTATCGTAAGACCTCGACTGAAGCGAGCCCTGAATCGCAATCATCTGACCCTTGCGGAAATACTTAGTAACAAAATCCGCCTGCTGACGCCATGCGACAACATTGATAAAATCAGTCTGACGATCCTCACCCTGTCTTGCGTAACCGCGGTCAACGGCAACAGCGAACGATGTAACGGAAATACCCGAAGACGTCGTCTTAAGCTCGGGGTCGGCAACAAGTCTGCCCATTAAAATAACCGAGTTCAACATGCTTTTTTACTCTCCTCAGAATTATTTTTTAACAACGATTGAACGAAGAATGCCGTCGGTAATTCTAGCGATACGCTCGAACTCTGCGGGAAATTCCGCGTTAGCCTCGAAGTTATAAAGAACGTAGTGACCCTCTGACTCGTAGTTGATTTCGTATGCAAGTTTTCTCTTACCCCATACGTCAACACTCTCGAGAGTACCGTTAGCCTCGATAAGAGCCTTGAACTTCTCGCTGAGCTCCTCGATCTTCTCGTCACCGTTCTTTACGGAGATTACGATTATAGCCTCGTACTTTGTCATTAATGCTGCACCTCCTTTTGGACATATGGCTCCGCCTTTAATCGGAGCAAGGATATGCGTATAAAGCCATAACTTTATACAGCATTTACATATTATATATGAAAACGTTTCATGTGTCAAGAGCCGATTTTAAATTTGTTGACATTACGCGGATTAATTGACTTTTCCGAGATATTCCTCGAGACTCAGTCCGCTTGCCTTGATTTTCGAAGCGTTTTCGACTCCGACGTAACGCCAGTGCCACGGCTCCGCCTTAACGCCGGTATACCTCTTATTTTCCTCTGTATATCTCAATATAAATCCGTAGTCGTCGGCATGCTCGCAAAGCCACGCATACTCCGCGGAATCCGCGAAACGGCTGTCAACCCAGCCAATATCCATGGCGATGCCGATATTGTGTTCACTGCTTCCCGGAGGCATACGGCGGGTTGAGGCAAGCGCCTCGGACTCCTCCTGCGAATAGCCGTCGGCAAGGTACTCCTGTACAAGATTATTATATAAATACTTTTGTTTAGAATAGCTTCTGTAACCCGATACCGGGGTAAGAGTCACGCCGTCCGCCTTTCCCGCGTCGTACATTTTCTGATAAGCCTCGGCGGCTCTGTAGTCAAGAAGCTCGCCCGAGCCCTTTATAGCGGGAACGAAATTTATTTCTTCGTCAACATTTTCGTTCACGCGGTAGAATGTATTAAGCAGAATGAGTTTCCACTCGCTGTCGTTTTCAGGCAGAGATATCATCTGCGGTTCGGTAAGCAGTCTGACTCCCGGCGAGGACGACTTTTTCGTTGTCGGATTCTGTTTTTCGGTAACTTTCACCGTCGTTTCCTTTGCAGTCGCCGTAACCGCCGTCGTCGGCGCGGAAGTTTCGTTTTTCGTTGTCGTCTCAGCCTTTTTTTTCTCGGTTACAGGTGCGCAGTCTTCCGTGCTTGACTCGTAAGTTACGCTCGGATGTTCCTTATCTTTCTTATTATTTAAAGCCGTAACGATAAACACCGCAGCGGCAATTATTACAACAGCCGTAACGGCAACGCACAGCGTGACAATTTTCGGATTTATGGAATTTTTCTTCTTTTTCTTTTCGGACACTTAATTCATCTCCGTAAAATCAGTGACTTTATTATACATTTTAATTTAAGAAAAGTCAACCGAGCTTGTTATTGTACATTAAAGACAATTATAAAGTCCTTTTTTTGTTTAGTATGAATAGTCGACAATTGCATCATTATGTGATAGAATATTCAAAGATTCAAAAAATGATAAAAGTTCACAAAATAATGTTGTAAATTATCGCCGTTGTGTGATATACTTATTACATTGCATAAAAAGGAGTTTCGTATATGAACAAATCAGCTAAGCGCGCCGTTGCCGCTATTCTCGCTTCTCTGTCGCTCGCTTCGTTCGCAGGATGCGACATCATCAAGGACGTTGAGGAAGTAACCGAGGACAAAACACCTGTTGTCGAGGCTCAGATTCCCATTACAAAACAGGAAATCGTCGATTACTACAACACGGTAACGAATTATTTAAGAGACGATTCGAACTTTAAATCAAACGCTCCCTCAGTGGACGTCGGTGAGAAAATCGATATTGACGATATAAAAATCACCGCTCCCGAGTCGGATGAAACACCCGACGAACTTAAACCGCTTGCAACGAGCGCAAAGCAGATTAAGAAAACTATTCTCGAAAAACTTAACTCTTCCGTAGGCTCCGAGGCGGGCAAAAAATCAATCGAATACGGCAAGGGCGGTATAAAGGACAGTCTTTCACCCGAGGGCACTCAGGTCAGCGCACTTACGATTGACGACGTCTGCGCAGCTAAGTGCGAAACCGAAAACAACGTGTATAATATAGATATATATATTGAGAGCGCGCCCGAGTCGATTAAGAAAGTTTTCGACCTGCCCGATAAGGCTTCGGTTCTCAGCGAAATCGCAAAGTCCGACAATTACATGGTTATAAAGGATTACACAACTGCGTACATAGACCGCGATGAGAGAGCGCTGTATAATGAGGAAAATCCCGACGATATCCCCGAGTGCAAGATTCACATGACCGTTGACGCAGACACCAACAAGGTTACGTACATAGAATTCATCCGTTCTGAGAAGGTCAACGCTCCCGCCCTCGGAACAGGTTCGTTCGAGAGTTTCGGCAGATTCAACATCGCGTTCAGATTAAGAGATTCCAAGACGTTTAAATTCATCTGGACCGCACCCGTAGCCGAATAATAATTATTAAACAATTTTTCAAGGCTTCCCTTTTATACGGAAGCCTTGTTTTTATGCTTATATCGGCATATCCGAAAAAAGCGCGTTTTGTTTGTTTTATACAAATATCGGCAAAATATTTATTTACTGTTGCCAAACGCTTTAAATAGTGATATTATTTTATTTTGTAATAAAGTTAAAGTATATGTATTTGGAAGGTGTTATTTTGAATTCCGCACAGAATGTCAGAAACATTGCCATAATCGCTCACGTCGACCACGGCAAGACTACGCTCGTCGACCAGCTTTTACGTCAGAGCGGTACGTTCAGAAGCAACGAACAGGTTGCAGAGAGAGTCATGGACTCAAATGACCTTGAAAGAGAGAGAGGAATTACAATTCTCTCAAAGAACACGTCGGTTCACTACAACGGCGTTAAGATAAACATTGTCGACACTCCCGGACATGCCGATTTCGGCGGCGAGGTTGAGCGTATCATGACAATGGTTGACGGCGCGCTTCTTCTCGTTGACGCATTCGAAGGATGCATGCCTCAGACGCGTTTCGTTCTCTCAAAGGCTCTTGCATTAAAGAAAAAAATCATTGTCGTTATAAATAAAATAGACCGTCCCGGAGCCAGACCCGACGAGGTTATCGACGAAGTTCTCGACTTGTTTATTGAACTCGGCGCCGACGACGATCAGATTGAGTTCCCTGTTGTTTTCGCTTCGGCAAAGGACGGTTACGCTTCGCTCGATTCGTCCGCAAGAGAGGGCGACATGAGACCTCTTTTCCAGTCGATAATAGACCATATAGAACCGCCCAAGGGTGACGACGACGCACCGTTACAGCTTTTGTTTTCAAGTCTTGACTACGACGACTACGTAGGACGTATCGGTATAGGCAAGGTTGAACGCGGAAAGATCAAGCAGGGCGAAAACGTCGTTCTCTGCAAACAGGACGGCGAACAGCAGAACGTTAAACTCGCAAAACTCTATCAGTTCGAGGGACTTAAAAGAGTCGAGGTTTCCGACGCTAAGTGCGGAGACATAGTAGCGGTTTCCGGTATCGCGGGACTTAATATAGGCGAAACAATATGTGACTCTCAATGCGTTGAGCCGCTCCCGTTCGTTAAGATAGACGAGCCTACGCTGTCGATGAACTTCATGGTAAACGACAGCCCCTTCGCAGGTCAGGACGGCAAATTCGTTACATCGAGAAACCTGCGCGCAAGACTGTTCAAAGAGGTCGAGACAAACGTCAGCATGAGAGTCGAGGAGACAGACAGCACCGACACGTTCAAGGTTTCGGGCAGAGGCGAACTTCACCTTTCCATTCTCATTGAAACAATGCGCCGTCAGGGCTACGAATTCCAGGTTTCCAGTCCCAAGGTTATATTCAAAAAAGATGAAAACGGCAAACTTTTAGAGCCTATCGAGCTTCTTATTATAGAGGTTCCGAACGATTATGTCGGTCCCGTTATGGAGAAAATCGGTTCGCGCAGAGGCGAACTTGAAAACATGACGATACGCGACGGCGGAACGACGCACCTCGAATTCCTCATTCCCGCAAGAGGACTTATCGGTTACAGAAGCGAATTTCTTACCGACACGAACGGCTATGGTATCATGAACAACCTTTTCCACGCATATGAGCCGTATAAGGGCGAGATTGTAACCCGCGACAGAGGTTCGATTATCGCGCATGAGGCAGGCGAATCAACGGGCTACGGTCTGTTCAACACGCAGGACAGAGGCCGTCTGTTCATAGGTCCCGGCGTCCCCGTTTACGAGGGAATGATAGTCGGCGAGTGCTCAAAGAACGAGGATATCGTCTGCAACGTATGCAAGAAAAAGCAGATGACAAATACACGTGCCGCGGGAAGCGACGACGCGTTAAGACTCGTTCCCCACTCGGTATTGAGCCTTGAGCAGTGCATGGAATTCTTAAGTGACGACGAACTTCTCGAAGTTACGCCCCATCATTTAAGACTGCGTAAAATGATTCTCTCAAAAGAGCAGAGAATGAAACAGCAGTTCAAAAAGAAATAATCAAATAAATAAACTCGGAAAGGAATTACCCTCTCCGAGTTTTATATTTATTCTTTGATCTTATTTTGAAGCCTTGCCGCGAATCTTAAAACACTGCGCGCATCTCTGCTTGTAATGCTGCCGTTCGAATCAATATCAGCAGCTTCTCTTACGATGTCGTTCGGCGTTTCAAGTCTTGCGGCTATACGTAAAACCGTTCTCGCGTCTGCAGCGGAAATTTTGCCGTCTGAATTCGTATCGCCTTTTATTATCACGGTATATTCGTTTTCTCCGAATTTAACGGTCATAGAAGTAAATATGGCATTGTTTTCATCCGTCAAAGAGATATCGCCGTCTAACATCGACTTTAATTCTTCAGCCGTTATTGCGTTGGGCGAGTTCGGAATAACAACGATTCGTTTGTTTTTCTCATCAATAAATCCGTTTTCGCTATTCTTAAATTTTAAAACCGAGTCTCCGCCGGAAATAGGCTCCGTGGGTTTATCAATAGGTTCGGTCGTAGGCTCGGTATCGGGATTCGTTGTCGTCTCGTCGGGCTTTTTATCCATATCTACAAAAGTTAAATCAAACCGCTCGGCATATTTCTGAATCTCGGAACCTGCATGCCCCTTTATAACAAACCCCTCGGTCGGATGCGTCGTCTGATTTTTTACATCATAGTAATAACCCAACTCAGAACCGCTGCAGTCAATAGTATCGGACAAAACGGTTACACTCGACAGCTTACTGCTTAAAAATGAATTCTTACCCGCAGATGCAACGGACTCTTTCAGTGTAAAATCGCCGGTTTTTCCGTTCGGAACTCTTATGAGAGCGGTTTTATCCTTGTTATAAAGAACTCCGTCATCTGCCGAATAATTCGGATTATTCTCCGACACGGAAATTTCGGCAAGACTGTCGCACAAGAAAAATGTTTCTTCGCTTACATCCGAAATACCGCTCGGAATATAAATCGAGGTAAGATTTCTGCAATCGTAAAATACTTGACCCACATTACCATACATTGACGTCACTGTTTCAGGTATAATGAATCCGCCTTTTTTACCTCCGGGATAAACTATAATTTCGGACATATCTTTACTGTAAAGAACCCCGTCGACGGATGTATAACCTTCATGCTCATCAGAAACAATTATGTTTTCAAGACTGTCACATCCTCTGAACATCAGAGCTGATAAACCATATGCTAAGTTCGGAATATAAACAGACGTAAGATTACGACAGCCGGAAAAATCGTCGTAAAACGATTCAAGAGAATCCGGCAATATCAGTTCACCCGATTTTGCTCTAGGCATAACAATAAGCGTTGTTTTATTTTTATCGTATAAAACCCCCGAATCGGATAAAAAAAAGGAATTATCTTCGGAAACGTCGAATGCTTCAAGGCTTTCGCAGCCGTCAAAAGCGTTTGAATCAATTTTTTCGATTTTAGAATGAATAAAAAGCTTTTTTAAACTCTTACAATCAGAGAACACCGAATTTTTTATCTCCGTAACTTTCGGCGGGATTGTAAAACTATTAAGTTTTTCACATCCCGCAAACGCGAAATTTCCTATATACGTTATGCTGTCTGGCAGATTGACATGTTCCAGATTTTTGCACCAGCTGAATGTACTCATGTTTAATGTGTCAATGCCGTCCGACAATGTAATTTCGGTTATTTTCTTATGACCGGAAAACGCAGACGAAGAAATAAAACATACTCCGTCGGGAACTGTATACGCGCCCAGTCTGCCTCTCGGATAGAAAAAAAGATTTACTTTATCCTTATCAAACAGAACACCATCTATTGATGAGTATGCAGAATTTTTCTCATCAACATAGATATTTTTAAGAGAACTGCACAATTCAAATGTTATTTCGGTATTTATTTCAGTCAAGCTCTCGGGAATATATACATTTTCAATATTCTCCGCATCTTGAAAAGGATAGTCGGGAAGTTTTTTTACGCCTGAAGGAATATGGACATCTCCGCGTTTTGCGTAAGGAACATATAATAATTCCGTTTTATCTTTATTATACAACACACCGTCAATTGAAGAATAAACGGTATTTTCCTCACTGACAGCTATACTTTCAAAATTTTCAGAATCTAAGAATGCGCTCTTATACGATATATACGTAACGCTTTTCGGTATAGTTATTGATTTAAGTTTCGGACAATCACAAAAAGATAAACCGTCGATAAAAGTAACCGTATCCGGAATAGTAATGCTTTCAAGACCACGACAATGAGCAAAAGCAAAACCGCATATCTTCCGCACTCCGTCGGGCATTACGTATTCCCCTTCCCTTGACATAGGATAAAAAACAAGCTCAGTTTTATCTTTATTAAACAGAACACCGTCGGAGGATGAAAAATACTTACTGTTTTTGTCCGCATTTATCGACTTGATTTTATCGCCGACAAAAAGAAATGTATACTGAAAAACCTCCGACACGTCTTTACCGTCGATTTTTGCGGGAATCGTAATATCGGACTTATTTCCTATGTACTTGTTTATTTCTATAGTTCCGTCCTCTTTTTCATCATAAGCAAACTCGTCGTTTCTTTCACTTGCCGCCGCCGTAATATTTACAGAGAAAACAACGCTTAACAGCGATAGTAAAGACAAAATAGAAGCTAAAATCCTATTCTTTTTCTTAATCATTTTGTAAAATCCTTTCATAAAATGATTTAAATTATTTGCAATTTTAATATAACAT
>JALEQX010000086.1 GCA_022763825.1 Oscillospiraceae bacterium | reverse complement strand
AGCCTGCAATTCCTCAAACGTCATTGCAACGTCGACCCAGGGCTTGACCTCGTCCTTTTGCACCTCCGCCTTCTTTGCCGTACACGGACCTATAAATACTACCTTGCAGGGAGACTCATGCTCCTTGATATACTTCGCAATAGTCGCCATGGGCGAGAGATTGTGCGAAACGAACGGCTTTATCGCCGGGAATGATTTTTCGATATAGCTTACAAATGCGGGACAGCATGAGCTTGTAAGAAATCCCTTTTCGACAAGTTCCCTTGACTCTGCGTCGGCTACCATGTCCGCGCCGAGAGCCGCCTCGACGACAGTATAGAATCCGAGTTCTTTAAGTCCCGTTACAACCTGACCGAGCTTAGCGTAGGTAAACTGGCTCGAAATTGACGGAGCGACGACCGCGTAAACCTTGAAATTCTTATTGTTACCGCTCTTTTTGATAAGGTCAATAACATCGAGAATGTACGACTTATCGGTTATCGCGCCGAACGGGCACTGGTAAACGCACGCTCCGCAGGAGATACATTTGTTATTATCGATAGCCGCCGCTTTGTCCTCGTTCATGTGTATAGCCTTTATCTTGCACGCATTCTCACACGGACGTTTACGGCTGATAATCGCGGTGTAGGGACATACCTTCGCACACGAACCGCACTCCTTGCACTTTGTTTTATCGATATGCGCAACGTGATTTTCGTCAAATGTCAGCGCGCCGAAACGGCATACATCCTCACAGCGGTGCGCAAGACATCCTCTGCACGCGTTAGTAACTTCATATCCGCCCATGGGGCACTCGTCGCATGCAGTCTCGATGACCTCGATAACATTCGGGTTCTCCTTATGTCCGCCCATCGCAAGCTTGACGCGCTCCTCTAATATCGCGCGCTCTTTGTAAATACAGCATCTCATTGTCGGTTCCTTGCCGGGAACTATCGTCTTGGGAATTTCATATAAATTCTCGAGCAGCTCGTCGCTCCACGCAAGACGCGAAACCTCGCGGAGAACCTTATACTTCAAATACTGTACCTTTGTGTCGAATTTTCTCATTTTATTTCTCTCACCCTTAAAAATAGCTGACCTTGATTCTCTTTCCCATCTGTTTAAGACAAGCGGAAAGCTCCTCTACAAGATTCATTTTTATATTAAAATTAATAGGCAGATCGGGGTTCTGATGCGCGGGGTTTACCGCCCTGCCGACGTAGAAATTGATATCCGTCGCCTCCTCAAAAAGCATACGGCATATCATCGACGCGCCGTCGCGCCCCACGCTCCAGACGGAGTAAAGCTCGTTTTCGTCAAGCGTGTCCTTAGCGTACTCTATAACCTTATTTATCGTAATAACGCCCTCGGTAACGAGGTCGACGCCCTCAATTTCGGCAGTCGGGGGAACGTCGCTTTTTACAAAATTCAACGACGCCTTAAGCGGTTTGTGAAGATATTTCGCGGCAATCGACGAGGTGGTTCCTCCGCAGACTATATGCTTGCCCTCCTTCGAGAAGAAAAGCGACATCATTCTGTCGCAGTCGTCGGGATTTCTCGGCGGACCGAAAAGTATGTTCATAGGCTCGCGTTTTCTGATTCTGACAACGCACGCCGTCGCGTCGTCTCCGGGTTTGAATCCGTACTGCTTGTCGCACTCGTCGACAAGCAGCGTCGACAGCGTTTTCGCCGTATATCCGACGGGCGCGAACGTCTCCATAAAATCTATAATATCCTCGCGCTTCCAACCGAAGTTATACGCAAGCCCTATGCCCGCGTGGGGACAGCCGTCGCTCATTGCAATAAAAATATCGTTTTCCTGCAATTTTATAACAGACTTATAAATCTTCTTACCGTCGATATTAAGCTCGCTTTTCGGATAGTCGTAATTTACGCAGTCACGAAGCAGTATAACAAGCGGGTTGTCATACTGAATAAGTTCGGCTGTATCGTTATTTATAATATGAATTATCGTAAACGTCGAATACGCGACTCCCCTGACGGAGCATATCGGAAGAGTGGCGGCAATCGTCGAAACGCATTCCTCAAGAGGAAGTCCCTCCGCCATCATTGTCGATATTATTTTCGAGGTAAGCGTGGATAAAATGCTCGCCTTTACTCCGCTGCCGAGTCCGTCCGCAAGAACTATTACCGACGAATTATCGTTCTGTTCGATAATCTCGACATGATCTCCGCACAGCTGTTCGCCGTCGTGATTTATGCTTTTATAACCGATATCGGCGCACAGATTATTCATCGGTTATCGACTCCTTTAATTTATAGAGCGCGATTTTCGTCTCCGCCGCCGTCTCGCCTAAGAGCGAAGCGATATCCTGAACTATGCGCATCTGCTTGTCTACGACTCTGTCGGCAATTTCGACGGTCTGACGGCTTATGCGCTCCTTTTTCTCGCGCTGAGTCTCCTCCTCGGTCACGTCTCTCAATATGCAGACAAGAAGCCTGTACTCCCTGTCGTAAACAATGGTTTCCTCGACGTACTTTTCGTATTCTGCAAGGTAAATCCGCTTGCCCTCTATGCGCGAACCGGATTCAAGCACGGAGTAAAAATCCGCCGTGTCCATGATTCTGATAACATTATCGCCGAGAATGTCGGCGGCATAACGCAGATTCATGATTTTAAGAGCCGCCTTGTTAATCTGCTGAACCTCTAATTTTTCATTCAATACTATAAGACCGTTGGGCGTGTTTCTGACTATCGTATCGGAGAAGCTCTCCGCCTTGTCTTTAAGATACGGCAGGCACATTGAAATTTCCGCCTTGCCCTGGAATATCGCGGCGGCCTTTTCACGGCATGTGTTATATCCGCACGATCCGCAGTTCAATTCATCCTCCGGCTTCATCTTGCCCATCTGGCGTAAGATTTCGCGGATCTCGCTCTCCGACGGGGGCTGTAAACGGCGTTCGATAGGCGTAAACGTTTTGTGAAGCAGCTTATCCTCGGGCATGAAAACGTTAAAATCCTTTTTGCCGGCATACTGCGCGACAGCCATATAATCCTTTACCGGCGCGCGGTTAAACTTCTCCATAACGGGACCGCCGATACAGCTTCCCGCGCATGCGTTCATCTCGATAACGCACCTGTGAATTCTGCCGTCCTCTATATCCTTTAACGCGGCGATACAATTATCAGTGCCGTCTATCGCCATGTATGTGTAATTCGGATTCTCCCTCGAAAGAGTTTTAAGGACGCCGCCCGCAACGGGAAATATCCTCGCCCTGCTCTCATCGTCGGAGTCCGAAATATTCTCTATCTCAATATTCTCCTCTTTGAGCCACGCGGTAAGCTCGTCGAACGTAAGCACCGCGTCGACCATTCCCTCATAGTACTGCGCCTCGTCCTTTTTTGCGACGCACGGACCGATAAACACTGTTTTAGCGTCGGGAATTCGTCTCTTAATATCCTTGCAGTGCGCCTGCATGGGTGAGAGAACGTCTGCAAGATACGGCAGAACGTCCGGATGATACTTCTGTATAAGCAAATTGACCGAATGACAGCACGAGGTTATGATGATATCCCTGTTCTCCTCGTCTATCATGCGTTCGTACTCTTTTTTAACGATAGTCGCGCCGACTGCCGTTTCCTCCGCGTCGGTAAATCCGAGTTTTTTAAGAGCCGAGCGCATGGCGTTTATGCCCGCGCCGTGATAATTTGCGACAAACGACGGCGCAAGACTCGCAATAACGGGTTCACCCGACTGCAAGAGAACTTTTACTTTCTCCGTCTCGTCGACTATCTGCTTTGCATTCTGAGGACAAACGACGAAGCAGTGACCGCACATTATACATTCGTTCCCTATTATGTACGCCTGATTGCCCGAAAATCTGATCGACTTGACGGGGCAGTGGCGTATACATTTATAACAGTTTTTACAGTTCGATTTTTTAAGAGTAAGACATTCCATAAATTATTTTCCCTCAAATCGGCTTAAAACGTTAGTTTTGAAAAATTCATCAAAGTTTTCCGGCGTAACACCCGTGAATATTTCGTCGTCAATAGTAACCGTAACGCCCACGCGGTTGCATCTGCCGGTGCAGAAACTTCCCGCAAGCGTAATATCGTCGGAGAGTTTATACTTTTCTATCGCGTCCTGAAAAAGCCCTACGAGAGCTTCTGTTCCTTTAAGGTGGCAGGACGAACCTACGCATATCTGTATTATCATAGCCGATATCAAACCTTTTTAAGTATATTTTCGTTAAAGAATTCGTCTACACCGTCGGGCGACACGGAGAAAAATTCCCCGTCGACCGTTACGCAGACACCCTGCTGACATTTGCCCATACAGAACGTTCCGGCAAGTTCCGCCTTGTCTCCGATACCGTTATCATGTATTAGCTGCTGAAGACGCTCGACGACTGCGCGCGAACCTCGGATGTGACAAGAAGAGCCGATACATACGGTTATTTTCATTATGACGTTCCCCCTTATTCTTCGTGATCTCTGACGTCTATTTTCTGCTTTAAAAATTCTCTCTGTTCTTCGTTTCCGCGGACGGTCTCCGCGGCGGCAATAATCGGCGTCCATTTCTGAACGTAGTCTATATCGGTATTCGATTTTTCACAGTATTTTTTAATGTACATTTCGGCGGCGGAGAGCCCCCAGTTCATTCTAAGCGACAGATAAGTTCTGACGGCGTCGGCGGAGGCGTTGCCCTGAGCCGCGTGCGACCAGTCGATGATAAAAGGCGTGCCGTCCTCGGTTATTACGACGTTTGACGGGTGAAAATCGCCGTGGCAGAGCTTAAAATGCGCGGGCATTGCCGTGAGCCTGTCATAAAGGTCGTATCTGTCCGTAGCCGAGAGGTCGGATTTTTTAATGTATCTTTTGAGTTTATCCTTGAGCATTACGAGTCCCGGACATGTTTTCGAGTGAACCTCAACCTGGAGCGAGGTAAACATTTCAAGATACTCGTCCATGTTTTCGGGATGCTCCTGCATCATTTTCGATATCGTCGTACCGCTTATGTAGTCGGTGACGAGAGTCCATTTGCCATCGTGCTTTGCGACTTCTATCACCTTGGGAACGTGTAAACCCGTCTCCTCAATCCTCGCCTGATTAAGAGCCTCGTTGAAGATATCGGCTTTAGAATAGTCGTCGTTAAAGACTTTTAATTTTAAATTTCCGTCGCGGTAGACGGTTTTGCTGTTTCTTACAGCTATCATTCTGTCCTGCGTCATTTTATTTCCCCCGATGTATCATTCATTGATACGATATTCGTTTTTTACATTATTGTCAAGGTCTTTGAACAAAAAAACTCCGTTTTCCAGCATTATATATCCGCGGTGCGAATTCTCCTTGGGAATCGAGACCGAACCGGGATTTAAATACGTGTAATTTTCGTGTTTAACCTTCTTCGGAACGTGCGTGTGTCCGTGCAGAAGTATATCGCCGTTTTGAATGGGAGGCAGATTGCTTTCGTTGAATTTATGACCGTGCGTCATGTAGATAAGTCTGCCCTGTTCGCACAAAACCGCGTAGTCTGCAAGTACGGGGAAGTCAAGCACCATCTGGTCAACCTCCGTGTCGCAGTTTCCGCGAACGCAGAGTATCTCATTCTTTAATTCATTGAGCATCGGAATAACCTTTTTCGGCGCGTAGCCCTCGGGCAGATCGTTCCTCGGTCCGTGATAGAGAATATCGCCGAGCAGAATAAGCCTGTCCGCTTTCTCTCTTTTATAACAGTCAATCAGCTTTTCGCAGTAATACGCGCTCCCGTGAATGTCTGAAGCTATCATGTACTTCATTTTCAACCGTCCCCTATCTATCCATCCTACCTATCCATGATATAGTATATCACATAATTTTACGTTTGTCTCGAAATTATCAATTTTTTTTATTATTCAATATATTACTCAAAAGCATAATCCTATATAAAATGTATATTAATAATATTATACAATTTATATACGTATTTTTCAGGAGGAATCTTTATGTGCGGAATAGTCGGCTTTGCTATGGAGGAAAACGTTACCGAACATTTAATAAAAGGACTCGAAAAACTTGAATACAGGGGCTACGATTCCGCGGGAATCGCAGTCGAAAAGGACGGGGAAATAAGCGCGGTCAAAACGGCGGGCAGAATAAGCGCGCTCAAAGAAAAATTAAAATACGAAAACGTTTCTTCCCACGTCGGAATCGCGCACACGCGCTGGGCAACGCACGGAGAGCCGAACGAGAAAAACGCGCATCCGATATTAAGCGAAAATAAAAAAATCGCCGTCGTTCACAACGGGATAATCGAGAACGCGGACGAGATTAAAAAAGAGCTTATATCAATGGGCGTTGAATTCGAAACAGACACGGACACGGAGGTAATTTCACAGCTTCTGATGATAAATTACGACGGCAGTCTGCTTTCGGCTGTTATAAAAACCGTCAAGAAATTAAAAGGCGCGTTTGCCTTCGCCGCCGTATGCTCGGACTCCCCGGGCGAAATTGCCGCGGCGAGATATTTAAGTCCGCTGACGGCTGTAAAATTTAATTCGGGGGCGGGAATAGCCTCGGATATTTCGGCTCTGGGCGAATATTCGGACGAATTTATATACCTTGACGACTCCGAAATCGCGGTTATAAACAGTGACGAGGTTAAAATTTACTCGTTCTCCGGTGAAGAAAAAGAAAAAACGCCCCAAAGGGCGGACGCGGATTTGAATTCGGACGGCAGAGACGGATACGAGCATTTTATGCTAAAAGAGATATACGAACAGCCCGAAGCCGTTAAAAAAACGATTGACGCATATTATAAAAACGGGGAAATCAACTTCGGATTCGATGAAAAATTCATTGAAAAGCTGAAAAATTCCGACCGTGTTTATTTCACCGCGTGCGGATCCGCTTACCATGCCGGCGCAGCGGCGGAACTATTCTTCGAAAAAATACTGAAAATACCGTGCCGGGCGGTAATCGCAAGCGAAATGAGATATTCGTTCACCCCCTTAGACAAAAAAACGCTCGTCATTGCGATAAGCCAGTCGGGCGAGACGGCAGACACTCTCGCTTCGCTTAAAAATGCAAAGGAATCGGGCTGTGCAACTCTCTCAATCGTAAACGTAAAAGACAGCTATATCGCAAAAACGGGCGAAAGCGTAATTTACACCCGTGCGGGGCGTGAAATCGCCGTAGCGACGACAAAAGGCTACACAACTCAGCTGACCGCGCTTTATATGCTCGGAATTTATCTTGCAAAAATCAAAAACAGCGCACCGGATAAAGAACTCGGCGAATATGAAAACGAGCTATTCTCCCTTGCCGATATGATAAAAAGCACCGTATCGCTGTCCGGGTATATAAGCCGCCGCGCGCCGTTCACAGCATTCGAAAAAGACGTATTCTTTATAGGCAGAGGCGTTGATTTTACATGCGCGCTCGAAGGGTCGCTTAAATTAAAGGAGATAACGTATATACACTCCGAGTGCCTGCCGGCGGGCGAATTAAAGCACGGAACAATCTCGCTTATCGAGCGCGGAACTAAGGTTTTTGCAGTCGCGATGAACAAACGCCTCGCAGACAAAACGGCTAACGGAATCAACGAGATAAAGGCACGGGGAGCGTACGTTATATGCTTTACGACGGAAAAATTAAGAGATAAATTCCCTCTCGCGGACGAGGTTGTGATATTGGAGGAGACGAACGAATTTTTCGCCCCTGCCGTCACAGCCCCCGCGTTACAGCTCTGGGCTTATTACTCGGCGAGAACAAAAGGGTGCGATATCGACAAACCGAAAAACCTCGCAAAATCGGTAACCGTGGAGTAAAGAATAACCAGCAAAAGTAAATTATACTTCCCTGTGAACATCGGACAGCGATTAGTGTACGGTATCCGGTTCACTGACCGCTGACCGCTGCGAACAATAATTCATCGCGCGGTAATGCAATGAATTATTGTTCGCCCCTCGGAACAATCTCCGAGAGGCGAATCGGTTTTTCTGTATATCTTATTTTTCGTGTATATTAATATTTTACTTTTGGAAAAAATTCTTTACATGCGTTTTTACTGTATCGTAATATTCACTTGTCAAGGCTCCGTTTTACATAAAACCCGCGCGATTTTCTACTATAACTTTCTTTCGATATCCGAAAAGCGAAGCCGTTTTATTAATATTTGCTTCTTTACTTTTCGTAAATTTCGCTCTTAATCGCTTACTCCGTTTTATTTTTCAACGGCTCCCCTGCGGATGTTTCCCCTTTTTTATTTCTTAACACATTGCGGTGATCAATCTGAATGCGGATCGCTTATTTTTCGCGTGCGGCGCGCACCTTTAAATGTCCGAGAGTAAAACTTTACATATATTACGAGGCTTTAAATACCGTGCGCCGTATTTTATAATTGTAAGATTCTTTAAATCCGTTCTATCCGATCCTTTTCATGAAACGGCGGAGCAACACATCTGTTCCGACCGTCCCTGACCGTCCGCGTACGCCTTAACCGGCGTAATCAAATACGGTTTTTGCCGTATAAATCAAGGGGTTTTCCGCTCACACGGTCAAACGCTGAATTTTAGGTTTTTCATTTATTCTCAGAACCGCACGGACAATCAATCTTTCCGCCGTTATCGATTAAGAATTTAAAACCCGAAACTCACTGTCTGCCGTATTTAAAAATTAAAGCGCATGCTCCGTAACGAAACTTTCCGTCCGTTCGGCTCATGCGCGGTTCCTGATAATCCTTAACGGTCCTCTCCGCAGGCGGGAGGAACATCTCGAATCGAACCGAGCAAAGCCGAGCTTTGCCTTGCAGTCAAAAATCATGATATTTCCCTCCAATCTGTTTTAGTTTGAGAGAGTCGCCGCCGAAGCGGGGGGATATGAACCTCTCTCTGACAGGTCTCCCTGTCTGCATCCTTATAGTAACACACATTTAAACAAAAATCAATAGGTTTTCTAAAATTTTTTATGAAAATGTTTGAATTTTTTATTTTTCGCCCCGCCTTATTTTTATTTTATATAAATAAAATATGAC
>JALEQX010000102.1 GCA_022763825.1 Oscillospiraceae bacterium | reverse complement strand
GAACTCGGACTTCCCGTAACCGCTTCGGGCGGAGTTTTACCGTGCGGTTCAGCGGCGGTTTGGAAGAAATAAAGAGAGAAAATAAAATTGTAAGGATATCCTATGGACAGTAACACTTTGATTAAATTTGAGGACGTATCGTTTCGCTACGAGTCGGATTCGGACACGCCGAATCCTCTTGCCCTTGAACATCTGAATCTTGAAATAAAAAACGGCGAGTTTGTCGCGGTACTCGGACATAACGGCTCCGGAAAATCGACTGTTGCGAAGCTTGCAAACGCCATAGCGGTTCCCGAAAGCGGAAAAATTACCGTCGCGGGTATGGACACGTCGGATGAGTCAAAAGAGTATGATATCAGACAAAATGTCGGAGTCGTTATGCAGAACCCCGATAACCAGATAGTAGCGACTATTGTCGAGGAGGACGTAGCATTCGGTCCCGAGAACCTCGGAGTCGATCCGGATGAAATCAGAAAAAGAGTAGACGAGGCGTTAAAGGCGGTCGGAATGTATGAATACAGATTCCATGAGCCTCATAAACTTTCCGGCGGACAAAAACAGAGAGTTGCAATAGCCGGAATAATCGCAATGCGAACCCGTTGTATAATACTTGACGAGCCTACTGCAATGCTCGACCCTTCGGGCAGGCGCGATGTTATGAATGTTATGCTCAAACTTAATAAAGAAATGGGAATCACCGTCGTATTCATAACTCATTTCATGGAGGAAGCGATCAAAGCCGACAGAGTTGTTATAATGGATTCTGGTAAAAAAGTCGCCGACGGCACTCCCGTTGAAGTCTTTGCAAATGAAAAACTCATAACCGACTGCGGACTCGAAATGCCCCCTGCGGCTGTTCTGGCAAAAAAATTGAGGGATGACAATATAAATCTCGGCGGCGATATTCTTTCAGCCGATGATTTTATCGCTTCGTTTGAAAAGTATATGTCAGGGGAGGCGGTAAAGTGAACATTCTCGAAATAAAAAACATTTCATACTCATATTCAAAAAATACGCCGTTTGAAATTAAGGCTCTTGATAATGTAAATTTATCAATAAAAAAAGGTTCGCTTACAGCTGTAATAGGACATACCGGTTCCGGAAAAAGTACGCTTATTAAAATGTTTAACGCGCTTCTCGTTCCGGATTTCGGTTCTGTTCTGCTTAACGGCGAGGATATAAATAAAGATAAACTGACTCAGCACAACGTACGTTTTAAAGTCGGACTGTGTTTTCAGTATCCCGAATATCAGCTTTTTGAGGAAACGGTATATAAAGATATAGCATACGGTCCGAAGAATATGAAACTTTCCGAATCTGAAATAGATTCCAGAATTCGAAATATTGCTTCATTCGTCGGAATCACTCCCGACATGCTGAAAAAATCACCGTTTGACCTTTCGGGAGGAGAAAAAAGGCGCGTTGCCATAGCCGGAGTTATGGCAATGCAGCCGGAGGTCTTAGTTTTGGACGAACCCGCTGCGGGACTTGACCCGAGAGGAAAAAATACAATTTTAAATCTGATAAAGGATTACAGAGTAAAAACGGGCGCTACCGTAATTATAGTATCTCATTCTATGGAGGACGCAGCCGATATAGCAGACGATATTGTTGTTATGAATAAAGGCTCTGTCGCTCTGCACGGCGACGCGGATGAGGTATTTTCACATGCCGGCGAGCTTGTTGAAATGGGGCTCAATGTTCCGTGCGTCACAAACATTATGCTTTCGCTTAAAAAAGCGGGATATGATGTAAACACAAATATTTATACTATGGAAAGCGCGCGTAAAGAGCTTTGCCGTTTCGTTAGGGAAGGGGGGGCTATCGGATGATAAAAGATATTACGATAGGTCAGTATTTCCCCGGAAATTCTGTTGTTCATAAACTTGACCCGAGAATAAAAATCGTTCTTACGGTTTTTATGATAGCGGAATTATTTGTCTGTAAAAACTTTTATTCATTGGCACTTGCATGTTCATTTTCGGTTTTTGCCGTTCTGATTTCGAAAATATCTATTCGCCTTATTATGAAAGGCATGAAATCGATTGCAATAATTATTGTATTTACATCGCTTTTGCAGATTTTTTATAACGATAAAGGAACCGTTCTTCTCGAATGGTGGAAAATTAAAATAACTTCATCCGGATTATGCACGTCCGCATTTATGATAGTCAGAATTATGGCTCTGATTTTCGTCAGTTCTCTGCTTACCTACACAACGTCGCCGACGGCTTTGACGGACGGAATCGAACGGCTGCTTTCTCCTTTAAATTATATTAAAATTCCCGTTCATACGCTTGCGATGATGATGACTATCGCGTTGAGATTCATTCCGACTCTTATAGACGAAATCGAAAAAATAACCGATTCGCAGAAAGCAAGGGGCGCCGATCTTGAAACAGGCGGGCTTGTCCAAAGAGCAAAAGCATTGGTTCCGGTATTTGTACCGTTGTTTGTAAACTCCTTCAGGCGTGCTTATGAACTCGCTTTTGCTATGGAATGCAGGTGCTATACCGGCGGGGAAGGCAGAACAAGAATGAAAAAGTTCAAGCTGTGCGCGAGAGATTATCTTTCCCTTGTTATCGTTGTTCTCGTTCTTGCCGGCATTATTGTATTGAATTATTTCTTCAAAGCGGTGATATGATGGTAAATCAGAAACTTACCGTTGCATACGACGGTTCGGCGTATCACGGCTGGCAGGTTCAGGATAATGCCGATACGGTTCAGGGTCGGTTTGAAAAAGCGGTCGAACGCGTATTCGGTGAACATATTGCCGTTCACGGCTGCTCGAGAACCGATACGGGCGTTCACGCTAATGAATTCTGTCTTAATTTCAGGAGTGAACTCGATATTAAAGACGATAATCTCATTATGGCGCTTAACACGTATCTTCCTAATGACATTGCCGTATTGAAATGCAAAAAAGTCCCGCTTGATTTTCATGCAAGATTTGACTGCGTTTCAAAACAGTATATTTACAGAATAAAAGAGGGTAAAATTAAAGACCCGTTCAATTATAATAAGGTATTATTATATAAGTATCCGCTTAATGTCGGCGAAATGAAAAAAGCGTCGTCGCATTTTATCGGCAAACACGACTTTTCGTCATTCTGCGCCTCCGGAAGTACCGTTTCGTCGAATGTACGGACTGTAAAATTTGCAGATGTTGAAAAAAAAGGGGACGAAGTTGTTTTTACGGTTGAAGCAGACGGATTTTTATATAACATGGTCAGAATAATGACCGGTACGCTTTTATATGTTTCACAGGGAAAAATAAAGGCGGATGATATTGCCGATATTATAGAATCTAAGGATAGAACTAAAGCGGGAATTACAGCTCCCGCGCACGGACTGTATCTTAATAAAGTTAATTACTGAGGGGTGATACAATGCGAAAGAGGAAAAAAAATGACGATACTCAGGATTTTTCCGATGATATAAACGAGTATTACGATACGGATAAACTGATTAATATAGACGGTGACCCGATAGATCCCGAGGATATAAAAAAGGCGGAAATACGGCTTAGAAAAAAAGAAGACGAGGAAAACGAATCCGAAAATGAAAAAAAGAAGCCAAAAAAGAAAACGGCTTTCTTTATCAGCCTTTGTGCCCTGGTTCTTGTTGTTCTTCTGATTGTTTCATATGTATTTTTTGCCCCTGATTTTAAAACAGTTAACGGCAATGTACGCTCTCTGTTTTTTTCACTGTCGACGAATTCATATCCTGTCAGTGTTGATTCGGACGGCGTAAGGGCGTTCAAACCGTTTAAGAACGCATTTGTATTGTTAAATGACTCAACAGTTTCGCAGTATTCGTCTTCGGGTTCTTCAAGCGATATTGTCAGCTTTGATTATTCATCACCTCAAATTGTCTGCGCGGGAAGAAATCTTCTCGTGTACGACAGAGGGGAAAATAAGTTCAGAATTATACGCGGTTCGAGAAGCGACCCCGAAATAGAACTGCCCTCTAAAATTATAACATGCGATATATCAAAATCCGGTTACTATGCTTTTTCGACTGTCGGAATCGAATCCGCAAGTGTTTTAAGCGTGTACTCGGATTCCGGCGAAAAACTTTTTGAATTTAACAGCGCCGACAATTATATTTCCTGTATATCTCTTTCAAAAAACAGCAGGAGAGTTGCTGCCGCGTCGATTGGTGCAAAAAACGCAAGCCTTATCAGCAAGATAAATGTTTTTGATTTTAAATATAATCAGGCTTATGTTTCTCTTGATATAGGAGATGTTATTGTTTCTGTTAAGTATGTCGGTTCCGATAGAATTTTGATTGTCGGCAAAAACGGCATTTATCTGCTTAATGATAAAGAGCTCTCAACTGTATATACGTTTGAGGGTGACAGTCTTGAGTATTACGACTTTTATGATAACGGGCTTTGCATAGTAACACAAAGCGGTGCCGATTCGGATGAAAATAACGTTATCAGATTTGATAAAAACGGAGAGATAAAAACAAAAACAAAACTCAACGGCAAGGCCAGGGGATTTTCGGCAACTGATCATTACTGCGCCGTTCTGTTCTCCGATTCGGTAGAGTGCGTCGGCTACAGCGGTGACATTACAGGAAAAATCGATAATATAAAATATGCGTCCGATGTTACCGCAAACGGCGACTGCGTTTATGTTTTGAGCGTAAACAGTATAGACAGATTTTCCGCATACTCCGATTACTCGGTACAAAAAACGGAGCATACAACAGGCTCTGGCAGTCTGGAGGGATAACGCGTGCAGTATATAATTGACATAGCTCTTATCGCGCTGTTTGTATTAAGTATTTACTCCGCCGCAAGACGGGGAATATTCGTTGTAATCGCCGATATTGCCGCCGCGGGCGGAGCGATGGTTCTTGCAAAATTATTAGGCGACAGAATTTCTCCGCTGATTTATGAAAACAACATTAAAAACACTGTGCTTGCTTATTTGTCAGGTATCTTTTCCGGTGTTGAAATAACGGGAGAGAGTATAAAGAATAAGATAAGTGAAACTTTCGGTTTCTTGCCGGATTCGGTACGAAATACTCTGTTTTCTCAAGGCAATATCGACTTGACAAAACTGAATTACAACGCGATGTCGACCGTCGACGCGATAGAGTCACAGATAGTCCGCCCTGTTGTGACTGGTATACTGAAAACGGTTGTTTATTTGCTTTTATTTATTGTTCTGGTTATAATTATAAGGATGATTCTCCGTTTTATCCTAAAACGTCTGACACCGAGACCTTTAAAAAGAGTCGGAACTGTTTTAGGCGGAGTATTCGGAGCGTTTAAAGGCGTACTTTACGTCGTTATCGCCGCCAACATTCTTATTGTTATTTCATATTCGTACGAGCCTTTGAACAAGGCTGTCGAAAGCTCATTAATCTGCGGATTTATTTCGCAGAATCTGAGCGTAATTAATTTGTTATCCTGATTCGGAGGGTATAAAAATGTCAGCTTTAAAAGAGAAAACGGGTTATTTATTTGAAAACGTATGGACGGTGCCAAATTTATTGTCTTTTATACGTATACTTTTGGTTCCGGTATTCGCGGTCTTGTTTATGAAAGGATATTATATCTGGTCGGTTGCTGTTCTTGCGCTGTCCGGATTAAGCGATTTCTTTGACGGAAAGATTGCGAGAAGATTCAATCAGGTAAGCGAGCTGGGCAAAATGCTTGACCCCATCGCCGATAAACTTACTCAGGCAACTATTGCCGTTGTTCTGTTTATAACATTTCTTCACGCCGAGAGTCCGTCTCTTCACGCTTTTGCATGGGTATTCCTCCTCTTCATTGCGAAGGAATTATTTATGCTCATCGGCGGAGGACTGATGATTGCATTCGGTATAAAACCCGGTGCTGCCGAAATATTCGGTAAAGCCGCTACAATGGTTTTTTACATAATAATGATAGGAATTATCGCGTTCGGTCCCGAAATCGGCGCATTCAGAAGCGTTTTCGAGATACCCGAAAAGGTTATGATGGTTCTTGTCGTTATATCGGTAATTATGACTTTCGTCGCGTTTGCAAGTTATATGCCCGCAACGCATAAGCAGGTCAAGGAAAGATTCAGCCCTGAAGGAAAAGAAAAAGCCAGACAGTTAAGAGAGGCCGCGAAAAAGGAAAAAAATAAAAAGTAATTTTCGGCTTCTTTATAAGGAGAAAAAAATGGATAAAAGTATGATGTGTTCGAGGTGTAAAAAACGCCCCGCAGTCGTGTTTATTTCTAAGATAGACGGCGACGAAACAACGCAGGAGGGACTTTGTCTCAAATGCGCTATGGAAATGAATATAGGTCCCATCAAACAGATGATGGAGAAAATGGGTATAACTGAGGACGACGTCGACGCTGTCAGCGAACAACTCGGCGACGCAATGGAGAGTCTCGGCGACAGCTTTGATTTCGGCGGAGCGGGAACGATTCCGTTTATGCAGAATCTCGGTATTGTCAACGGCGATTCCGACGGAAATACAGAGACTTTAGACGAAAAGACATCCGAATCCGATTCTCAGCCCGAAGAAAAAGAAGGCAGAAAACTTTTCGGCAGAAAGAAAAAACAGCATAATGAAAAGAAAAGAAAATTCTTAAATCTCTACTGCACCGACCTTACAAAAAAAGCGCGGGATGGCGAGATTGACAGAATAATAGGTCGTAACGATGAAATATACAGAGTTACGCAGATTCTTTGCAGAAGAACGAAGAACAATCCCTGTCTTATCGGCGAACCCGGCGTAGGTAAAACCGCTATCGCTGAGGGACTTGCGCTCAAAATCGCTTCGGGCGAGGTTCCCGCTAAGCTTAAAGATAAGGAAATAATGCTTCTTGACCTTACTGCACTTGTCGCAGGCACGCAGTTCAGAGGTCAGTTTGAAAGCAGAATCAAGGGGCTTATCGACGAAGTCAGAAGCGAGGGAAATATTATTCTCTTTATCGATGAGGTTCACAATCTTGTCGGCACGGGTGACGCGGAGGGTTCCATGAACGCCGCGAATATTTTAAAGCCCGCGCTTTCCCGCGGAGAAATTCAGGTTATCGGTGCGACGACGTTTACCGAATACCGTAAGCACATAGAAAAAGACGCCGCTCTCGAAAGACGTTTTCAGCCTGTCAAGGTCGAGGAACCCTCAATTGACGACGCCGTAGAAATGCTGAGAGGAATTAAGGAGTATTACGAGAATTATCACCGCGTTACGATTTCGGACAGGCTTCTTTATCTTGCGGTCACTCTTTCCGAGCGTTATATCAATGACAGATTTTTACCCGATAAGGCGATAGATTTGCTTGACGAGGCGTGCACATGCGCGAATTTAAGAAATAAGGCAATAAGCGATTGTGAAACGGCGGAAAACGAGCTTGCTTCTTTACGTGAAGAAGAGGATGACCTTATGGTTAACGCTAAGGAAGATTCCGATTACGAGGAACTCTCCAAGGTCAGGACGGAAATTACCGCAATTGAAGCAAAACTTCCCGAACTTAAAGAAAAAGCTTCAGACAACGCGGTAACCGAGGACGATATCGCTAAGGTAATAAATCTCTGGACGGGTATTCCCGTTAGAAAGATTATAGATTCAGACCTTGATAAGCTTGCCGATCTCGACAAGCATTTAAAGGCGAGAATTATAGGTCAGGACAAGGCTGTTGACGCCGTATGCGCCGCTATCAGAAGGAGTAAAATCAGATTAAGTCCGCAGAAACGACCCGCATCATTTATATTCGTGGGACCTACGGGCGTAGGCAAAACGGAGCTTGTAAAACAGCTTGCCAACGAGCTTTTCGATACACCGGAAACTTTAATACGTCTTGATATGTCCGAATTTATGGAGAAGCACTCCGTTTCGAGAATTATCGGTTCCCCTCCGGGATACGTAGGTTATGACGAAGCCGGTCAGCTTACCGAAAAGGTAAGAAGAAAACCGTACTCTGTAATCTTGTTCGACGAAATAGAGAAAGCTCACCCCGATGTTATGAATATTCTTCTGCAGATTCTCGACGAGGGCAAAACAAGCGACGCGCAGGGCAGAACGGTATCGTTTGAAAATACGATTATAATAATGACATCCAACGCGGGTTCTTCAATCCGCGAAGGCGCGCTCGGATTCGGCAAGGATAAGAATACCGCTTCCGCAGACAGAGCATTAAAGGCGTTAAACGAATTCTTAAGACCCGAGTTCGTTGGCAGAGTCGACGAGATAATCGTATTTAATTCGTTGACCAAAGAAGATTACGTTAAAATTGCCAAGCTTCTTATCGACGAGCTTGTTCCCTCGTTAAGAGACAAGGGAATTAAGCTTTCCTATGACGAATCCGTACCCGAAACCATTGCGGACGGCGCAGTCGGAGGCGTACGCGGAGCGAGAGATCTCCGAAATGCGATAAGAAAGCAGATTGAGGACAGAATCACAAATATTCTTATTGATAACCGTCAAATGAACATTTCCGAAATTACACTTACCTCTGATAACAGCGAGATAAAAGCCGAGTTTAAATAAAGGGTAGTATTTATGGCTACTAGTGAAGAATATATAAAATATGTATGCGAAAGAACCGACAGATTCGGTTTAGTAAGATACAGAAAAATGTTCGGTGAATATATGCTGTATATCGACGACAAGCCTGTGTTTACGGTTTGTGATAATACCGTGTTTGTTAAGAAATTAAAGGATATTGAAAGCATAATGCCCGCTTCCGGGCGCGGATTCCCGTACGACGGTGCAAAAGAAGCTTATATTGTCGATATTGAAAACGACAAACTTCTTGAAGATCTTATCCCCGTACTGCTTGACGTTGTTCCTGTTCCGAAGCCGAAAAAAAGTAATCATTAAATTACGGAGACGGTTTTTATCGTCTCCGTCTTTTTGCACAAACGTGAGGCTTGTTTTTTTACACCTGTTTATAAAAAACCGGTAGAATTACGGTTAATTTTATGATAAAATATTAAATCATAATACATTTAGGAGTGTGTCCGATGAAAAAAATTTTAAAATCGGTTTTGGCTCTCGCTCTTGCGTCCGTAATTGCGCTTTTGTGCTGTTCCGGTGCGTTTGCGGCTTTCGACGAAAACGATTCAATGCTCAAGTTTAATGATGACGGCAAATTCAAAATTGTTGTTTTTGCCGATACTCAGGATGATTTTTTCCCCGATCAGAGAATGATTGACATGATCAATTACGCTCTTGACGCGGAAAAACCCGACCTTGTCGTATTTACGGGTGACAACGTAGTTCAGAGCGGTAAGCTTCTTAACGCTGTGGCGATAAGACACATCGTTGAGCCTGTCGTTTCGAGAGGCATCCCTTTTGCATACACGTTCGGCAATCATGACGGTGAACGCTGTTCAAAGGAAGCAATGCATGACAGCTATGTAAGAACAGGCGGAAAGTATTGCCTTACTACCGATCCTGCGCCCGAAATTACCGGCTTCGGAACCTGCTCAATTCCTCTTTATTCTTCCGCTTCGACAATAGATAACAAGGATATAGTATTTAATTTCTGGATGATTGACTCTAACATGTATGACAGAGTTAACGGCGGATATGACTATGTCCATGAGGATCAGATAGAGTGGTTTAAAAATGAGTACGAAGCAATTAAGGCAGAAGCCGGAAAAGATGTAAACAGCATTGCTTTCCAGCATATTGTTGTCCCCGAGGTTTACAACTGTCTTGTCAGCACTTCGGAAAAAACAGACAAAACATATCTCGGAGTTAACTATAAGCTTGAACTTAATGACAATGCCGACGGCGAGCTTTATGAATGGCCCTGTCCTCCCAACTCGAATCACGGTGAGTTTGAAGCTCTTAAAGAGAACGGTCATGTGCTCGGTATCGTAACGGGTCACGACCATGTAAATTCGTTTGAGGGTGCATACGACGGTATCAGATTTTCGCAGATTCCCGGAATGTCTTATCAGTCATACGGCAACGACAAGGTAAGAGGTTACGGTGTTCTTGTTCTTAATGAAAATGATCTTTCGACGTACGGTTCAAGCAGGGTTACTTATTCCGACGTACAGGAACCGAGAAGCAAATCTCAGCTTGCAAAGGACAGCTTTAATATGTTCTTTAAATCTCTCGGAATGTTCTTTAACGAGCTCTTTTCGAGAATCTCAGGTAAGTAATCTGACGTAAATAATAATATATCGCTTTTGAAGAGATTTCCTTCGGGGAGTCTCTTTTTTTGCCTTTATTATTGAATTCAGACTCAAAATGTTATATTATATAATTAATATAGGTTATTATGACCGAATAAAAATATGAGGTGTTTTTGTGGCTAAATATACAATAGGCATAGACTACGGTACGCTTTCGGGCAGAGCAATGCTTGTTAACGTTGAAACCGGAGAGGAGCTTGATTCCGCTGTTCTCGATTATCCCCATTCCGTTATGGACGAAAAACTTCCGAACGGTAAAAAATTAGGCATTGACTGGGCGTTACAGCATCCGCAGGATTATCTTGACGTTTTGTATACAACTATTCCCGAGATTATGAAAAAAAGCGGAGTGTCGCCCGATGACGTTGTCGGAATCGGTCTTGATTTTACGGCGTGTACGATTCTCCCCGCAAAGAAAGACGGTACGCCTCTTTGCTTTATGGATAAATATAAGGATGAGCCTCACGCGTACGTTAAGCTTTGGAAGCACCATGCCGCACAGAAGCAGGCGAACAGGGTAAATGAGATCGCCTCTGCAAGGGGAGAAAAGTGGCTTAAAAACTACGGAGGAAAAGTTTCTTCGGAGTGGGCTGTGCCTAAAATTTGGCAGATTCTTGATGAGGCTCCCGAAATATACGATGAGGCGGATACTTTTATCGAGGCTGCGGACTGGATTGTCTGGCGTCTTACGGGGCATGAAAACAGAAACGCATGCTGTGCGGGCTATAAAGAAATGTGGAATAAAAACACGGGCTATCCGTCGTCCGAATTCTTCAAGGCTCTTGATCCGAGACTCGAGCATATTACGGATAAGCTCGGTAAAGAAATCAGCCCCGTCGGAACAAAAGCGGGGGAATTGACTGATGAAATGGCTGAAAAGCTCGGACTTAACGCAGGAATTGCCGTTGCGGATGCGATTATAGACGCGCATGTTTTCGTGCCGGCCGCCGGAATTGCCGAGGAGGGCAAAATGCTCGCAATTATGGGAACCTCAACATGTCACATGCTTTTGGGTAAAACCGAAAAACAGGTCGACGGCATGTGCGGAGTTGTTGAGGACGGAATTCTCCCCGGATTCTTCGGTTATGAAGCGGGACAGGCGTGCGTGGGCGATCATTTCCAGTGGTTTATCGAAAACTGCGTACCTGCGGAATATACGAAAGAAGCAGAAAAACAGGGCGTAAATATACATAAATATCTTCGCTCAAAAGCTGAGAAGTTAAAACCCGGCGAATCGGGTCTCATAGCTCTCGACTGGTGGAACGGTAACCGCTCATGTCTTGTCGATTATGATTTAACGGGTATGATGCTCGGAATGACTCTGCTTACGAAGCCCGAGGAAATGTACAGAGCGTTAATCGAAGCGACTGCATTCGGAACGAGAATGATTATAGAAAAATTCCGTGAGTTCGGCGTTGATGTTCACGAATTTTATGCGGCGGGCGGCATTGCGAAGAAGGATCCCATGACAATGCAGATATATGCGGATATTATCAATATGCCGATAAAAATAGCCGCTTCTGACCAGGGCGGAGCGCTCGGCTCTGCGATATTCGGCGCGGTTGCCGCCGGAAAAAAGAACGGCGGTTATGACTCCGTTTATGAAGCTGCGTCGGTTATGGGCAAGGTTCTTGATACCGTTTATATGCCCAAGGAAGAGAATGTTAAGATTTATAACGAATTGTTTGACGAATACAGAATTCTTCATGACTATTTCGGCAAGGGCGCGAACGACGTTATGAAGAGACTGAAAGCGATCAAGCGCAAAGTCAGTGAATGATATTAATAAAAGGAAAGTAAAATGACAGAATTTACACACTTGCATATTCATACCGAATACAGCCTTCTTGACGGTGCGTGCAGAATTAAGCCTCTGTTACAGCACGTCAAGGATATCGGACAAAAGGCTATCGCGATAACCGACCACGGCGTTATGTACGGATGCGTTGATTTCTATGTTCAGGCTAAGGCGATGGGTATTAAGCCGATTATAGGCTGTGAAGTTTATGTCGCTCCGCGTTCGAGATTTGATAAGGTTCACGGTATTGACTCGGAGCGTTTCCATCTTGTTCTTCTCGCGGAAAACGAGACGGGATATAAAAATCTGATAAAACTTGTTTCAAAGGCTTGGGTAGAGGGTTTTTACACTAAACCGAGAATTGACCACGAGCTTTTGGAACAGTATCACGAGGGTATTATCTGCTTGTCTGCGTGTCTTGCCGGAGAGATTCCGCGCGCGCTTTTGAAAAACGAGTATGAAGAAGCAAAGAAAACGGCTCTTTGGTATAACAGCGTTTTCGGACAGGGAAATTATTATCTTGAAATTCAGGATCACGGACTCGAGGAGCAGAAAAAGACAAATCCGGATATTATAAGAATAGCCAGGGAAACGGGAATTCCGCTCGTATGCACGAACGACGCGCATTATATAAAAAAAGAAGACGCGGAGATTCAGAAAATCCTTATCTGCATAGGTACGAAGCATACTATTAACGAAGATACCGGAATGGGATTTTCGACGGATGAATTTTACGTTAAAACGGGCGACGAGATGGCGGAAACCTTTTCGTATATCCCGGAAGCTGTTGAAAATACGAATAAAATTGCCGAAAGATGTAATTTTGACTTTGTGTTCGGCGATATAAAGCTTCCTCTGTACGAAGTTCCGAATAATCAGGATCATTACGAATATTTTAAAAATCTTTGCTATGACGGATTTAAGAAAAGATATAAGGATCCGCCCCCGGAATATAAGGAAAGAATGGATTATGAGCTCGGAATTATCAATCAGATGGGCTTTATCGATTACTTCCTTATAGTTTGGGATTATATAAATTACGCGCGTTCCGTCGGTATTCCCGTAGGCCCCGGACGAGGTTCGGGCGCCGGCAGCATCTGCGCATACTGCGTAGGAATTACAAACATCGACCCGATGCGTTATAACCTGCTGTTCGAGCGTTTCCTTAACCCCGAACGAGTCAGCATGCCCGACTTCGATATCGACTTCTGCTATGTAAGACGACCCGAGGTTATCGAGTATGTTAAACGCCGTTACGGCGCCGACCATGTTGCGCAGATTGCAACATTCGGTACAATGGCGGCAAAGGGAGCGGTTCGGGACGTCGGCAGAGTTTTGGGCGTTCCGCTTAACATAACTCAACAGCTTCAAAAGGAGATTCCGCAGGAGCCGGGGATGACGATACAGAAAGCTCTCGACAGCTCGCAGGATTTTAAGAAGCTGTATGAATCCGACCCGCAGATAACGAATCTTGTCAATATTGCGATGAAAATAGAGGGCATGCCGAGAAACACGGGTATGCACGCGTGCGGAGTAGTTATCAGCCGGCTGCCTGTAGACGAGTATGTTCCGCTGTTTAAATCGGATAACTCAATCGTTACGCAGTATTACAAAGGATGGGTTGAAAAACTGGGACTTCTGAAAATGGATTTCCTCGGACTTCGTACTCTTACCGTTATAACTGACTGTGAAAAACTCATCAAGAAAAAAGATCCCGACTTCGATGTTTATGCAATTGACGTCGAAGATAGGGATACATATGAAATGCTCGCCGCGGGAGGCACAAGCTGTGTGTTCCAGTGCGAATCGGCGGGTATCAGGGCGCTTATGATAAATATGCACCCGAAGAATTTGGAAGATATTATAGCTGTTATCGCTCTGTATCGTCCCGGCCCCATGGACTTTATCCCGGCGTACCTTGAAAACAGAAAACACCCTGAAAATATAAAATACGCGACTCCGCTGTTAAAGCCGATACTTGACGTTACGTGCGGATGCATCGTTTATCAGGAGCAGGTTATGCAGATATTCCGCGACCTTGCGGGATATTCGCTCGGTGCGTCGGATATGGTTCGTCGTGCGGTTGCAAAAAAGCAGGCTGACGTTCTTGCTCAGCAGCGCAAATTCTTTCTTTACGGCTCGGACGGTACGGACGGCGGTTCAAAGTGCGACGGATGCATAAAGCGCGGAATTTCGGAAGAAGCGGCTAATCAGATATTTGACGATATGGCTTCGTTCGCTTCATATGCATTCAATAAATCTCATTCCGCCGCATATGCATACGTTACTTATCAGACAGCGTGGCTTCGTAAGCATTATCCGTGTGAATTCATGGCGGCTATGCTGACGAGCGTTCTTTCCAATACAGATAAAGTCGTTCTTTATATTGCGGAATGCGCGAACCTCGGCATTGAGGTTCTCCCGCCGCACGTTAACCATTCGGAGCGTTCGTTTACCGTCGAGGGGAACAACGTTCGCTTCGGTTTGCTCGCAATTAAAAACGTCAGTGAAAGCTTTATCGACCTTGTTATTGAAGAACATCAGAGAGGTGGAGACTTCTCTTCATTCTACAATTTCTGCAAGAGAACCTACGGTAAGGATTTCAACAGAAGAAGCGTTGAGAATATTATAAAAGCGGGGGCTCTCGACGGATTCTCGACAAACAGACATCAGATGACGGAGATGCTCGGTGCTGTAATTGAAAGTCTTGAGGGCGAGAAGAAAACAAGCGTTTCCGGACAGATGGGATTCTTTGAAATGAGCGCGGAGCTTGCGAAATCAAGCGAGCCTCCCGCGCCGAACCTGCCCGAATTCACGGATAAGGAGCTTTTGCAGTTCGAAAAGGATTCGACGGGAATATATATGTCGGGACATCCCATGACCGATTATAAGGATTACTCACGCAGGGTTCACGCCGCTAAGATTTCCGATTTGCTCGAATGCGACGTAAATGATAAAAACTCCATGTATCATTCGGGTCAGAAAATAAAAATAGTTGCAATTCTTTCTTCCGTTCGTAAAAAGATAACGAAATCGGATACTACGATGGCGTTTCTTCAGGCGGAGGACGTTACGGGTATGATCAACTTAATCGTATTTCCGAAAAAGTTTATACAGTTTGCGGAGCTTTTAAAAGAAGATAATATAGTCGAAATTGTCGGCAGACTCGAATTGAGCGACGACGAGGATCCGAAAATGACTCTTGACGAAATCACGCTTGCACCGTCTCCGGAACAGGCTAAGAATATCAGAAACGCACCGCCCCCGCCGGAGTATACGCCGATAAAGAGAAATATTCCTCTGTCGGCAGGGTCCGTGCCGGTGAATAACGCGTATGATTACTCACACACTTCTGCCCGAACCGAACAGCCGACCCGCAGCGGCGTTCAAAATAATACTGCCTCTGACGGCAAGAACAACGGATTGTTTTTGAGAGTTCCCACAAGGAACTGCGAGGAGGTCAAAAAAACCGTAAGTCTGCTGCGTATTTTTAACGGAATGACCCCGGTTCATTTCTATTTTAACGATACGAAAAAGTATCAGATGAATTGCGGTATTACGGCGGACATAAACAAGTCTCTTATTGACGAACTCAAAAAAATCCTCGGAACGGGTAATGTTGTACTGAAAAAATAGTTGAACTGTGTAAATTTTAGACGATTACGATATTGACTATTTTTTATAAAAATATTAAAATTTTATACAAAGAATTTTTTGGAGGTATCTCTGTTATGAATAAAATTGCAGTTCTTACAAGCGGCGGCGACGCACCCGGCATGAATGCCGCTATCAGGGCGGTCGTAAGAACAGCCTGCGAGAACGATATGGAAGTTTTAGGTATCCGCAGGGGATATAACGGTCTTATGAAGGGCGATATGGAGAAAATGAATATTCGCTCCGTTTCGGATATTATCCACAGAGGAGGCACTATGCTTTACTCTGCAAGAAGTCCCGAATTCCAGACCGAAGCGGGTCTTAACAAGGCTGTCGATGTTTGTAAGGAAAACGGTATCGAGGGTATTGTTGTTATCGGCGGCGACGGCTCGTTCAGAGGAGCGAGAGATCTTTCGTTAAAGGGAATTCCCTGTATCGGTATTCCCGGAACGATTGATAACGATATAGCATGCTGTGATTATACTATCGGCTATGATACGGCTCTTAATACCATTATGGATATGGTTGACAGAATCAGAGATACCACGGAGTCTCATGACAGATGTTCGGTTGTCGAGGTCATGGGCAGAAGAGCCGGTTATCTTGCTCTCAACGCAGGTATCGCCATCGGCGCAACTTCGATTCTTATTCCAGAGGTTCCTTTTGATATAGAAAAGGACGTTATCGACAGAATGAGACGCACACAGAAAACAGGCAAAAAGCACTTTATTATAATGGTAGCAGAGGGTATCGGCGGAGTTGCCGACCTTGCAAAGCTCATTCAGGAAAAAACCGGAGTTGAAAGCCGTGCAACCATTCTCGGTCACGTTCAGAGAGGCGGTTCTCCCTCGGTTAAGGACAGAGTCCTCGGCAGTCAGATGGGCTCCCGCGCCGTACATCTTCTCATGGACGGCATCGGTAACAGAGTAGTAGCCAACAAGAAAGACGAGATTGTAGACTATGATATCTATGAGGCTCTTAATATGAAAAAGCAGATAGATCTTGATCTCTACAAGACTGCGCTTGAAATTTCAATCTGATTATAGCTTCTGTAATCGGATTATGTGATACCGCGCCTAATTCCGACGGGAAACGGGCGCGGTTATTTCTTTTGTCGGTAAAAACCATTAAGTAATATTTAAGATTCATTAAGATATTTTGATATCTATTGCAAAAAAAAACGGGCGGTAGATATAATAGAGTTGTAAGGAGAATACAGCATGACAAGACCTTATGTTTCTCTTACCGTTTCGCAAAAAGCGGAAAAGAGTATTAAAAACGGACATCCGTGGGTTTATGCCGACGAGGTGACCGAAATAAGCGGGGAGTATAAAAACGGCGATATCGCCGACGTACGCAGTCTGAAAGGACGTTACCTCGGCAGCGGATTTGTAAACGATAATTCAAAAATTCGCGTGCGTATTATTTCTCGAAATGCGAACGATAAATTCGACGAGGCTTTTTTTGAAAGGCGTATTAATTACTGTCTTGATTACAGAAAAACCGTTATGAATCACGATTTTAAATGCTGTCGTTTGATTTTCGGTGATTCGGACGGATTTCCGGGACTTATCGTCGACAGATTTTCGAATGTTCTTGTCGCACAAGTGTTAAGCTACGGTATCGACATAAGAAAAGATATGATTTTTACGCTTCTTGTAAACGCTCTGCGCGAACGCGGAGAAACGATTGACGCTGTTTATGAGAGAAACGACGCGTCAACGAGAAGCAAAGAGGGACTCGAACGTTATAAGGATTTCTGGCACAGCGAAATAACCCGTGATGATATTCCCGGCACGGTCGTTATTACGGAAAACTCGATAAAATACTGCGTTGATTTTATTAACGGACAGAAAACGGGATTTTTCCTTGATCAGAAATACAACCGTGCCGCCGCCGCGAGAATAGCACACGGAAAAAAGGTTCTTGACTGCTTTACTCATACGGGTTCGTTTGCATTAAACTGTGCAAAGGCGGGAGCTCAGAGCGTGACTGCCGTTGATATTTCATCGGACGCACTCGATATGGCGAAAGCCAACGCAAAGCTCAACTCGCTTGAAAAGAATATGTCGTTTGTATGTACGGATGTTTTCGACCTGCTTACCGAAATGAGCTCAAAGGGTAAATGCGATTACGATTATATAATTCTCGACCCGCCCGCGTTTACAAAAAGCAGCTCGACCGTAGCAAACGCATATAAAGGTTATAAGGATATAAACGTCCGGGCAATGAAGGTTCTGCCCCGCGGAGGATATCTTGCAACATGTTCGTGTTCTCACTTTATGACGGACGGATTGTTTAAAAAAATGCTTCACGAAGCCGCCGCGGACGCGGGAGTTTCATTAAGGCAGATTGAACACCGTCAGCAATCGTGCGATCATCCGATTCTCTGGAATGTTCCCGAGACGGATTATCTGAAATTCTACATATTCCAGATAGTATAGGAGGGATAAGGGTATGGGTTCAACCATTCTTGAAATTAACAACGTTTCAAAAACGCTCGGCAAGAAAACCATACTCAACGGTATCACATTTTCCGTAAACGAGGGCGAAATTTTCGGCTTCTTAGGCCCCAACGGTTCGGGTAAAACAACTACTATTAAAATGATTCTCGGTTTATTGAGAGTCGACGACGGACAGATCATCGTCTGCGGAAGAAACGTTATGACGGATTTCGAAAACGCCGTAAAGCATATCGGCGGAATTATCGAAAATCCCGAGATGTACAAAAATCTTACCGGCAGAGAAAATCTCATGCAGTATAAGAGAATGTATGATAACATACCCGATTCAAGAGTGGACGAGGTTATAAAAATCGTCGGTCTCGAAGGAAGAATCGACGATAAAATCTCTAAATATTCTCTCGGTATGAGGCAAAGACTCGGTATTGCCCAGTCAATGCTTCATAATCCGAAACTTCTTGTGCTTGACGAACCGACAAACGGTCTTGACCCGGACGGAATTAAGCAGTTAAGAGATATTTTCAAGAGAATTACAAGAGAAAACGCCTGTTCCGTACTCGTTTCGTCTCACATGCTTGCCGAGCTTGACCTGATGTGTGACAGAATTGCGATAATCGACAGAGGAAAAATCGTCGATATAAGAAGCATGTCTGAAATAAGGCACGTCTCCTCCGACGCGTCGGTAGAATATGAGCTTGACTGCGGAGACAGCGATATAGGTATGTTCCTTAATATGAAAAATATGCCCTTTACCGTTCATGAAAACGGACATACGGCAGTTATGCTGAAAAAAACGGACGTTCCCGAGTTTGTTAAATCTCTTGTAGAGCAGGGAATTACCCTTTATTCTCTCGTTCCGAAAACGAGAACGCTTGAGGATGCGTATATGGAAAAGACCTCGCATAACGTACCGGGAGGCGTAGGAGTATGAAAGGCTTAGGAAACCTTGTAAAAAATGAACTTATAAAAACCGGCAAAGCCGTTTATTTCAAAGTTTTCGTTATTTTAATTCTTGTCGTTTCCATTGCTTTGCCGACGGGATATTTTATAAACGATAAAATTGAAGAGAAAAGAAAAAACGATACGGCATACTGGGAGGATGAATATTATTACCTGGATGAAAACGCCTCTCCCGTTTTAAAAGCATATTATTCCTGTTATTCCGAGGCGTCTCGATTTTTCAGCGATAATTCTATTCCGAAAGACGATTGGAGATATGAGGAATATTTTGAAGTCTATGCTTTATATTACTGCGCGAGAGCCAAAGCATTTGATGAGCTGTCAAAGGGCTCAATAGCATATTCGGAAATAGAATCATATTTCTATTCCGCCATGTATTCCGCCCAGCCTGACGCCAATTATTACAGCAATCCTTACATTAAATATAATTTGTCCGATTTGTTGGCTATAACCGAAAAGCCGGATATACCCGAAACAAATGAAGACGGCGACCCGTTTACTTATGAGGGGCTTTCAAAAGAGGAATATGTAAAACTTCGCGATCAGGCTCAAAGGAATAAGGAGAATGTCGCAAAATATATTAAGTCCGCTTCGATTGTAAAGAAATATGAGAATCTTGTTAAGGTTGCTCAGGATGAAGTCAAAACTGCTAAGCAGTCCCTTGACGACGCGCAGACTCTCTATAATAAAACAAAGACTCTTGACGATAAAAAAGCTTTGACCGACGCCAAAGCGATGTATGAGAGTAAAAATGTTTTGCTGTGGGGATATCAGCAGCTTCTTAACGGTAAATATGAAGTAAATGACTGGCATTACTCGGAGATCAAAAAAACACTTGCCGCTGCCGCCAATGCATTAAGCTCAAATATAATATATGACGAGGATATTTATAAGAGGGATTACGCCGATTATTACAAGAGCTATCACCGTTATGTTCTTCCCGTCGAGCCTGCCGTAAAAGCTGCAAACAATGCAATCAATGCTGTAAAGTATTCATTTGAAAAGAACATACCCATATCCGGAAATGAATCGAAATCCGCAAGCGAATATCTTACCTCGCAAATAAAGATAATAAACGTTGTTATCTGTCTGTTAATGATAGTTATGGCGGGAACTACGATGTCAAACGAATTCATGTCCGGCTCAATAAGGCTGCTGCTGGTAAGACCGAGAAGCAGGAGCAAGATTCTTCTGTCAAAAATACTTTCCGTATTTATCTACGGTGCGGGACTTATGCTTATTTCGTTTGTTATAATGAGCGCGCTGAATACGGGGCTGTGCGAAACGAAAAACCTGTTTGCAAAAACAGTAATGGTTAACTTTTCAGGCAATGCGTACGCAATTTTGCCAGTTGTTCTTGCATTGTTTAAGTGCATACTTTCCCTGTTCTCGGTAAACGTAATGGTTTCATTCTCAATATTCCTTTCCGTTCTGTTTACTAAGGGAGGCGTGCTTGCCGTAGCACTTGCAAATATGGTACAGATTGCGGATGTATTCGCGAATGAATTATTTAACGAGATAAATATTGTCTTTAACGGACTCCTTGAATACACGCCCGTTCCGTACCTCGAAATGTCTTTTTATCTTGAAAATCCGGTTGACTATAACGCTTTGCAGTCAGGTTACTCCGCTTCGCTTCAGACGGTATTCAATCCTATTATCGGAGCCGTTGTCGTAACAATATGTTCCGCTGTGTTCTACATGCTGGCATTTCTTATTTTCAAAAAGAAACAGATAAAGAATTAAATATGATAACGGGGCTGTTCATAAACGAACAGCCCCGCAGTTTTTCTGTTATTAAGATTTCAGCTCTTTTTGCTGGGTTTTTCGACGGAACCGAAAATTTTTGCAAGAAACTGAATCAGTTTAATTAATACGACGATAACCTCTAACCACATAATAAACACCTCCGTCGGGTAAAATGTTTTTACAACTCTATTTTACAACAGATAAATTGTAATTACAATACCGTTTGACAAAACTTTTTAATACTGATATTATATTTCGTGGTGAGGAACGATGTTTGAAAAGTTTTCAAAAGAACTGCCCGAATTTCTTTGGGACTTACGTTTTAACAATAATAAGCCGTGGTTTGACGAACACCGGGACTTATATAAAAAATGCTTGCAGATTCCGTTCAAGGAGCTTGCAAACGAAGTGTATAATTATATGAACGATACGTATACCTCGCATGTTTTCGATCTGCATGTTTCGAGAATCAACCGAGATCTGCGCCGTCCGTCGCCGTTCGGTCCGTATAAGGACCATATGTGGTTTTCGATATATAACGCCTATGCCGACGAATACGACAGACCGTCGTTTTATTTCAGCATTTCCACCGATGGCTGGAGCGTCGGGTGCGGTATATTCAAAGCTCCTCAGACGGTTATGTTAAGATACCGCGATATAATACTGAACGAGCCGGAGAAAATAACGCCGTTAGCCGAAAAAATTTCCGAGAGTAAAATTTTCGTTTTAGGCGGAGACGATTATAAGAGAAGCAAGGGCGATGCAGGGGAGTTATTAACCCCGTGGATTAATAAAAAAGAATTGTACGTAACCGCAGGAAGAGAATATAACGAGCTTTTTTACTCGCATGATTTAAAGGACTTTATAATTCAATCGTTCGATTTTCTTATGACATACTATGAATTTATTGAACACATATGCGACGAAGTAAGGGAAAACGGATAATTCGCCTCGGTGTTAATATTTTGTTAAATAAAAGTTTACAATCTGTACACCGTGATTTTATATATAATTAATCAAAAAAAATGCTTTAATGCTAAAATTATATAGAATACAAAAGCAATTCGTAAAAAACGATAAAATAAAAAGGAGTTTATTATGGCTGCTAAAAAAACAGTATTTATTACCGGCGGTACCGGCACTATGGGCTGGGCTGCATTTCAGGAGCTTATCAAGCACGACGACGTAACCGTTAAGGTTCTTGCACGACGCAGTGAGAAAAACCTTGAAAAGCTTAAAAAGTACATGCTTTATCCCAACGTTAAAATCGTTTGGGGTGATTTCCTTGATTACGATGCGATTCTTGAGGGCGTAACCGGAAGCGACTATGTTCTTCATATCGGCGGTATGGTTTCTCCCGCCGCCGACTACAAGCCTTATACGACCCGTAAGGTCAACGTCGGCGCGGCAGAGAACATCTGCAAGGCTGTTCTTGCACAGCCCAATAAGGATGATATTAAAGTCTGCTACATAGGTTCTGTTGCAGAAACGGGCGACAGAAACTATCCTATCCACTGGGGACGCTGCGGCGACCCGATTAAGGTTTCCGTATATGACCACTATGCTATTTCAAAGGTTATGGCAGAGAGAGTATTCGTAGAGAGCGGAATCAAGCACTGGGTTGTTATGCGTCAGTCGGGTATTCTTTATCCCGCTATTCTTCATAACATGGAGCCCATCATGTACCACGTACCTCTTAACGGTATGCTTGAGTGGGCGACCGTAGAGGACAGCGGAAGACTTATGTGCAACCTTGTTACCGAGGAGAATCTTCCCGAAGAGTTCTGGCAGAAGTATTATAACATCGGTTCGGGTAAACAGTACCGTCTTACGAATTTCGAGTTTGAGGAGCTTCTTTTAGGCTGTATCGGTCTCGGTTCACCCAAGGGACTTTTCGATCCCGACTGGTTTACTCTTAAAAACTTCCACGGTCAGTATTATGCAGACTCCGATAAGCTTGAAGAGTATCTTCACTTCCGTGAGAATATGCCCGTTAAGGACTACTTCGACAGAATGGCATCTGAGTGCGAATTTTATTTCAGACTGCCGAAGTATATTCCGACAAAGAAGCTTATCGCCGCATGTGCTAAACCCTTCATGAAGAAGATTGCAATGACTCCCAAGTGGGGTACCCTTGACTGGATTGCAAAAAAGGATCCCGTAAGAATCAGCGCATACTACGGCACCCTCACCGACTGGTACCGTATCGGAAAGTCGTGGGATAACTTCGAATTGAAGAGTCCCGAAAAGGATATTTCGGACGCCGATAATTATAAGCTTGATCACGGCTACGATGAAAGCAAGCCTTTAAGCGAGCTTGATATCGATGATATGAAAAAGGCAGCGGAGTTCAGAGGCGGTAAGTGTCTGAGCAAGAGTATGAAGAAGGGCGATCTTACCACTAAGCTTAAATGGAAGTGCGGAACCTGCGGTGCAGAGTTTGAAGCAAGCCCGAACCTTATTCTTTTAGGCGGACACTGGTGCACCGAGTGCTACTTACCCGTCAAGGAATGGCACTATGACGAGATTGCAAGAACCAATCCGTTCTTTGCGCAGGTATGGTATACCAACCACACTAAGGATGAGAACAACGTTTATAAGTTCGACGAAATCTTTGAGGGTTGGGAAAAGAAGAAATAATTTAAAATATTATAAATTTGATTTGTAATATTTCACGGCGCGGTTGATGATTCGACCGCGCTTTTTGTATTAATTTTCAGAAAAAACAATTCTTTTCAACATATTATTAAAAATGTCTTGCAGTGTGAGCCGTTTTTAGGTATAATTATATCAGTTTATCTAAGAATGGAAGAAATAATATGTTGGGTAAGAACGTTCGTGTGCGTGTGACAAAGCCCTGCAATTATTTTGACGCGAGACTGAATCTCAGATATCAGTTGAATTTCGGTATAGCCGAAGTAAAAACAGAAAAACGCGCGTTTATTTATTCTGCGTGTATACTGGGCATTAGTCACCCTGTTAAGATTTTTGAGGGACGTATTATAGCTGTCGTGAGACATCCCGATAAACGTCCCAATTACATTGTCGTCGCACCTAAAAAATCACGCTATATCAATCACGATATTGCAGAGAAAATCGCTTTTTACGAAAGGGATTCGAAGTATACGCTTGAATGCCTGTACGAAAGCTCCTGCGGGGCTGTCGTATTCAGGGATATAAACGGCGCAAGACGCTTTTTGCTTATAAAAAATAAGCGTTCGAGTCACTGGGGGTTCCCGAAAGGGCATATAGAGAAAGGAGAAACAAAGTTAGATACCGCAAAACGAGAGGTTCTTGAGGAAACAGGACTGCACATCAGTATTTTTGACGGATTTGAAATGTCATCCGATTACAAGATTGCCGGACGAGTTGAAAAAAACGTTACGGTTTTTCTTGCGACTACGGAAGATACGCAGACCGTTATCCAAAAGGAAGAAATCGAGGATTATATCTGGCTCGAATACGCCAAGGCTCTCGATATGCTCAAATTTGAAAACGATAAATACATTCTTGAAAATGCACATGCTTTTCTTGAAAAAATCGAACAATAAGAGGTGTCTCAATTGACCGAACAGCTGCTTAATAACTTTGTCAATCTTTTTAAAGACGTTATTCCTCCGGAGCTGACGATTTTTCTCGTTTCAATGCTTCCGATATTTGAATTAAGAGGCGGAATGATAGCCGCTAAAATGCTCGACGTAGAGTTTATAAGAGCTTTTATTATATGCTATCTCGGCAATATGCTTCCCGTGCCTTTTATTCTGCTTTTGATAAAACAGATTTTTACCGTTTTAAAACGTTATAAACCGTTTGAAAAGCTTATAACGAAATTTGAGGGCAAGGCAGAAAAAAACAGAGAAAAAATTATGCGCGGAAAACAGTGGGGACTGCTTGTTTTTGTCGCGATTCCGCTGCCGGGTACGGGCGCTTGGACGGGGGCGCTGATGGCGTCGCTGCTTGATATCAGATTTAAAAAGGCGCTTCCGATTATCGCACTCGGCGTTTTTATTGCGGGCATGATTATGTCATTGATTGTTTACGGTGTATTCGGAGCTATATTTGCTTAAAAAATATCGAGGTTCGTTTTTTTGCGAACCTCGTTTTTTTAATTAGTTTTGTTTTTGCAGTGCGGACATTCTCCGCATTTATTTTTACAGCGTCGGCAGTTCTTTTTTGTTTTTGAATTTGCACATCCCGAGCATGAACAGCATTTGCCGTTTACTACGGCTTTTATTATTTTAATCACGGCGATGATAAGCCATACCGCAATTATTGCAATGAGTACATAATCTCTGATTCTCATAAAAGCATACCTATCTGATAAACGCAGACCGACGTTATCCATGCGACAAGGCATTGAAGAAATACAACTCCTGCCGTTTTGAGCGTAGAGTCAAGCTCACGTTTTATTGTAGCAACGGCGGCTACGCACGGTGTGTACAGAAGAGTGAACAGCAGGAAGCTTACAGCAGAAAGCGTTGACGGGAACAGGGACGTAAGCGCACCTGCAAGCTGATCCGTTCCGACTCCGAGCAGCACGCTCATCGTGCTGACTACGGCTTCCTTTGCGGTGAATCCGGTTATAAGCGACGTTGCTATTCTCCAGTCGTTAAATCCTGCGGGTTTGAAAATCGGAGCAATAATCTGACCGATATCGGCGAGCAGACTTTGCGAACTGTCGGAAACAACATTCAGTCTGGTATCGAATGTCTGTAAGAACCAAATAGCAATAGACGCGGCAAAAATAACGGTGAATGCCTTTGTTAAAAAGTCTCTTGCTTTTTCCCACATCAATAATCCTACGCTTTTTGCCGAGGGGAGCCTGTAATTGGGCAGCTCCATAACGAACGGTATCGGATTGCCTCTGAACAGTGTGCTTTTGAAAATAAGAGCCATTATAATTCCGACGATTATTCCGGAAAAATAGAGTCCGGTCATAACGAGAGCTTCTTTGCCCTTGAAGAACGCTGCCGAGAATACCGCATAAATCGGTATTTTTGCTGAACAGCTCATATACGGCGTCAGCATGATAGTCATTTTTCTGTCGCGTTCGGACGAAAGAGTTCTTGTTGACATTATTGCGGGAACCGAGCAGCCGAAGCCTATAAGCATCGGAACGAACGACTTTCCGGAGAGTCCGATTTTTCGTAAAAGCTTGTCCATAACAAAAGCGACTCGCGCCATGTAACCCGTATCTTCGAGAATAGACAGAAAGAAAAACAGCACGACGATTATCGGCAGAAAAGAGAGAACGCTTCCCACGCCGGCGAATATTCCGTCTATTATAAGAGAGTGAACGACAGGATTGATACCGTATGCGGTCAGTCCTTTATCGCATAAGTTTGTAAGAGCGTCGATTCCGAGACTTAACAAGTCGCTCAGCGAGCTTCCTATAACGTTAAAGGTAAGCAGAAAAACAGAAGCCATAATTAAAATAAACATAGGGATAGCGGTGTATTTTCCCGTCAGAACCCTGTCAATGCTAACGCTTCTCTTATGCTCTTTGCTCTCATGGCATTTTACGACAGTTTGAGCGCAGACATTTTCTATAAAATTATAACGCATGTCCGCGACTGCGGCGTTTTTGTCAAGTCCCGTATCTGTTTCCATTTCGAGAATTTGGTGATCGAGAGTTTCCGTTTCGTTTTGAGATAAAGAGAGCTTTTCAACAAATGACTGATCGCCCTCGATAAGCTTTGTCGCACAAAATCTCGGCGATACGCCTATATTTTTTGCATGGTCTTCAATTATGTATGATACAGCGTGTATACATCTGTGCACGGCTCCGTCCGGACAAAAATCGAGGATTTTGGGCAGAATCCGATTTTTTGCAGTTTGTGTTATCATATCGGCGACGTCTGAAATGCCTTCGTTTTTTGCTGCGCTTACAGGTATGACGGGAACGCCGAGCAATTCGCTTATTTTGTCGATATCAACGCTTCCACCGTTATTTCTGACTTCATCCATCATATTAAGCGCGATTATCATCGGAATCTGAAGCTCCAAAAGTTGAAGAGTCAGATATAGATTTCTCTCAATATTTGTAGCGTCGACGATATTGATTATTCCGTCCGGTTTTTCGTTCAAAACAAAGTCTCGTGTAACTATTTCCTCGGTAGAATACGGACGTATTGAATAAATACCGGGAAGATCTACAACGAAATTCCCCTTGGAATATTTAATTTCTCCTTCTTTTTGATCGACGGTAACACCCGGAAAATTTCCGACATGCTGATTTGATCCCGTCAGGGCGTTAAACAGTGTGGTTTTTCCGCAGTTTTGATTTCCTACGAGCGCGAATATCATGCTTTTTCACCGTCCTTAACTACGGTAATTTTTGACGCGTCGTCTTTTCTGATTGTCAGTTCATATCCTCTGAGCGTTATCTGAATAGGGTCGCCCAGAGGGGCAAGTTTTTGTATTTTAACCCGTGTTCTCGGTATAAGCCCCATGTCAAGGAGTCTTAGTCTCAGTGCCCCCTCGCCCCCGACCTCGCTTATAACGCCGGATTCTCCGGCTTTTAATTCGTCCAATGTCATATTACATACTCCGTTTATTAATTTGTTAGTTATGACTAACAATATATTTATATTATCATTATATGAAAATACAGTCAATATATATTCAAAAAAAAACGGCGCGGAATCGTATTCAGATACAAATTCCGCGTCGATTTTTATTTCATTTTTTTGTATTTTTCCTTTGTGGCAAGACCGCCTCGTATATGTCTCTGTGCTTTATTTACATCGAGAACTTCTCTGACCTGGGCGTACAGAGACGGACTTAATTTTTTTAATCTTTGTGCAACGTCCGTATGAACGGTGGATTTGCTTATTCCGAATTTTTTTGCCGCGGCTCTGACTGTAGATTTGTGGGCTACTATGTATTCGCCTAATTCAACGGCTCTTTCCTCAACGATCTCATTCAAGCAAAAACCTCCTCACGGGAATGGGATAAAACCTTTCCCCCCTCGAGATATTACTATGAATGATTCTGCATTAATATGAAAATTATCCTATAACAATACTGTCTCCGATTTGAAAAATAAAGTCGTTTTCTCTTATCATTTCGGCGAGTTCGAACGAGTCCGACGGAATACGCTTAAATCTTGTCGCGGAAAGTCCCGCATGAGCGTACTCGTGAAAATCCGTTCCGCATGTCATAATTTTATTGTTTTCTTTTGCGTATGTTCTTGCAAGCGCAACGCGTGAATTATGATTCGGGTGCATGTTGAATACTTCAATTCCGTCAAGAAGAGAAACATCCGCGCGTTCCTGTCCGTTTCTGAACGGATGCGCCTGAATGATTACGGAACGGGAGTTTTTATATTCCGTTACAAATGTTTTAAGGTCGAAAGAAAGCGAGTCTATTGCTCTTGAGAGAATTTCTCTGTTGATTCCGAAAAGCAGATAGTCGTTATTGTTTTCGTTGACAAAACGCAGCTCAGCGCCCCAAATTACGTTTATGCCGTATTTTTTGCCCGCTTCTTTCGCGGTGTTAATCTCATTTTCGATAAAATCAAGATATCCTTCTTTTCCGCCGTGCGATTCGACATAATTCAAGAATAAATGATTTGTAAACGCTATCACCGAATATCCCTTTTGCGCATAAAGCTTAACGCCGTCCTCTGCGGGAACCTCCGAGCATGTGCTGGCAGGGGAGGAGTGAGCGTGAAGTTCGGCTTTATACGGGTATAAGTCAATAAGTTTTTGTTTGATTTTACTTGTTTCTGCATTCATTTTTTATCACCTGACAAAATTATATTACTGTGTTTGTTAAAATGCAACAATAAAATTTTACAAATGCTGGTTTTGAAAACTTATGCTTTACTTTATTCTTGTCAAATGGTAAAATAAAAAAAAGATTTGTGAAAGGTGAGAACTTTAAATGGACGATATAAAAAAATGTTGGTATAAAGAGATGTCTGTCTATCAGGTTTGGCCGAGAAGCTTCTGCGATTCAAACGGCGACGGCATAGGCGATCTCAGAGGTGTTCTTTCAAAGCTCGACTATATAAAAAGTCTCGGAGTAGACGCGATATGGTTCTCTCCTTTATATAAATCTCCGCAGAAAGACTACGGATACGATATTGCGGACTACCGTTCGATTCAGCCCGAATACGGCACCATGGAAGATTTTAAGGAAGTCCTTGACGGCGCGCACGAACGCGGATTAAGAGTTATAATGGATCTTGTTATCAATCATACGTCCGATCAGCACGAATGGTTTAAGGAAAGTCTTAAAGGCGATGACAACCCGTATCACGATTATTATTTTTGGCGTAAGGGCAAGGGACCTTTTCCGCCGAATAACTGGATGTCGACCTTTGCAGGTCCCGCGTGGGAATATAATGAAAAGCTTGACGAGTATTATCTCCACCTTTTTGCAGTCGAACAGCCCGACCTCAATATGGATAACCCGAATGTGCGCAGAGAAGTTAAGGATATAATGAAATTCTGGCTCGATATGGGCGTAGACGGTTTCAGAGAGGACGTTATCACGTTTATTTCAAAGCGCGAGGGATTGCCGTCGAGTCCGTACTGGATCCCTGTTGCGACAGGTATAGAAAACTATATGCACGGTCCTCACCTTGACGAGTATCTGAATGAATTTAAAAACGATGTCCTTTCAAAGTACGACTGCATGACTGTCGGCGAGGCACCGATGATGACGACGAAATCCGCGCTTAAACATATAACTGAGGGCGAAAATCAGCAGCTTAGTATGATGTTCCATTTTGAACACATGGCGGCGGACTGTTTTATATACAGTTGGTTTAAAACAAAATTTAATTTGAAAAAGCTGAAAAAAGTATATACAAGATGGCAGAACGACCTGTACGCAAAGGCATGGAACGCTTTGTATATAGAGAATCACGATCAGCCGAGAATAGTTAACCGATACGGAAGCCTCAAATACAGAGCCGAGAGCGCGAAAATGCTTGCGACCATGTACATCTGTCAGTGCGGAACTCCGTTTATATATCAGGGTCAGGAAATAGGTATGACAAATATCGAGATAGACTCTATCGATAAATATACCGACGTTTCGACTAAGAACAATTATAACGTTGCTAAGAAAATTCTCGGGGAAAAGAAAGCTCTGAAACTTGCAAACTACGCGTCCAGAGATAATGCCAGAACCCCCGTTCAATGGTCTGATGCAAAGAATGCAGGGTTTACGTCGGCGAACGAGGCGTGGTTCTGTATAAACCCGAATTATAAGGAAATAAACGTCGCCTCTCAGGAGAACGACCCGGATTCGATACTTAATTATTACAGAAAACTTCTTAAATTCAGGAAAGAAAACGAGGTCTGCATTTACGGAAAATACGAAGAACATTATAGGGACAGCGATAAGCTTTACGTTTATTCGCGTCATTATGAAAATGAGCGTATGCTCGTGATTCTTTCGTTTTGCGATAAACCTCATTTATTTAAAGCTCCCGACGGATTTGACTTAAAAGACGGAGAATGCGTTTTATGCAATTATCACAATCCTAAGCTTGTCGATAACGGTTGTCTTTTAAAACCGTATGAGGCGAGAGTATATTTATTTAAATAAGGCGGAGATTAAAAATGGCAGTAATAAAAAAAGAAGCGTATTTTATGTCCTCGAACGGACATACAAAAATAAGAACTCTTATATGGGAGAATGACGAGACGGAGCATATAGGTATTTTTCAGATAGCGCACGGATTGAGCGAGCATATCGACAGATACGACGAGTTTGCGCGCTTTTTAGCTGCGGACGGATTTATCGTATGCGGAAACGATCACATAGGACACGGTAAATCCGCGTCGACCTTTGACGAATTGGGCGACTTCGGAGAAGAGGATACATATGTCAGAATGATTGACGATATGCATATTCTTCATAACATTATGATTAAAAGAAATCCGGGACTTCCTTATTTTCTTTTTGGACACAGTATGGGTTCGTTCTGCGCAAGACTTTATGCGCAGAATTTCGGCTATGAATTAAGCGGTCTTATTATCTGCGGAACAGGCAATTTCTCCGACAAATTCGCCCCCTTGGAGATTGCCGCAGAGCTTGCCGCGGATAAGCTCGGCAGGGACAGACGTTCGGACGCCGCGAGCGAAATTTTCGGTACCGTAACGTCTAAAATATACGGCGACCAGGATATAAGGGCATGGCTTTCGTTAAGCCGTGCTAACAGAGAGAATTTTTCCTCAGACCCTCTTTGCGGAGGAGATATAACGCTCGGCAGTTCTCTTACGGTAATGAAACTTGCACTGAAATCGTCGTCTAAGGAATGGTACGATACGTTCCCGGTTGAGCTTCCCGTACTCCTTATTTCGGGAGCTAAGGATTCGATAGGAATGTTCGGCAGAGGCGTTTTGCAGGTGTGCGACGGACTTGAATCAAGAGGAGTCGAAACCGAGATGATTCTTTATCCCGGAATGAGACATGAAATCCTCAACGAAGATGACAGAGAAAAAGTTTTCGGGGATATCAGAAAATGGCTCTATATGCATCTTAACGCATATAATATGTAATTCTTTAACGGGCAGAGAGTAACTGTCCGTTTAAATCATGTTTCTTAATGAAAAATTAATGAAAATCATTCTGTTTTCTTTATATCATTTTTGATATCATATAATCGTGTAAGGGGCTGAGGCATATATGTATAACATTTTAATCTGCGATGACGAAAAAGATATCGTTTCCGCTTTGAAGATCTATCTTGAATCAGAGGGATACAGTACCGTCTGCGCTTATAACGGCGCACAGGCGGTTGAAGCTGTCAGTCAAAATGACATACAGCTTGTCATTATGGATATAATGATGCCCGTAATGGATGGCATTTCGGCAATGATAAAGATCAGGGAGATTTCAAACGTACCCGTAATTTTGTTAACGGCAAAAAGCGAAGACACGGATAAAATTCTTGGTCTTAATGTCGGAGCCGACGACTATATTACAAAACCGTTTAATCCCGTAGAGATGATAGCGCGCGTTAAGTCTCAGCTCAGACGTTATATGCAGCTGGGCTGTTCGAGTCCCGCCGATACAAAGGACAAGTCGCTTATCGTCTCCGGCGGTATAACGATTGACGATAAGGCGAAGGATGTTTTTATCGACGGTGAAAAAATTTTTCTTACTCCCACGGAGTATGATATATTAAAACTTATGATGACCCGTCACGGCGAGGTAATTTCGCCCGCAGAAATATACAGGAGTGTTTGGAACGCTCCGGCAATAGGAACGGAAAGCACTGTTGCGGTTCATATAAGACATTTGAGAGAAAAAATAGAGATTAATCCCGCAGAACCGAGATACATAAAGGTCGTATGGGGGCAGGGGTATAAATTTGAAGGTGAAAAGTAATGAAAAACCGGGTTCGCGGTAATTTTGCTTTTAAAATTTTATGTATTGTTTTTGCTCTGATATCTTTGACGGCGACTTTGACCGGACTTATCGCTTCAATATGGCTCAGCGAGATAGGCGCATGGCAGTATTCTCAGGAAAAAACGACAGAGATACAATTCAATAATTATATGTATCAGGATATTTATTCCGCACTTGCGTATAACGGGCTTGACGATCCCTATTCCCGTTCCGCAAATTCATCATTTGTCAGAGATTCCGAGGTTAATTTCTTTTACGAAATAGTTACGCAGAACGGCAGTGTCATTGCGTCGAATATAGATGACAATTCGATTAAAACAAAAAATTCATATTCGATTTCCGAAAAATATTCGTCAAGGGTAATAAATGAAAATCTGATGACAGACGATTTGGATTGGGCTAATAAAAATATAAGCGGTGAAATTGATTCGTCTGTTCCGCCGGACGGGGGTAAGCCTAACGGGTATTCGCAGTATGAGGTCTATAATACGGAGAACGGCTTTGCATATTATACCGAGACGGTAAACAATATAACCGTCAATGCATATCTTAAATACGAATTAAGCAAAGGCGACAGATATTATTATACGAATGATCTCATAGAACGGCTGTATCCCGAATCGATGTTTATCATATCGGTGACAATTGTATCATTCTTTTTATTTATCCTGTTTATGGTAATGGTCTGCTCGACCGCGGCTGTACGTTCGGACGGCGAATCTCCGTGCGCCTCGCGCGCCGACAGATTTCCTTTCGATTTGGCGATGCTTTTGTTTACGGCAGTCATTACGGCACAGATTGCATTGTTTTTCTGGGGGATGGAGTATTTTTCATCCGAAATAGAGATTATAACGTCGCTTGTCATTACTTTTGCAATACTTGATGAGCTGTTATTGATTATATATATCAAGGGTATTGCGGCAAGAATCAAAACCTCGTCGTTTTTCTCGACTATGCTTACAGTACGTTTCTTTAGATTTATCGGACGTAAAATAAAAGCGTCATTCCTGAGAACGTCGTACAGAATTAAAAATCTTAAATTTGTAAAGAAAACAGTTCTGTCTGTTTTCGGAATACTTCTTTTTGATTTGATTGTATGCGCTGCGTCCGGATTCAGCGCAAAAGCCGCATATGTAACCGCATTTATTGAGCTTCTTTTCTTTGTTCCTCTTGTAATAGCCCTTGCGATACAGTTTCGAAAGATTGAAGAAGGCGTTAATAAGATAGCCGACGGTGATTTCTCTTTTAAAATCGATACGAAATATATGTTCGGTGATTTTAAGCGTATGGCATACGCCCTCAACGGAATAAACGTCGGTATGCAGAAAGCCGTAGATGAAAAAATGAAAAGCGAAAGATTGAAAACAGAGCTTATTACAAATGTTTCGCATGATTTAAAAACCCCGCTTACTTCAATAATCAATTACGTTGACCTTATTAAGAAAGAGGACGTTGAAAACGAGACTGTAAACGAATATATCGGCGTTCTCGACAGGCAGTCCTCGAGGCTCAAAAAGCTTATCGAGGATCTCATCGAAGCGTCAAAAGCGTCAACCGGAAATATTCAGGTTAATTTTGCTCCGTGCGACGCGGGTATACTTTTGTCGCAGGCTGTCGCAGAATATACGGAACGCGCGCAGAAATCAAATCTTGAACTGGTTGTTACAACGGACGATGAATCTCATTATATAATGGCGGACAGCCGTTTGCTGTGGCGTGTATATGACAATCTTTTGAGCAATATATGCAAGTATGCGTTTCCCGGCACACGCGTCTATCTTTCCGTCAGAAAAGTAGGAGACAGAGTCGTTACTATATTTAAGAATATTTCAAAAGCTCAGCTTAATATTTCATCAGACGAACTTATGGAGCGTTTTGTCAGAGGTGATTCGTCAAGAAATACGGAGGGAAGCGGACTCGGGCTCTCGATAGTTAAAAGTCTTACCGCACTTCAGAACGGAGAAATCAGCGTATCAATCGACGGGGATATGTTTACGACAATCGTTTCATTCGATTTGATTAAACGCAATGAAGCTCCCGGATTGATAAACGCATAAAAGAATTGAAAAAAATCGATTTTGCCTATTGACATTTGAAAAATTGTGTGCTAAAATCCGATTAAACCGATGAGGGAGAGTAAGTAAGTCTTACCACCGTCCTTTAAGAGAGCCGTTGATGATGGGAATACGGCAGGGCAGGATTTGACCGAATGGACTTCCAAGGGCAAGCGGAAAGGCAAAAGCCGAGTATGTGCGACGGAGACGACGCTCCGTGAACAATGTCAGCGTATGACAGTACGTATGAGTGGATATTTTCGTAAGAGAATATCAAGCAGGGTGGCACCGCAGGATGATTTTTATTCCTGTCCCGGCAATGTAAAGATTGCGGGGACAGGATTTTTTTATTTCCCC
>JALEQX010000101.1 GCA_022763825.1 Oscillospiraceae bacterium | reverse complement strand
AACAATTTTTCCGCCGTCTTCCATTTTGATGGTTGCCGTCGGATTCTCTTTAACGGCAATTTTTGTTTCGGGTTCCGACAGCGAACCTTTCGGCACATCGATAGTCGAATAAATGTCGAACGTATTTTCGCCTGATTCGGGTTCTTTTGATTTATCGTCCGAATCCGACTTCGAACAGGACGCAAAAACAAAAATCAAAATAACGGCTGATAATAACGCAATAATTCTCTTAGCCATTTGTTTCAGTCTCCTTTTTATTCTTTTCCTCAAAACCCTCTGTGCTCTCCTTCATAAACATAACCTTTATAGTCTGAAGGATGAGCTTAAAGTCAAGGAAAAACGTAAAATTATTTATGTACATCAAATCGAGAACAAGTTTGTCATACGGAGTCGTATTATACTTGCCCATTATCTGAGCAAATCCCGTAAGTCCTGCTTTAACCTTAGTTCTGTATTTAAATTCGGGCACCTGCTTCGTGTACATTTCGTGATGTTCGACGCGCTCGGGTCTGGGTCCTACGACGGACATATCGCCTTTTAATATATTGAAAAGCTGAGGCAGTTCGTCGAGTCTTAATTTTCGGATTACCCTGCCGACCTTTGTAATTCTCGGATCTCTGTCGGTAGTCGGAATAACCTCTCCGTTTTTCTCCGCGTCAACAATCATGCTTCTGAATTTATAAATTTCAAAAACTTTTTCATTAATCGTAACTCGTTTCTGTTTAAACAGAACCGGACCGTGATCCTCAAGTTTTATAGCGAGAGCGATAACTGCAAGAAGCGGTGAAAAAACTATTATTCCGATAATTGAAAGAAAAATATCGCATGCACGTTTAATAATTCTCTGTTCTTCGGTAAGTCCTGTATTACGGCAGAACAACAGCGGAGAATCAAACTGATGAATTTCCTCGGCGCCTCTTATGAATATATCGGAGATGCGGGGCGGGAGGTAGACATCGATATTATTAACGTAACAGAATTTAAGTATATCGTTTCTTTCCTTGCTCGGAACTCTGCTGATTACGACGGCTTCATAGCGTTTGATCGCCTCGTAAACCTCCTCAAGATTTCCGTCGAACAGCTCCGTATCGGGTTTTAACAATACCGATTCGCATATTAAATACTGATCCGTACGGCTTACAAGCTTATAAATAAGATCCTGCGCCTGATGATCGCCGTAGACAAGTATAATTTTCTTCGGCGGAAATATTTTATTAATAACGGCAGAAGCGGTAAATGTCCATAAAACCGAAATGCAGACGTTAATCACCGTCAGTATCAGAATAGGCCACGCCGATACGAACGCTCTGTGTATAAGGCTTATCTGCAAATACACAACTAAATTAACGATAAGCACGGATATGCTTTGGGAAAGTATAATATTCGAACGCGTGTGATATCCGATTTTCAGCGCGTCAAGAATATTAAAAGTAACAAGGAGTATAACAAAATATATAGCAACAAGCAAATCGCCGCCGGTCGCAAGCGGAGCCTTCAAAACTCTGTTATACATACCGAATAAAATATACGCAAACGCTCCGGTCTGCAATGCCAATATAAGAACGGAAAAAAACGCCTTTACGGCATGTCCGAATTTTTTTCTTAGGGGCAATTCTTTCGCCTCCGGTCTGAATATGTCGCGTTCATTATATACTATTTTTTGCTGTTAGTCAATATAAACATATAAATATTAAAAAATCACCCGACATATAGCGGATATGTCAGGTGATGCATTCATATTGAATTAAACAACTTTATTTCTTTTTCTTTTTCGAATTATTCTCAGGAATATCGCCGATATCAGTCTCAGCCTCTTCTACGAGTTCTTCGTCAACTTCGATTGCTTCACCGGTTGAATCGGCAACTACGCCGGCAGCGAGTTTTCTCGCCTCAACCTCGGCAACCATCTCAGCCTGTTTCTTCTCAGTAATCTTATAGAAGAACATCGGAACCGCACATGCGAACATACTTATTACGCCCGAGAGAACAAGAAGGTTCCACAGAAGATCCTTGCCGTCTGCGGTAATGTAAACGCCGTTTGCAGCCTCGGGGTTGATTCCAGCCCAAGAGTACGAAAATACGCCGATGAATGCGCCGAGAGCCATACCGATTTTGTTGATAAGGGTCTGCATTGCGAAGCAGATTCCCTCGCCTCTCTCGCCTGTTTTCCATTCAAGGTAATCAACGGTATCGCCTATCATAGCGTATGTTATGATATTGTTAACGCCCTGGGGAATTCCGAGCAGAACAAGTCCGATTGCGGCGACGATTAGCTTCCACGTAGCATCATATCCTACGAAGTACATAACGGTCATTACGACACCGCCGAAAAGATGAACTACAATGTATGTCCATTTCTTCGTGAACTTCTTAGACATCCAGGGAACAAGTACGGAAGCTACAAGTCCGCCGGGAACAACTAAAAGAGTGATAAGACTGTAAAGTCCCTCGTTATTAAGAACATATTTTGCGAAATAAAGTCCGCCCGTATAAGTATAAACCATTCTCGCGCCGCCGAGTATACCCGAAAGAACGATGAGAAGAAGCTGTTTATTCTTGAATAAAAGTTTAAGGTTATGTCCGAGCGAGGGAGGAGTTGCGGTTGTGGTGTAACGCTCCTTTGTATTCTTAAATCCGTAGAAAAACATCGGGATTGCAAGTACAACACAGACAAGAGCACAGATAAAGTACGTCCACTTAAGAGTGCTTGCATTCTGATAAATGTACTGCGGATCAACTACGCCCTCCGGGGTTTTATACTTAGCTGTAACGGCTGACGTGATAATAGGTACAAATACGGTAACGATACCTGCGCCGAGCGTACATACGAGACGTGCAACGGTAAGGATGTTACCGCGGACAACAGTATCATTCGTCATACATGTGGAAAGTCCCCAGTAAGGAACGTCGGCTACGGTGTATACCATACTCCAGATAACGTAAATTACGGAGATGATAACGAACGTAGAGGTTTTCTGCGCAGGAAGAAACGGAGCAAAGCATGCAATTGTTACAACTGCGATAGGTATTGCCATCCATTTGAGATATGGTCTGCACTTACCCCATTTTGTACGGGTTTTGTCGACGATACTGCCCATGATCGGGTCGTTCATCGCGTCGTAAATTCTCGTACCGAGCATGAGATACGCAACCGCCATGGTACCGGAAACGGCACCGATAGTTACATTGCCTCCGAACAGCAAAGCGTCGGTCATGAAAACCGTAAGATACGAACCGATAATCGTACAGATAAGATTCTGACCGAATCCGGTTACTGAATAAGCGATAGCTTCCTTAGGCTGAACACCCTTTCCGGGCGTTGTGCCGAAAAGCTTGTGAAGAAATTTATTCATTCACGTCATCCTTTCGTTGTTTATGGATATATAATAGCACAACACGACAGATGATTTCAATATTTTTTTAGACTTTTGTACATTTTCTTGGTTTGTTCACAAATTATATATGTATATACGATAAAAAAATTGATTTTCCCTATTGCAAACTCGGGAAATATATATTATAATATACACCGTTAAATAAAGTTCAATTTCTGTCATGCGGCGTGTTGGTCCTGTGCGGCGGAGCGCCGTGAACCATGTCAGGCGGGGAACCGAGCAGCATTAAGCGGTATGCCCGTGCGTTACAGTTCGCCTGCACGCCGTGTGACAGAGGTTGAACTTTTTTTTAAAACCTACTGAATAATTATTTTATCTATATTTATACATTTAATTTTGCATTCGGGGAGAATCAGCATGTACAAGGTGCTATACAGAAAATGGAGACCTCAGACTTTTACGGACGTTGTCGGACAGACGCATATTACCGAAACGCTGATGAACGAAGTCAGAGAAAACCGCCTTGCTCACGCCTATCTGTTCACAGGTACGCGAGGAACCGGTAAAACTTCGTGCGCAAAAATTCTCTCGAAAGCGATAAACTGCCTTCATCCCGTAAACGGTAATCCCTGCAATGAATGTGAAATCTGCAAAGGAATCGACAACGGCTCCGTAATGGACGTAGTCGAAATCGACGCGGCGAGTAACAGAGGTATTGAGGATATCAGAGCTTTAAGGGACGAATCGGCTTTTTCGCCCGCACAGGCGACATACCGCGTTTACATTATAGACGAGGTTCACATGCTTACGATTGAGGCGTTCAACGCACTGTTGAAAACGCTTGAGGAACCGCCCGAGCATGTCAAGTTTATTCTTGCAACAACGGAAGTTCAGAAACTCCCATCCACTATTCTGTCGCGCTGTCAGCGTTTCGATTTCAGACGAATTGAGTCTGAGGATATTGCCGACAGACTGACATATGTGTGTGCGCACGAGGACGCTCAGCTTACCCGCGATGCCGCTATGCTCATTGCGAGAATTTCGGACGGCGGAATGCGTGACGCGCTCTCGCTTCTCGACAGATGTTTAAGCATTACGAGAAATGTTGACGCTTCTGTCGTAACCGACGCCGCCGGCATAATGAACAAAAGCTATCTTCTCAATATGGCGCGCGCGTTTAAAGAGCATGATTCGTCAAAAGCGCTCTCGCTTATCGACGAGCTTCACAAATCTTCATGCGACGCGGAAAGACTTTGCTCAGAGCTTACAAACTATTTCAGAAATATCCTTATTATAAAAACATCTAAAAAACCGCAGAATATTATCATTGCAACAGATGAAGAAATTGCAGAGCTCAAAGATATTTCATCTGAATTTTCTCCCGCTGAAATATTTAATATACTTAATATATTAAACGAGGCTTCCTCCGCGGTAAAAAGAACGCAGAACAAACGTATTGAGGCGGAAATGGCGGTTATTAAAATCTGCGCGCCCGAGATGAACTCCGATTCGTCCGCTCTTATTTCGAGAATAGAAACACTTGAAAAACAGTTAGCACAGCTGAAAGCAAATCCCGTCACAATTACTTCAAAACAACAGGACATCCGCCCTGCGGTAAGAGAACAAGCTTATATTAAACCGGTTTCAAAACCCGACGCGGGAGCGGTTTCAAAAGCTGAGCCGTCCGCCGAAACTTTACCGCTTGACAACACGCCGGCAGAGACTGCTCCTCTTCCGTTTGACGATATTAAGCAGGACGGCAATGCTCCTCTTCCGTTCGACAATACCGAACAGGACGGCAATGTTCCGCTTCCGTTTGATGATATTCCGGTTCCCGAGGAAGAATCCCTGCCGTTCGACGCAGACGCTCCGTTCTCCGACTCTGACATTCCGCCTGCGGACTCGAACAGCGGACTTCCGTTTGGTTCACCGCAGACAGAGGAAAAATTCGATTTGAATTCTCTGCCGTTTGACGACGATTCGGACGAATACGAGGACGAAACCGTATTTTCCGACGAAAACGATGAAGCACTCCCGTTTGATTCGGACGCTCCCGAACAGGCTCCCCCTCCGGCGAAACCGTCAGGCGACGACATTAAAATCTGGACAAATATTATAATGGAATGTGAACGAACATGCAAACCGCTTATAGGCATGCTGTTAAACACAACAGCCGTCATAAACGGAAACGTTATCACCATAGACAACTACAATCATCTTCTGCCCTCGCTTTTAACGCAGAAAGTTTTTTCCGACGCGATAGAAAAAGCGGCAAAAACCGTAACGGGTATTGACTTTAACATTAGACTGGCAGATAATAAGTAAAAGAATAAAAAATACATTTATATTTTCGGAGGTTTACAATGAAAGCAAGAATCCCCAACCAGAACCAGGGAAACATGATGCAGAAAATACAGAAAATGCAGGAGGACATGGCTCGCATACAGACAGAGGTTGAAGAAACCGAATTTACCGCAAGCGCGGGCGGCGGAGCCGTTGAAGTCACCGTTACGGGTAAGCATGAGGTCAAGGCCGTTAACATCAAACCCGAGGTCGTCGACCCCGAGGATATAGAAATGCTCGAGGATCTGCTTATAGCTTCGCTCAACGAGGCAATAAGAAAAGCAAGCGACGCTATGGATAACGAAATGGGTAAGGTCACGGGCGGATTCAACATTCCCGGCATGCCCGGCGGACTTTTCTGATAAAATATGAATTATAATGTTATTCCGCTTCAGAAACTAACGGAGCAGTTCGAACGTATGCCCGGAATAGGCAGAAAAACAGCGCAAAGACTATCCTTTTATATCCTTTCACTGCCGAAAGAGGAAGCGAAAAAATTTTCCGAAGCAATAAACGAAGCGGTCGAAAAAATACACAGATGCGCTCTGTGCTGTAATCTTACCGAGGACGAATTGTGTCCTATATGTTCAAGCGATTTAAGGGATAAAACAACGATCTGCGTAGTCGAGGATTCGCAGGATCTTTTGGCTATTGAAAAAACGGGAACGTACAAGGGCGTTTATCACGTTCTGCACGGCGCGATATCTCCGCTTGACGGAATCGGTCCCGATCAGCTCACCGTACGCGAACTTATTGCCCGCGTCGCAGGCGACAACGTCAAAGAAGTGATCCTTGCGACAAATTCGGACATAGAGGGCGAAGCTACGGCAATGTACATTGCAAAACTCTTAAAACCGTTTGATGTAAAAACAACGCGTCTCGCGTTCGGTATTCCCGTAGGCTCCGACTTGCAATATGCCGACGGAGTGACGCTTTCAAAAGCTTTGGAGGGCAGGCAATCTCTCTGATATTAAATTTTACAGGAGGAATAAACATGGATAACAAATACGCTATAACATACGACATCGGAACAACCGGAGTCAAGACATGCGTTTTTGAGCTTTCCGACAAGGTAACGCTTCTCGGAGCAGCATCTGCCGGTTACAAGCTTTACATACTCCCCGACGGCGGAGCCGAACAGGATCCCGACGAGTGGTGGAACGCTATGTGCGAGACAACAAAAACGGCTCTTAAAAAAGCAAAGATAAAAGCTAAGGATATAGAAGGTATTTCGTTCTGCTCACAGATGCAGGGACTTGTACTTGTTGACAAAGAGGGTAAACCCGTACGCAGAGCGATGAGCTATATGGATCAACGCGCGAAGGACGAGCTTAAAAAGGGCATGGCTCACGGCGTTCAGATAGCGGGAGCGAGCGTTCCCAGGCTTTTAAAATCCCTTTACTACACCGGTGCAGTTTCATCCTCCGTAAAAGACCCCGTTTGGAAATACAAATGGGTCGAGGCTCATGAACCCGAAGTTTTCGCAAAAACTCACAAATGGCTTGACGTTAAAGAAGCTCTTATCGCCAGAATGACCGGTAATTTCATTATGACCTCGGACTCTGCTTTCGGCACTCTTCTTTACGATATAAGGGACGGCAAGCATGACTGGGCTATGCCTATCGTCGACATGATAGGCGTTAAGCACGAACATCTTGCACGCATTATTAAATCGACCGACAAAGCCGGCGATCTTTCGGAGACGGCAGCAAAAGAACTCGGACTCGAACCCGGCACCGCAGTATTCGGAGGGGGCGGAGACGCTTCTCTTATCGGAGTCGGCGCAGGTGCAGTCGGGCTTCACGACACTCATATTTATCAGGGAACTTCCGGCTGGGTTTCGACAGTTGTCGAAAAAAGCATGGTCGATACGTCGGCAATGATAGCGGCCATCGTCGGCGCGGACAGCAATTCGTTCAATTACTTTGCAGAACTTGAAACGGCGGGCAAATGCCTTGAATGGGTCAAGGATCATCTTGCTCTCGACGAAATCGGCATTTATCTTAAAAAAGAGCATGTCACAGAGGGATACGAAGCACAATACACAAGCCTCTACGACTATATGTCATATATAATTAATCAAGTTCCCGCAGGAAGCAACGGCGTAATATTTACCCCTTGGCTTCATGGTAACCGCTGTCCGTTCGAGGATCCCAACGCGCGCGGAATGTTCTTTAATTTAAGTCTGGAAACAGGCAAATCCGAGCTTATCCGTTCGGTAGTCGAGGGTGTTTGCTATCATTTGAGATGGTTCCTCGAAACAGAAGAGAAAAAGACAAAAACATCCGACGCTATCCGTTTCGTAGGCGGCGGCGCGCTGTCCAAGGTAACATGTCAGATTCTTTCGGATATTCTCGGCAGAAAAATCGAAACTGTCGATAACCCGCAGAACGTCGGCGCAGTCGGCGCGGCGGTTGTCGTAGCGTGCGGACTCGGACTTATAAAGGATATAACCGAAGCTAAAAAGCTCATCCCCGCAACGGACGTTTTCTACCCCAACAAAGCAAATCACGAAAAATACAATAAGTATTTCGATGTATACAAAGAACTTTACAACTCAAACAAGAAAAATTTTGCGGCTCTCAACGGCTGAATTCGAAAGGAACCGAGTAAATGATAGATATTTCAAACGCTTTTACCATTTTATATAAGGGTATCGATCCCGAAATGAACAAATACGGTTTTACCGTTTCCGCTCCCGACGCGCTTCAAAAAGGCGAAACTCCTCTTTTTACCCGCGACAAATCAAGTTATCTTGAATATAAGGGCGATAAGGGAACTGTTCGTATTCTGTTTAATGAAAATAAATTCCGTTTTCTTTCGGGAGACGCCGACGCTTCAAGCACCGACGACAGCGATTTTAAACTCGCTTCAAGCTATCTGTTCATCCCTGACGAGTACGACGAAAAGGACGTACGCTCAATCGTAAACGAGATCGCGGAAAATCTTTACGAAACGTACAGCAAGAAAGCCATGGCGAAAAAACAGGCTTCCGACATAAAAGCACAGGCAACAGTTACGAAATCGCAGGTCAAGAGCGGTTCGCTTCTCTATGACAGCGCGACTCTTGCAGTCAGACTTTCGGCAATCTATCCCGAACTAAAGGATTATTACAAAGAAAACATTGCCGAATACGGAGAGTTTTTATGCGAAGAATTCTTCAATGACAAAGCCGCTCCGCTTATTATCAACACGATAAAGCAGAACGATCAGCAGAAAATGAAAAAGGTATTCTCTGTTTTAAACGAGATATACAACGACGGCTCCAACGAGGTTCAGGACATAATAGCGGTTACGATTCTCGGCAAGCTTAACAATGATACCGAACTTATGCACCGTATTCTCCCCTACCTCGGCGAAACCATGCTCGAACCCGTTATGCTTGTAAATAAGTATCTTTCAAAGTCAAAGAGCGCAAGAATGAGACTCGAAAATCCGCCTAAATACAACCCTAAGAAAAAGAAAAAGTCCGGCGGTCTTATGAGTATGCTAATGGGCGGCGGTCAGGGCGGTAATATGCCCATGTAAAGGTGAAAAATCAATCAGACAGAACATAAACTGTCTGATTTTTTTCATATTCGATTCGGTTTATCGAATATAAAACACTTCAACATCTAATTGTTTAGTTTTAACAAATTTTTAAACTTTGTTTGACATTGTTTTTAATCAATTAACTTTTTGTTCACATTTAATTAACCACTTTGCATACATTCACCCGTTATAATTAAATAAAAATTAAGACGGATGTGATAATTATGTTACCTCCTGCAGGTGAAAACAACTGTTATGAGTTTTTAAAACTCTGTACAGGAATATATAAGGACGTTGATATGATGCAGCATTTCTCCGTCCGTTATAAAAGAAGCAGAATTTTTAAGGATATCGACGCATTAAGCGGATATTTTCAGAAAAAGCTCGGACTTAAAGAGGGCGATGTTTATACAGTTTTTATGCCTACTACCGTTCAGGGCATCATCGCTTTTTACGCACTTAACAGCATAGGCGTTATAGTAAATTTCGTTCATCCCCTTATGTCTACGGAGTATTTGAAAGAAACTCTCGACGACGTAAACGCTAAAGGCGTTATGGTACTCGATATTCTTTCGAAAGACCATGTAAAGACGATTAACGACAGCGGACTTCCCTGCCTTATATGCCGTTCGTCGGATTATTCCGAGGGAATAAAAAAATTCGGGACAAGCATAGGCGAGAACATAGCAAAAGCCGTTTTTCCGAAATTTAAAAATGCTGCGTACTACAAAGACGCCCTTAACGCAAATCTCACCCCCGAACCGCTTAAAAACAACTGCGACACTCCCGCCGTTTATCTCAACGGAGGCGGAACGACGGGTAAAAGCAAGACGATAAAGCTTACCTCCCGCGCAATAAACGAGCTGACTTCAAGAGTTTCGGAGATTGACGAAATCCATATTCCGGGCGAGGAAGCGGAAATAATCGTACTCCCGATGTTCCACTGCTTCGGACTCATAATTGCAATTCACATGGCGCTGTGCAACTCGGCAAGAATAATTCCGATGATGCAGTTTGACGCAAAACTGTTTAATAAATTAATGAGAAAAAATCTGATTGTCGGTTTCGGCGGAATTCCGCTTATGTTCGAAAAACTTATGAGAGAAAAGCATTTCGACGGTCCGTGGCTTAAAAATGTCAGAATGATGTTCTGCGGAGGCGACGATATAAGCGACGATTTTCTCGATAAATACAATTCATACTTTGAAAAATGGGGCGCTACGGGTCGCCTGAGACAGGGATACGGACTTACGGAAATAGGCTCCGTATGCTGTACTACGACAAATACGGACTATAAACGCGGTTCCATCGGTAAACCGCTGAACGGAATCAGAGTCGAGATATGGGACGACGACCATAATGAGCTTCCCGCAGGCGAAATCGGCGAGATTGCAGTTTCGGGTCCTACCATAATGAGCGGATATTATACAAAGGACGGACCCGAAGACCTCGGACTTTATAAAGATAAGGACGGCGTAAAATGGGTTCTTTCGGGCGATCTTGCATACAAAGACGAAGAGGGTTATCTTTTCTTCTCAGGCAGAAAGAAAAGAGTTATAATCATTTCGGGTTATAACGTTTACCCGAACGATATTGAGAAAAAAGTCGGCGAGCTCGATTATATAAAAGACGTATGCGCCGTTCAGGGCTGGCAGAACGACCGCTCCATCGTAAGGCTTTACGTTTCTCTTAAAAAGAACGTTGACAAAACACAGTGCGAAAACGAAATCAAAAAACTTTGCGAAGATAATTTCTCTAAATTCTATATTCCCAGGGAAATAGTATTTCTTAACGAGCTTCCGCAGACTCCGCTTATGAAAGTCGATTTCATGAAGTTAAGTCAGATGAAGCCGGGAGATCCTATATACAAATAAAATTTTAAACAGAAAATAAAGGAGATGTTCTTAACATGTTAAGGATTAACCCGATTTTATGCAAGAGCTGCGGTTACTGCATAAAATTCTGTCCGAAGCAAATCCTCAATATGGGTTCCGAACGAAACAAACGCGGATTCTTTTACCCCTCGCTTACCGACAGTGATAAATGTCTGTCGTGCGCGATATGCGCGTCGGTATGTCCCGAGGGTGCAATAGAGCTTAACGGGGAGGATGAGTAAAATGGGCGAAAAACGTTTCATGAAAGGCAATGAAGCCATAGCGGAAGCGGCAGTCAGAGGCGGATGCAGATTTTTTGCAGGCTACCCCATTACTCCGCAGAACGAAATTCCCGAATATCTGTCATGGAGGCTGCCCGAGGTCGGCGGTTCGTTCGTACAGGGCGAGAGCGAAATAGCATCCGTTAACATGGTTTACGGAGCGTCGGCGATGGGAACGAGAGCTATGACCAGTTCATCCGGCCCCGGCATCAGCTTAAAGGCGGAGGGTATCTCTTATCTTGCAGCGGCAATGCTCCCCGCATTGATAGTAAATATAAGCAGAGGCGGCCCCGGACTCGGCTCCATTCAGCCCGCGCAGTCGGATTATTTACAGGCAACAAAGGCTCTCGGACACGGCGGTTTCCACGCAATGGTTTTTGCACCTAATTCCGCGCAGGAAGCGTGCGATATTGTTTATGAATCATTCGAATATGCAGAGCGCGACAGAAACCCGGTACTCGTTTTAATGGACGGCTGTCTCGGCAATATTATGGAGGAAGTCGAGCTTCCCGAAATGAAAGAAATTAAGTACGAGGACGTTCCCGAATGGAGTCTTTCAAGACGAAACGGCAGAGATTATCAGGGAAATATTACTCCTATTTACACGGAGCCTATTCTCGAGGGACTCAACGCGATGGCGGGCGAAATGTACAAGGACTGGGAAGAAAACGACGTTAAGGTCGAGGAATTCATGGTCGACGACGCCGAATACGTTATCGTCGCATACGGTATCGCTTCGAGAGTATCGAAAGAAGCCGTTATTAATTTAAGAGAAAAAGGAATTAAAGTCGGATTAATAAGACCGATAACTCTTTTCCCGTTCCCGAAAAAGAGCATTAAAAATCTTGATTATAACCGCGTTAAGGGAATTATTGATATCGAAATGACGATTCCCGCCCAGATGCGCGATGATATTGAGCTTCAGGTTATGGGCAGATGTCCCGTATATGAATACGGCAGAAGCGGCGGATGCCTGCTTGACGACGACGGCGTAAGAGAAGCTATCGAAAATATAGTTTGCGGAGGCGGAGAAAATGGCTGAATATAAAAGACCCAAACTTATAGCGGACTCTCCGAGCGGTTACTGCCCCGGATGCCTGCACTCGCTTGCGACAAAGCTTATCGCAGAAGTTATAGAGGAAATGGGGCAGGCTGATAATTCGTTAAACGTTATATCAGTAGGCTGTTCCGCTCTTAATATTCTCTACTGGGGCGGAGATTTTCTCTCAGTCGCGCACGGAAGAGCTCCCGCGGCTGCGACAGGCATCAAACGTTCAAATCCCGAACGTCTCGTTTTCGCTTACCAGGGCGACGGCGACCTTGCGGCAATCGGACTTGCGGAGATTATTTCGGCGGCAAACAGAGGCGAACATTTCACCGTAATATTCGCTAACAATCAGACATACGGTATGACGGGAGGTCAGATGGCGCCCACAACGCTTATCGGACAGAAAACAACCACGTCCGTATACGGCAGAGACCCCGAGACAACGGGATATCCGTTTAAAATGTGCGAACTTATTTCACAGCTGGAGGCTCCCGCATACGTTGCAAGATTTGCATTAAACTCGCCTAAGGGCATTATGGACGCGAAGAAAGGCATCAGAAAAGCGTTCGAATATCAGATGGCAGACAAGGGCTTTACATTCGTTGAACTCCTTACAAACTGTCCGACGAACTGGAAGATGACTCCCCTTCAGACTCTCGATTATATGAATACAAATACAATTCCGTACTTTAAACCCGGAGTATATAAGGATAAGGAGGCGGACAAATAATGAAAAGCTCATTTGTATTTTCAGGCTCGGGCGGTCAGGGTATTATGAGTGCGGGAATCATGCTCGCGCACACCGCAATCGACATGGGTAAGCACGCCACTTATCTGCCCGAGTACGGTCCCGAACAGCGCGGAGGCAGCGCAAAATGTACCGTCGTAATCAGTGATGACCCCATTATCTCACCGCTTCCCAAGCATTGTGACAATCTCATCGCACTGAATGCTCTTGCATATGCAAAATTCGGCGAGGACATTAAGTCCGGCGGACTTCTTCTTGCAAATTCAAACAGAATTTCGGACGGTCTTGACAGAACGGACGTAACGGTAATTTCCGCTCCCGTAGACGATATATCGCTTGAGGTCGGCTCACCTAAAACTGCAAATATAATTCTTTTGGGTATTCTTATCGGAGCTACGGATATTGTATCGAAAGATACGCTTATTCTTTCGCTCGAGGATAAATTCAAGGACAAAAAGCCTGAAATTCTTGAAATGAATTTAAGAGCACTCGACAAAGGAATCGAACTCGGCAAACAGGCAAAAAAATAAAAAAAACGGAGGTTTATACTATGGCAAAAATAGGTTTAGGCTGTTGGGCAGGTAAAATTTCGCTCAGAATAGCCAGAGGCGAAGTCAAATTTAAAATAGAGGACGACAACGGTGAGTATAAAATTACCACAGATCTTCCCGGAGCATTAAAAAGCGCTAAGATTTCATTCACGAATCTTAAAGAAGAGCCCGACGGAAAAACAATTTCCGGCAACGGCACGATTTCTGTTCTCCCCGGCAGAAAGTTAGAGGGTGCGTTCACCTTCGAGGAAAATACGTTTATAGGAGAAATTAAAGCTCCCGTCGTAGGCAAGATAAAAATCACCGACGGTCACCGCATAGATTCGTTCTGATTTACAAAAATACAAACACCCGCGCAGATTTTTCATCCGTGCGGGTGTTGTTTTTATATGTTTATAATAATTAATAGTGAGCTAAACCGCAGTCACACGTCTTTTTGATTCCGAACAATCTCCAAATGAATTTTATAAGTTTATACATAAATCCGGCAAATCCGTCCTTATGGCATATGCACTCACAATTCTCAACCTCGGGCATTGTTTTTTTACAGTAATCGCAAATACCGTCGTTATTTTTGTCGGTATGACCAAGCGCGGGTATCTTTTCTCCGTCTGACAATTTCTCCGAACAGTCGGCGCAGTAAACGTCACCGGTATATCCGTCGTTTGTACAGTCAGCCTCGGACGCATTTTTGACTATTGTGTTTTCATGACAGCAAACATCGTCATCAATCATTACGAATTTAAACCCGTTTTCCTCGGCGTATTCCTGCGCGGCGGAATCCTTGTAACCGTAAATCGTAAATCCGTCGATTTTGGTATATTGATTAAGTCCGAAACCGCATAAATAATCATCATAGCCGTGATAGCCGAGTGCGTAATCGTAAATATACGTTACACTTTTCGGAATAACTATTTCCTTAAGCGAATGACATTCATAGATTCCCATAATACTCGTTACATTTTCCGGTATTCGTAATTTTGTCAGAGACTTGCAATATGAAAGATAAAAATCAGATAAATCCGTAATGCTGTCGGGCATATAAATTTCCGTGATCGTAGTGTTAAATAAGAAAGCTTCATCATCTACCGACAGCACTGTTTCCGGAATAGTATACGCGCCTCCTCTGCCTTGCGGATAGAGAATAAGCACAGTCTTATCTTTATTGAATAAAACGCCGTCAACAGAAGTGTAATTCGGATTATTATCATCCACAATGATGTTTTGAAGTTTTTTGCATTCTGCAAAACTGGGTAATGACTGCGCATTTGCGGGAATATAAATCTCTGTCATTTCACCGCATCTCCAAAAACTATAACCGAAATCCGACAAAGTATCCGGCATTATATATGTACCGCCTCGTCCGGCAGGATAAGAAACAAGTACCGTAATATCCTTATTATACAAAACACCGTCGATTGAAGAATAATAGTCATTTTTTTCGTCAACATTTATACGTTCAAGTTTTGTACATTCAAAGAAACCATCGACATCTGAAATATTTGAGCCTAAGGACACCTCAGTTATATTACAGCATCCGGAAAAAGCATCGCTCTTTACAGCAGTAACACTTTCAGGAATAGAATATGCTCCGGCCTTTCCGCCGGGATATGCAACAAGTTCGGTCATATCTTTATTAAACAAAACTCCGTCAACAGATACATATGAAGCATTTCCGGCTTCGACGTCAATATATTCAAGATTTTTACAATATTCAAATGCACTTCCGTCTATAGTTTCAACGCTTTCCGGTATTATTACAGATTTTAATTCATAACAATGCCGAAATGCACCGCTTCCGATATTAACAATTCCGTTCGGTAATATTAATTCTGAAAGACTTGTGCATTCAGAAAAAGCATATTCTCCTAATTCGGTAACACTATCAGGAAGAGTTATACTTGATAACGCCGTACATCTGTTAAAGGCAGAACTGCCTATTTTGGTAATATTATTTGACAATACAACGTTTTTGAGAGCAATACATTCGGAGAAGGCATTGTCAGGAATTTCAGTTACCCCGTCAGGTATTGTTACTCCGGTAAGCTTATAACATTCGTAAAATGCATCTTGACTTATACTCGTAACACTGTCAGGTATGACATATTCGCCCTCTTTTCCGGCAGGGCAAGTTATGAGAGTCGTCATATCTTTATCGAATAAAACTCCGTCAAAGGATGAATAGTTTACATTGGAAACATCGACATCTATAGATGTAAAAGCAGCACAATTCTTAAATGCTTTATTGCCTATTTCGGTAACTCCGTCCGGAATCGTTACGTTTGCAAGTGACTCACAATCTTCAAAAGCAGAACTGCCGATTTTTTTTACTTCGCTCGGTATTACAATACTTTTTAGTCTGTAACACTTATAAAAACCATATTCTCCAATACCGGTCACATTATCCGGAAGCAATATGCTTTTAAGACTGTTGCAGTCGGCAAATGCCCAATCGCCGATTGTCGTGACACTGTCAGGTAATGTTATATTTTTGAGTCTTATGCATTCATAAAAAGTACCGTGATTTATTTCCGTTACACTGTCTGGTATATTTATACTTGTAAGACCGGAACATTTATTAAAAGCATGATCTCCGATTGTTGTAACACTATCAGGTAACGTTACATTACTGAGTTTCTCGCAAAGAGCAAAAGCACTACTGCCAATTGTCTTAACACCGTCGGGAATAGATATATTTGTAAGCTCGGTACAATTAAAAAATGCTCCGCTTTCTATTACAGTAACGCCGTCCGGTATCACATAACTGCCTTTTTTTGCTGTAGGATAATATATAAGACTGGTCATATCATTGTCAAATAAAACACCGTTTGATGATTTGTAGTTTTTATTGTCCTGATTTACAATTATTTCTTCTAAATTTAAACATCCGGAAAAAGGTGAATCTCCTATCTTTGAAACATTGCACGGAATCTCTATACCGGTCAGTCCGGTACAATCGCAAAAAACAGCATTCCCTAACTCAACAACACTATCAGATAGTGTTATATTTGTAAGACCTGAACATCTCATGAATGCATAATTTCCTATTTTTAAAACGCTGTCCGGTATTTTTAC
>JALEQX010000088.1 GCA_022763825.1 Oscillospiraceae bacterium | reverse complement strand
CGGCAATCACAGCCCGATGTATATGTGCGAAACGGCGGTAAATAAGGGACTCAGGGCAATCGCATTTACCGACCACTGCGAGGTCGACGCTTTTTATAAAGGTAATTTTGACAGGAGCGTCAGACAGGCGTTTTTCGAGGTCGCGAGAGCAAAAAGCGCTTTTTACGGAAAACTTCTCGTTTTAAACGGAATAGAACTCGGCGAGTGCGGTTATGATACCGAGACGAGCGAGAAAATAATCGCTTCTCAGAAATTCGACGTCGTACTGGGCTCGGTTCATAATTTAAGAAATAAAACCGACTTTTATTACATAGAAGATTTTACCGGTATGGATATAAAAGCGGAGCTCAACGAATATTTCGACGAGGAACTGAATATGCTCGAGTGGGGCGGATTCGACGTTCTCGCTCATCTTACATATCCGTTCAGATATTTTTATGCAAGAAATAATATTATGATTGATATTGACGATTATAAAGATAAGGTCGATGAAATTTTAAAGCTAGCCGCCGAAAAAAATATTGCGCTCGAAATTAACACCGCGGGACTGCGTCAGCCTATCAACAGACTTTCGCCCGAGGCTCAGACGGTCAAAAGATTTAAGGAACTCGGCGGTAAACTTATCAGTGTAGGCTCCGACGCGCATTTTGCAAAGGATATCGGCGTGGGCATAAAGCATGCGTACGAGGCGGCTCTGGAAGCGGGATTTAAGTCCACGGTTATCTTCCAGCGCAGAAGTCCCATTGAAATACCTATCGAATAATACATATGCTTTAACAGGGAGCAGATATAATTATGTATGAAGCAGACGAAATCCTCTCAAAGGTAAAAAGAATACATTTTATCGGAATCGGAGGCTCGGGTATGTGTCCGATAGCCGAAATACTGCACAGCGAGGGATATATTCTCTCGGGTTCGGACAATAACGAGAGCGACACTCTCAACAGAATCCGCGCGCTGGGAATCCCCGTTGTAATGGGACAGAAAGCCGAGAATATAGAGGGCGCGGAAATGATAGTTCACACCGCGGCGATAATGGACGACAACCCCGAGCTTATAGCCGCGAGAGCGAGCGGAATTCCGACGTTCGAACGCTCAAAAATACTCGGCGCGCTGTCGAGAAGATATGAAAACTGTATAGGTATATGCGGAACTCACGGCAAGACTACGACAACATCCATGACAACTCAGATATTGATAGAATCGGGACTTGACCCGTCGGCGGTTATCGGCGGAAAGCTCCCGTATACCGGTACAAACGGAATCGTCGGCAAAAGCGGTATATTCGTATGCGAGTCGTGCGAGTATAAAAACACGTTTTTGCAGATGTCGCCCAAGTGCGCCGTAATTTTAAATATAGACGCGGATCACATGGAATTTTTTAAGACCATGGAGAATCTGAAAAAATCGTTTACACGGTTTGCCGACAGTGCCGAAACGGTTATTTATAATCTTGACGATAAAAACACATGCGACGCGATAAACGATATGACGGACAAAAACAAGGAGTTTATCACGTTCGGTCTCGGCGAAAACTGTATGTGGCGCGCGGAGCTTATATCCGACAGAAAGGGCGCGTACCCCGAGTACGACGTTTATTATAAGGGCGAAAAAAAAGGGCACGTTGTATTAAACGTACCCGGAGACCATAATGTTTATAATTCGCTTGCGGCTCTCGCTTCAAGCGTTTACTCAGGATGCGATATTGGAACCGCGATAAAGGAAATTTCCGATTTCAAGGGCGCGGGCAGGAGATTCGAAAATCTCGGAACGTATAAGGGCATTACGATATGCGACGATTACGCGCACCATCCGAAAGAGTTAAGGGTCACGCTTGAGGCTGCGAAAAAACTCGATTACAAACGTGTTATTGCGGTATTTCAGCCGTTTACCTATTCACGTACCGCGATGCTTTTAAACGATTTTGCCGAGGTCCTGAAGATTCCCGATAAAGTCGTAATGACCGAAATAATGGGGTCGAGGGAGAAAAACACGTACGGCATTCACACGTCCGATTTGTCGGCTCTGATTCCGGGAAGCGTATGGTTTAACACGTTCAGAGAGGTCGCCGACTATGTCGAGAGTATCGCCGAAGAGGGTGACCTCGTAATAACGCTCGGCTGCGGAGATATTTATAAAGCCGCGAAACTAATGATAGAGGATTTAAAATAAAATATTATAATAACAGCCGTTCGGTTTTTTTTGTTTACCGAACGGCTGTTTTGCATTTAGAAATTTTATCTTTTTGACAGAACTTCTTTTTCGTACTTTTCGACTTCCGAATAATAATCCGCCGGTACGCCCGTTTGTCTTAAATATTCGTTCCATATATCGCCGAACGGCATGGTTTTAAGCTCTTCCGATACTGTCATAAGGCGTGTGAATTCGCCCTTGTCCTGAAGCTCTTTCATCATATTTGAGGGTTCGAGAAGAGCGTAAAGCAGAGCCTTCTGTACGGAGCGCAAGCCCGTTACCCACGCGGAGATTCTGTTTATCGACGCGTCGAAATAGTCGGTCGCGATAAATACCCTGTCAAGCGCGTTGTTTCTGACGATTTCCTTTGCGATCTCCTTAGTCTCGTCGTCAAAAATAACTACATGGTCTGAATCCCAGCGTACTCCGCGCGTTATGTGGAGCGCGATTTTTTCATTAAAGAGAAGAAGCGACGATATTTTGTCGGAAACGACCTCTGTCGGATGGTAGTGACCGTTGTCCATGAGCGGGACGATGCCGTTTTTCGAGGCGTAATTCATTGTAAATTCCGCACTGCCGACGGTGTAGCTTTCGAGTCCGATTCCGAATACCTTTGATTCGAGAGTTACGAACACCTTTGACTTGTCGTACGGAACGCTCAGTATCTCGTCGAGCGACTCTTTGAATCTTTTTCTCGGTCCGATTCTGTCGGCGGGGATGTCCTTGTATCCGTCGGGAATCCATATATTCATAACGCACGGCATGTTGGTCTGTTCTGCGAAATACTGCGAAATCTCAATGCATCTCCTGCCGTGTTCTATCCAGAATTTACGCACCTTCGCATCGGGAGAGGAGAGCGTTAAATTGTCCTTAACCATCGGGTGAGAGAAGAATGTGGGGTTAAAGTCGATACCCATTTTTCTGTCGCGGGCAAAATCGACCCATTTTTTGAAATGTTCCGGCTTTATGGCGTTTCTGTCGGCATAATTTCCGTTTTCGAATATCGCGTACGAAGCGTGGAGATTTATTTTCTTTCTGCCGGGAACGAGCGAACAGACCTTGTCTATGTCCGCCATAAGCTCCTCGGGGGTAGTCGCTTTTCCGGGGTAGTTGCCCGTTGCCTGAATTCCGCCCGAAAGAGCCTCTTTCGAGTCAAAACCCGTTACATCGTCGCCCTGCCAGCAGTGCATGGAAACGGGAATTGTTTTAAGCGTTTCGATAGCTTTGTCGGTATCGACGCCGTAATCGAGGTACATTGCTTTTGCACTTTCGTATCTGTCCATTTTTTTTCTCCTTTACAAATTATCCCTCTATATCCTGATGGAATTCTCTTAATTTCAATTCGGGATTTTTCTCCTGCGCCCAGTTAATAGCCCAGTTACCGTTGAATATAAGAAGATCTCCGCCCTTTACATCCTTGACCCAGCGGGTGTCGGAGCCTAAGTTATATTTAGTGCCGTCGAAATTCTCGTTTTCGACTCTTCTTATCTGCTCGTGAGGCATATCCTGTCTTAAATATTCGACTCCGTACTCGCTTTTCATTCTGAATTTGAGAACGTCGAACTGAAGCACTCCGACGACGCCGACGATAACCTTTTCCATACCGCCGTTTGGCAGAAAGAATATCTGTATCGCGCCCTCCTGTGCTATCTGATTCATGCCCTTTGCAAACTGCTTGCGCTTCATCGAGTCAACCTGTTCGATTATCGCAAAGTGTTCGGGGGCGAACGTCGGAATTCCGGAGAATTTAACTTTATGCGAGGCGTCGCATACGGTGTCTCCTATCGAGAAAATACCCGGGTCGAACACGCCGATTATATCGCCCGCATACGCCTCGTCTATAACGTCGCGTTCCTGAGCCATCATCTGCTGGGGCTGTGAAAGTCTCATTGATTTTTCGCCCTGAACGTGGTAGTATTCTTTTCCTCTTTCGAACTTGCCCGAGCAGATTCGAAGAAATGAAATTCTGTCCCTGTGAGCCTTGTTCATGTTCGCCTGAATTTTAAATACGAACGCTGAGAAATGATCGTCGAGCGGGTCTACGGTTTCGCCGTCTCCCGTTTTTCTCGGCAGGGGAGAGGTCGTAAGTCTTAAAAATGATTCCAAAAACTGCTCTACGCCGAAGTTATTAAGCGCGGAGCCGAAGAACACGGGACTTAATTTACCTTTACGTACCTCGTCTAAGTCGAATTCTCCGCCTGCTCCGTCGAGAAGCTCCGTCTGGTCGATAAGGTCGTTCATTAAATCCTCGCCGATAAGCTCCTTTAATCTGTCCTTATCGTTTATATCGCATACTATCGATTCGAGTCTGATTCTGCCCGCGTGGAAGTTGTCGTAGGTCAGAACGTGCTTTTCGTTTCTGTCGTAAATTCCTTTAAACGTACTTCCGGAGCTTATCGGCCAGTTCATCGGATAAGTCGCGATTCCGAATTCGGTTTCAAGCTCGTCGAGAAGCTCGAACGGATCTCTCGCCTCGTGATCCATCTTATTTATAAAGGTAAAAATGGGGATTCCGCGCATTGCGCAGACCTTGAATAATTTTCTCGTCTGAGGCTCGATACCCTTTGCCGCGTCGATAACCATTACTGCGCTGTCCGCAGCCATAAGCGTACGGTACGTGTCCTCGGAGAAATCCTGATGTCCCGGGGTGTCGAGAATGTTGATGCAGTATCCCTCGTACTCAAACTGCATTACCGATGACGTGACGGAAATTCCTCTCTGTTTTTCAAGCTCCATCCAGTCGGAAACGGCGTGCTTGTCGCCCTGCTTGCCTTTGACGGAGCCTGCGGACTGTATCGCCCTGCCGTAGAGCAGAAGCTTTTCGGTAAGCGTTGTCTTACCTGCGTCGGGGTGGGAGATTATTGCGAACGTCCTGCGGCGTTCGATTTCGTTTTTAGTCTTTGTATCCATAACGACTCTCTCTTTTGATTTAATATAAAATAAAATAACCGATTTATTTTACCATATACAATTTTTAAAATCAATAGCAGAGACTTAAATAAAAAAGTGTGGAAATACACATAATTTTATAACGGCGGGTTGACATGACAGCAACGAGGTATTATAATGGTAATAAAAAAGCGTGTAAATACACATAATTTTTACGGAGGTGCTGTCCGTGATAGAGAGAAAACGTTATCTTGACAAGCTTATAAGTAAAAAACAAAACGGACTTATCAAGGTTATTACCGGAATAAGACGCTGCGGGAAATCGTATCTCTTATTTAATATTTATAAGAATTATCTTATTTCTTCGGGTGTTGATGAAAAAAATATTATTTGTCTTGCGCTTGACGACGACGAGAATATCAGATACCGCAATCCGCTCGAACTCGGTAAATATATCCGTTCGCTGACAGAGGACAAAAGCATGGAATACTACGTTTTCCTCGACGAAATTCAAAAGGTCGCCCAAATAAATAATCCTTACGTGGAGTCGGGCGAGGACAAAATCGGATTTACGGACGTTCTGCTGGGGCTTATGAAGCGCGAAAATCTCGATATATACGTAACGGGTTCAAATTCGAAAATGCTCTCGTCGGATATTCTGACGGAATTCCGCGGACGGGGCGACGAAATAAGGGTAAGTCCGCTGTCGTATTCGGAATTTTATAATGCCTGCGGTGATGACAAGAACGGAGCGTGGCAGGAGTACGTAACATACGGCGGTATGCCTTTTATAATGAGCAGGCGCGGACACGAGGAAAAAGCCCGCTATCTAACCTCGCTGTTTGATACGATTTATATAAGCGATATTATGGAACGAAATTCGCTTGTAAAAGAGAAAAGCACGCTTGACGATATTTTAAATATCATATCTTCGTCTGTCGGTTCTCTTACGAATTCGAATAAAATCGCCAATACGTTCAAAAGCCGTAAGCAGGTCAATATAAGCCCGCAGAATGTCGGAAAATATCTCGATTATTTCCTTGACGCATTTTTGATTTACAAAGCCGAACGCTACGACGTAAAGGGCAGAAAATATATAGGGTCTCCGCTTAAATATTATTTCAGCGATATAGGGCTTCGCAATGCGAGACTCAATTTCCGTCAGACCGAGATCAATCATATTATGGAGAATATTATTTATAATGAACTGATATACCGTGATTTCAGCGTAGATGTCGGAGCGGTCGAATATTTTTATAAAGACAGCGACAAAAACAGCAAACGCTCACGGCTCGAAATTGATTTTGTCGCAAACAAGGGAAGCGTAAGATATTATATTCAGTCTGCGCTGACGGTGTCGGATGAACAAAAACGTGCGCAGGAGGTAAATTCGCTTAAACGAGTCGGCGATTCGTTTAAAAAAATCGTTGTAGTTTCGGATGATGTAATTCCTCATTACGACGAGGACGGTATTTTTTATGTCGGAATAGAACGGTTTTTGCTCGACGAAACCGTAATGAGTTTTTAAAAAAAGCAACCGGAGACCGCCTTTTGAGCAGTCTCCGGTTTTTATGTTTGTGAATATTTTTATTGTGAAAAATCTGTAAACGCTATATTTAAGTCAACATTTCCCTCTATTCCCTTTACTTTTCCCGTGCAGGAATACTGCCATATATCGTAATTATAATAGAATTTCGGCGTGGTGCCCTCATACTGCGCGTACCAGAACGAATAGTCCTTTATTTTGCTCAAATCATAGCGGGTGTAGCCGTCGGAGAGATTGAAATATATAAGCGGAGTATATCCCGCATCCTTGATTTTTTCGCAGAACGCGACGGCGCAATTGTCGAGCGTTTCGCCCGTTACGGAGTCTGTTCTCATTTCTGTGTCGGGCATATTCTCCCAATCGAAAACGACGGGCGCTGTGATTTTATAACCCTTTATGAGAGACAGGAGATAGTCCGCTTCTTCCTTAGCTTCCTCGACGTTTGTCGCCTGCGAGTAGAAATACGCGCCGACCTTCAGCCCGGCTTTTTCCGCGTTTTCGAGATTCTGTCTGAAATTCGCGTCCTCAATAAGTTTTCCCGACGTGCCGTAACCCCTCGCGCCGACTCTGATAATCGCGAAGCTTATGCCGTCGGAGGCGACCGCGTCCCAGTCGATATCGCCCTGGTACTGCGAAACGTCTATGCCCGTATAATATTTTACATTCTCGTCGTCATAATAAATTCTGCCGGAGTCGTCTGCTTTGAAATTTTCCGCCTTATATGCGTTTACCGCAACGTCCTCGTAGTACGGCGAGCCGTCGGCGTTGTATATTTTCTGAGTCGGTTCTGTAACTTCCGGCTCCGATTTGATTTTAAGCGGGTCTATTATAAACAAAACCGCAAATACCGCAAACGCCAGAACTGCGCATCCCGCGATAACGTACGGTAATTTTCGTTTTGCCGATGATCTCATGTTTTGAACTCCTTTGCGTTTTTAAATCAATATAATGATAACATTTTCACGGTTATATGACAATATCATTTATTAAATCTTAAAAATTTCGCGTCCGTCTTGCTTCGTGGCGCTATTGACTTTTTTTTTCGGTTTGTATATACTTATGAGAGATGATTATTTATTATTTATATAATTATATATTTAACGTGCCGTTTTCGGCGCGGAATCGGAGGTTTTTATTTTGAATAAAAAAGCTGTTACGGCCGCCGCTGCGGTTCTTGCCGTAGTCTGTGTGGTTACATTCCTCATACTCGGAGGCGTTATTAAATTAAAACCCAAGGAGGATGAGAGCGAATCGGATAAGAGCGGATTTGACACGAGCGCATATTTATCCGAAGTTAAGTATCAGAGCGACGCGCTTTCCGCAAACTACCTGCCGACGTTTATCGACGGAATTTATTATACCGCAGACACTATGGGCAACGTAAAGTTCTATGATTTTAATACCGAAAACGATACGTTTACCGAGCGTGCCGCCGACGGAACCTATGATGTCAGCGTAAAGATGAGCGAGCAGAATATAAAGGCAAAGGTAAGCTATATTAAAGCCGACGGAAAAACCGCGGGCTACGGACTGTACACCCCGACGATAGCGGGTGATACGGATTCCATTTACAGATACGTTTTCTTTGCCGTTACGGACATGCCGTCGGGCATGGGCAGTTCGTCTAATCTTCTCCTGCTTGCCGATTCGACCGAGAATAATTTCAGAAACGCCGAAAAGCTCTACGGCGATCAGTTTTCGTTCAATCCCGAAAAGGGAAGCGCGGAGCGCATTTATTCCGAGGCTAACAGGTACGTAGGCTCCGACGGAACGAAGAGAGCCGACTATGCCGTAGTTACGGATTATATTCTTAAAAACGAGCTTGACAATTCTTTGTTTATCTCGGGCAGACATTATGCCGAGGACGAGGATAAGTACGACCTTATGAAGGCGGGCGGCAGAGGAAACAACGTCGATAACGTTCTCGTTGAGAAAAATATCGTAGGCAGATTCGTAAAAGCAACCGACGACGGAGTTTTATACTTAACAGAGGACGCGGATAAAAACGTCGTGCTTAAAAAGGTTGACTCCGACGAGGCGGTAAAGACTTTTGAATGCAAACGCGAAGATATCATTGTTTCGGGCGATTATTTCTTTATGAATAACTCTGTTTACAATGTAAACGATTCTTCGAGCGTTGAATTAAAAGGCGATTTCCTTGCAAATTTCAAGGCCGACATGTTCGCCTGCAACGGTAAAACAGCATTTTTAAGAGGATATATCGATAAGACTAATCCGGCGGTTGTCATAGCAGATCTTACAACCGGCGAGTGCAGATATTACGTAAACAATATGTTCGCGAATATTGTAAATCCCGAGATTCTTTCCGATTCGAGCGTTATGTTTACGACCGTCACAGGCTCGGACGCTTCAACATTTAAGTATTTTGTCGTTAAATAAATGAAAGTATTTATAGACGCCGACGGCTGTCCCGTTGTCGATATCGCAGTTTTGTCAGCGGCGGCTTACGGAGTCGGAACGGTTATTATTACTGATACGTCTCACATTATAGAGCGCGAAAACGCCGTGACGATTACGGTGGAAAAGGGTGCGGATTCGGCTGATTTTAAGATTGCCAATATGATTAAACCCGGTGATATCGTCGTAACTCAGGACTACGGACTTGCAGCTATGTGTCTTGCAAGGGGCGCGAAGCCGATAAATCAGAACGGGTTGATTTTTACAGACGGAAATATCGAAAAAATGCTGTATACCCGCTATGTTTCAAAAGAGATACGCCGTGCCGGAGGCAGGACAAAGGGCCCCAAAAAGCGCACCCGTGAACAGGACGAAGATTTTGAAAGAGCGCTTAACTCTCTTTTGAAAAAATCATGCACGCCGTGAGAGTTTTTTGATTATAATGTGATGAATACTTTTTGCAGAATTGAGAGTTTTTTTATGTTTGATATATTAAAGGAGGATATAGCCTCCGTCAGAGACCGTGACCCTGCGGTCGGAAGCGTAGCGGAGGTGCTGTTTCTCTATCCGGGGGTCAAGGCGATACGCGCGCACAGACGGGCGCACAAGTGCTATGAACACGGATTTATATTCCTTGCAAGAATGATATCCCAGCGCGCCGCGAGGAAAACGGGAATCGAAATTCATCCCGGCGCGACGATAGGCAGACGTTTCTTTATAGACCACGGAACGGGAGTCGTTATCGGCGAAACAGCCGAAATAGGCGACGACGTTACGATTTATCAGGGCGTGACGCTCGGCGGTACAGGCAAGGATGTCGGCAAACGTCACCCGACGGTAGGCAACAACGTTATGATAGGCGCGGGAGCAAAGGTGCTCGGTCCGCTTCATATAGGCGACAACTCAAAAATCGCCGCGGGTTCGGTCGTTTTAAACGATATTCCCGCAAACTGTACAGCGGTCGGTACTCCCGCGAGAGTCGTAAAACTCGACGGCGTGAGAGTCGAGCACGTACAGAACCTCGACCAGATTCACATTCCCGACCCTGTCGCGCAGGAGCTTGAAAGACTCGAAAACGAAATAAAAGAGCTTTCCGCAAAGTTAGAAGCTAAGGAGAAAGAAAACAAATGAAAATATACAACACAATGACGAGACAAAAGGAAGAAATCAAGACGATCACTCCCGGCGAAATCAAAATTTATGCGTGCGGACCGACCGTTTATAACTATATTCATATAGGAAACGCAAGACCCATATGTGTTTTCGACGTAATGCGCCGTTATATGGAGTACAGAGGTCTTAAGGTCACGTATGTTCAGAATTTTACGGATATCGACGATAAAATCATCCGCAGAGCGAACGAAGAGGGCGTTGATTTTAAGACGATAAGCGAGAAATATATTGCCGAATACAAAGTCGACGCGCACGGACTTAACGTAAGAGACGCGTCCGTTCATCCGAGAGCCACGGAGAATATCGACGAGATAATTTCGATTATTTCTACTCTCATTGAGAAAGGCTACGCCTACGAAGTTGACGGTGACGTATATTTCAGCCCCTCAAAGGATCCCGAGTACGGCAAACTTTCGCATCAGCCCCTTGAGGATTTGGCGGCCGGCGCGAGAATTAACGTCGAGGATATTAAGAGAGAACCCATGGATTTCGCTCTTTGGAAGGCGGCTAAGCCCGGAGAACCTTACTGGGAGTCCCCGTGGGGTAAGGGCAGACCCGGCTGGCATATTGAGTGCTCGGCTATGTCGAGACGTTATCTCGGCAAGACTATCGATATGCACTGCGGAGGAAGCGACCTTATATTCCCGCACCATGAAAACGAAATAGCGCAGAGCGAGTGCTGCAACGGCGTTACGTTTGCGAATTACTGGGTTCACAACGGATTTATAAACGTTGACAATGTTAAAATGTCAAAATCGCTCGGTAATTTCTTCACCGTCCGCGACGTTGCAGAAAAGTACGGCTACGAGCCGGTAAGATATTTCCTCATTTCGTCGCAGTACAGAAGCCCGATTAACTACTGCGTTGATATTTTGGAGCAGTGCAAGGCTTCTCTTGCAAGACTCTATACGTGCCGTAACGCGATTGACGACGCTATGGAGTACGCCGTTGACGGTGATAACGGACTTGACGAATTTAATAAAATAGCTGAAAATCGCAGACAGCAGTTCATCACGGCGATGGACGACGACCTTAATACAGCCGACGCACTTTCCGCAGTATTTGAACTCGTAAGGGATATAAATAAGATTATCGCTTCGGGCGATGTTTCAAAGGGCGTTCTTACCGCCGCCGCTTCAATATTCGACGAGCTGACGGGCGTTCTCGGTCTTGTTTACAACAGAAAGAAGGATACGCTTGCAGAGGATGTCGAGGCTCTTATCGAGGCAAGAGCAAAGGCGAGAAAAGAGAAGAACTGGGCAGAAGCCGACAGAATCCGCGACGAGATAAAGAATATGGGCATCGTGCTCGAGGATACCCCGCAGGGCGTTAAGTGGCATAAGGCGTAATTAAAAAAAACCGTTTTAAAGTTCGTTTTTTTGATATAAGGCGTTGACTTTTTTACGGTTTGTGATATATTTTGTTTTGTTCGCTCTGAGGGCGAGCCGTTCACGGAAATGGCAGCCGGATAAGAGACAGACTGAAATGTCTGTTTCTTGTCCGGTTTTTTATTTTTAAGGAGGAAAATAAAATGGATTTTCTCAGAGACAAAATTAAATCGATGTATCTTAAATACTCATCCGCCGCATTCGGCAGTGCAGTCATAACTTCAATTTGTTCTAATGAAAATATTGGCCGGACGGCGATAAGAATCACTTACTTACTGCTCGCATAAAGCAAAATGCACGATGAATTTATCAAGCACCGACAGATTTTCTTCATTAAAAAAGCACTCAGCAAAATGCTAAGTGCTTTTTTCTGGTGCGGATGACGGGACTTGAACCCACATGAACTTGCATTCACTAGGACCTGAACCTAGCGCGTCTGCCAATTCCGCCACATCCGCATATATAATTCCGCCGTTGTTTAAACGGCAGAATTAATTATACATTAGCCGCGGGGTTATGTCAAGACATAACCCCGTTTTTATTTTTGAAAATCAATAGTTTGCCGATTTATTTAATTCGTTACGTTTTTTTGATTAAATGAATCGATACGAGAAAATCAATACGTGACTTTAATCGTCTTGATTTCAAAGGGTTTGAATGAAAGTACGTTAGAAACCGCGTCGGGGAGTACGGACTGCGTTTCCTCGAGCATATTTGTTATCTCCGTCTTTTTCGCCGAATTCAGAACGGCTACGTTCGCGTTGACCGCTGAACCCTCCGCCTCGTACATCCTTACGATATACGCTTTTTCCGCATCCTCGCAGGGCTTTACGGCTTCGACTATAACGTTCGGCGCGTCAATCGAAACAAGTTTATTAAGCGAGTATTCGCTCTCGGACTCTATTACGGGAACGTTTAATTCGTACGCGGGACGGATAACGTTTTCAGCCGAGAATCCGCCGTCGTGCGGGAGGAACGAGTAAACCGCTCTGTGAAGTCCGTCGTGGTCGCCCTTATAGTCGGGACGGGTTCCGCCCTTGTGAAGCGAAAGTCTCATCTGTCCGCCGTTTACGGAGATGCCGTACTTGCAGTCGTTGAGAATCGAAACGCCGAAGCGGGTTTCGGAAAGGTCGGTGTACTTATGATTTACAAGCTCGAACTTAGCCTGCTCGACGGAGTCGTTTCTCGTGGTCGGGCGTTTAACATTTCCGAACTGAATTTCAAATCTTGCATAGTCGTCGCAGATGTTCGTGTCAAATGCAGTTTTGAGGAATCTGTGGTCGTCCTGCCAGTCCATTATTGTGTCGAAACGAATTTCTGCGCTGTCGGCAAAAAACATCATGTCCTGTTTAACCGTCGATTTTGAGCTGATTCTATATTCGTTTCTGATAATATATGCCGTCTCGCCGTCGGAAACGACTTCGGATGAAACGAGATTCGATACGTCCTCGAATTTAGGCTCAAGGTCTGCGTCGATATCCCAGTTATCCCACGCGCTCGGAACGTCCTCAGCCATTATAAGGGTGTTGAAATTAAAGCCCTCACCGCGGATTTCTCTGTTCTCTCGCTTGTCGATAAACGAACTCATGGTTCCGTTGGGCGCGAATTCGACTTTTGCAAACGGAGTTTCGAGTGACGAGTCAACGCGTTTGAATGCGCTCTTGCCTGAAATTTCTCCCTTTTTGAGCTTTAACGTTACCGACGACATTGCGGGAACGGTTACGCCGGATACGATAAGCTTTTTATTGCCGTCGAGGTCTGTATAAATCTGCTGTTTATAATCGCCGTCGACGATATATCCCTCTTTATAATCAATGAATACAGGGTCATTTCTGTCGAATGAAAGGGTATTCGTGAGTGTGATTACGCCGTCCTTTTTATTCTTCGAAACGCTTTCGGCAATATACGCTCTTGCCTTGGAAATAAGCTCGGTCGTCTGCGCTCTGCTTTCAACATGCGCTCTGTTAAGGCATGTTCCGGGCAGAATATCGTGGAACTGGTTGATTAAGAGCGTTTCATAAAGCGGGTTAACCTTTTCTTCGCTAGCGATACTGCCGGAGGAAACCGCGTCGTTTACGGTTATGATTTCAAGGTCTCTTAATGCAAGTTCGCTCTTTCTGTTGTTGCGTTTAATAGTGTGCTGATTCGTGAGCGTACCTCTGTGCAGTTCGAGATAAAGCTCTCCGCGGTATGTGTTGGGATTTACGCTCGTTGCTTCGAGGTCTTTCATAAAGTCGCCGACGGTCGTATTTTTAACGGTTCCGACTTCGCTTAAACTCTCCGCGCGTCGAGCGAATTCTATCATCTCATACTGCGGTCCGCCGCCTCCGTCTCCGTAGCCGTAGGCGATAAGACGTTTGTTGTTAACGCTCTTCTGACATATCTGACCCTTCGTAGCCTCGATAATGTCCATAATCTCGGGGAAGAGATGCGTTCTGTTAAAGTGCGAGAATACCTTTGTACCGTCGATACCCTGCCAGTAGAATGTGTCGTACGGGAATTTATTTGTATCGTTCCACGAAATTTTTGTCGTAAGGAAGTAGTCGACTCCGCATCCCTTCATAATCTGCGGGATAGCCGCCGAATATCCGAACGTATCAGGAAGCCAGAAACAGTTTGATGTAAACGCGAAATACTTTCTCGTAAATCTCTGTCCCCAAAGGAACTGTCTGACCATTGATTCGCCCGAAGTTATGTTACAGTCGCACTCGACCCAAACTCCGCCGTTGGGCTCGTATCTGCCCTCGGCGACGGCTTTCTGAATTCTTTCAAAAAGCTCTGGGTAGTTGACTCTTAAAAAGTCAGAATGGCACGCCGAGCTCTGTATGAATTTGTACTCGGGGTACTGTTCCATGAGCGAGAGCTGGTTTGCGTACGTTCTTGCGCACTTTTTAACGGTTTCTCCGACATGCCACAGCCATGCAGTGTCCATGTGCGAGTGACCGATTACATAAGATTCGGCGTCGGTTTCGCCCGCTTTTAAGCTTAAAACAGCTTTGAGGTCGGGTGCGCTTGCTCTGATACCCTGCATGAATGTTTCATGGTCGCAGTCGAACGGGAAATAGTGAACCTTCTTATGAACCTCGAAAAGAGCGTTTATTGCTTTTCCGCGCATGAAGCTGTCCTCGGGGAGATATTTTGCAAGCTGGTAAACGCTGATAAGGTCGAAGTAGTAGTCCTGTATTTCGTAATTTTTAATACAGATATCCGCGCCGTCGTATTTATAATTGAAATCCTTTATCGGCGTGTCCTCATTGGGCTGTGTGCCGGGCATATAATGTCCGCCGTACCACTCGATTGCGAGGTCGATTTTCTGTCCCGCCTTTGGATCCATCGATACGAGGTCGCAGTAGTGGTTGCCGTGCGCCGTGTACGTTATCTTTGTTGCGAACGTTCCGAAAACCTTGCCGTCGACCCAGAGCATAGCCTCGTAGCCCTGCATTTTGGGTTTGATGTATATAGGCTGTGAATCAAACGTCTCGTCAACGCAGTAACTGCCCTTGAACCAGCAGTATTTGTTTTCTCCGTACCATGTATCGCCCTTTTTTATTTCGGAAAAATTGCTGTCGTCGGGTATGGAATGATACTGTTTGTCGGTGACAAAAGCCTTAAAATCGACCTCGCCGACCTTTTCAAAAATCATAGGTTCGAGAATGGCTGAAAATCTGTCGATTTTCGTAAGCATTCTCTCTATCTGCGGATTGTTTAACATTTTTTTCACCTCATAAGAGTTTTTACCCGTTAATTATACATACTAATTTATTTATTTTCAATATTTTTGTAAATAATTATTGTGCCGTTTGTTTTATTGTGATAATATAAAATTATGAACGTTTATGATTTTGATAACACGATATACGACGGCGAGAGCGCGCTCGATTTCTTTTTTGATTATGTTAAGGTAAATCCTGCGCTTGTTAAAATGATTCCGAAGGTTCTGCGTGCGCTGGCCTTGTACGCCGGGGGCAGGGTGACCATCGAGGACGCCATGAAAAAATACGCCCCGTATGTTAAAAAGTATTACTGCGAATATGATAAATGGGAAGAATTCACCGAGCGTTTCTGGGATAAACGGATGGATAAAATCAAGCCGTTTTATAAGAAAATACAGCGCGATGACGACGTGATTCTGACCGCCTCGCCCGACCTTACGATAGGCGAAATATGCAGACGGCTCGGCATTAAAAACTATATCTGCTCTCTCATTGACAACGAAACGGGGCAGATAACCCGGCTGTGTATGCGCGAGAACAAGATTAAATATTTCTATGAACGTTATCCGGACGCGAAAATCGAAAATTTCTATACGGATTCGATCAAAAACGACGGGTTTTTTGCCGAAAATGCGGTAAATGTTTATCTTGTAAAGGGAAATAAAATCATAAAAATCAAATAAAAAAATGCGGGTCGGTTATTTGAGCCGATTCCGCATTTTGTTTTAGTTTATTTGTTTGTTTCTGTTCCGGCGGTTATTTCCGTTTCCTGATTTTCCGGCGTATTTTCGCCGTCCGGCGTTTTGTTTTTCTTTTTATTTCCCGTTTTGAACAGGTGAATGACTCCTTCATCATTCAGAAGCTTTATGATGATGCACGCGAGCGGGAGAATGAAAATTCCGAGAACGCCGAAGCATTTTGTGCCTATATACATAGCCGATATTGTCAGAACGGGGGAGACGTCGACCTGTCCCGCGACGAGCTTCGGTTCGATAATCTGACGGATTATCAGAATTACTACATATAGAACCAAAAGTCCTATTCCGAATCCCACGTTTCCCGTTATCAGAGAATAAACAGCCCACGGAATGAGCACCGTTCCCGTTCCGAGCACGGGAATGATGTCGATAAGTGCAATTATTATACTTATTAAAATAACGTAATCGCCGGAGTACATTTTTAACAGCGTCAGAATGTAAAGTCCGATCGCAAGCTCAGTCGTAGTTATCAGTACGATAAGTGCGTAGGCTTTTAGAATTTTTGCTACAGATGTGAGCGTTATGCGTTTTGCTTTTGAAATTTTCTCGCGTTTTTCAGCCGGGATTTGGTCCATTATAAAACCGCGTACGCGTTCGTAGTCGGCTGTCATAAAGCACGTAGCGATTATCGTTATGATAATTCCGACGATTATTGACGGAATCTGTTTCGCCGTGCCCCATACCGCGCTCAGCGGAGTCGAGAGAATTGAAAAGTCGAAGCCTTTTGACGCCTGCGCGCCGGTCTGTGCCGAGTCCGCAGCCGACGAAGCCGTAATTTTTGATACGACGCTGTTTACCGTATCGAGCAGAGACGCTTTTATTCCCTCGGGAAGTTTCTTTACGAGCGACAGGTTTCCTATCCAGTCGCCGATTTTAGTTACGGCGGATTCGATATTTTCGAATCTTGCCATCAGGCTTGCCGCAAAATCCTTGACCTCGACGACTATTTTTGCGCCGAGCAGACCTATAAAAGCTATGAGTACTGCGAATATCGCAAGCGACAGCAGTGTTCCCGTGAAGCCTTTTTTCAGCGGCGTTTTTTTTGTTATGAAATTTACGGGTCTTTGAAGAATCGTCGCCATAAAGAAGGCGATTATTATCGGGTAAACTACGCCGAACGCGTATTTCATGAACAGATAAAACGCGGCTACGAAAAATGCAAAATACAGAAAATTAATCAAGAACGCTTTTCGTTTTTCAACAACGGAATCCATTATTTTATACGCACTCCTTACTTTATAGATATTATTTGTATTTTATAACAGAGTAAATCATTTTACAAGTTTTTTAATAAAAAAATAATAAATAAAAGACATAACCCGCGTTTCGTCGGTACTTAATTTTAAAAAAAGGTTGACATTGTTCCATGCAATGTTATATAATAACAAATTGCAAGGACTCTGAAATGAGTTTTCAATTTTATTTGCTTTTTCAGCTGTTTTATTTATCTCATGTATTTATATGTCTGAAATTGCTAAAACAAAATCAAGAATGGAGGGTTTCAGATGAAAAGAACATACCAGCCCAAAAAGCGTCACCAGCAGAAGGAGCACGGTTTCCGTAAAAGAATGGCTGACAGAAACGGCCGCAAGGTACTTGCCCGCCGCAGAGCCAAAGGCAGAAAAGTACTTTCTTACTAAGTTTTAATCCCATTTTGTTTAAACAGGGTGAGAAACTTGTCAGAGATCACAACTTTAAAATGCAACACCGATTTCCGCCGCACCTATCTGCGGGGGAAGTCATACACGAATCCTGCGTTGGTTTTATATGTTAATAAAAACCGCGCGGGACTTTGTCGTGTAGGCATAACAACAAGCAAGAAAATCGGAAACGCCGTTCAGCGCAACCGCGCAAGGCGCGTTATACGCGAGGCGTTAAGACAGCTTTATCCGGAATTTAAAGATAAAAAGTACGACATGGTTTTTGTCGCAAGGACGAAAACCATATATAAGTCAAGCGCCGACATTCAGCGCGTTATGAAATCACTCCTCGTTTCGGCGGGTATTACGGAATGAAAAAGACGGTTTTAAAGCTGATTCGTTTTTATATGAGAAAAATATCTCCGCTGTTTCCCGCAAGGTGCAGGTACTATCCGACATGTTCCGATTACATGTTTCAGGCTGTCGAAAAGTACGGCGTTATACGCGGGGTATGGCTCGGAGTCAGGCGTCTGTCAAGATGCAATATCCTTTTTCCGGGCGGAGTGGATCCTCTTCCGGAGCTTAAAACAGGGAAAAGAAAAAACAAACGCCGATCTTAATTTATGATTATTTAATATACATATTATATAATCGATAATTGAATATATCGGCCGTTCGGTTAGGATTTGATAAATAAATGCAGGCAATCTACAACACTATTGCCATCCCGTTCGGATGGGTGCTGAGTTTTCTTTACAGCAATATAAACAATTACCTTATCTCGCTTTTTATACTCGTGCTTATTGTCAGACTTGTTCTTCTGCCCTCGTCGATAAGCCAGCAGAAGGGCTCGGCAAAGCAGTTAAGACTTCAGCCGAAGGTCAACAGAATAAGACAGAGATATACAAACGGCAATCCGAACCCGTCCAGAGAGGTTCAGATGAAGATTCAGCAGGAAACACAGGAGCTTTATCAGAAAGAGGGATTTTCAGCGACGAGTGCGGGATGTCTTCCTCTGCTTATACAGTTCCCCGTTATGATAGGACTTTACGGCGTTGTTTATACTCCGCTTTCTAAGGTTCTCGCTATTAAAACGGACGTTGTCAATGCCCTTGCGTCGCTTCTCTCCGTAGAGGTTACGCAGAATACGAGCAATAAGATGGAGATTCTGCTTCTCGATAAGCTCGGAAGCATGGATATGACATCCCTTACGAATCTTATCAACAAGGCCGCGGCAAATGCGAACGCAACGATTTCCGACGCGGCGAATTATGCAAAAGAGATTATAACGCTTAAGGGACAGTTTACTTTCCTCGGTATCGACCTTACGCAGCAGCCGACGGTAAAAGAATTTAACTCCCTTTGGCTTATACCGATAGCGGCGTTCTTAACCGCTATGCTTACAAGCGTTGTCATGTACTTAAGACAGCGCAAGACTAACCCCGAAATGGCGAAAAATCCGTCCATGGGCTGTATGACATTCATGTCCCCGCTCATGTCGCTGTGGTTTGCATTCATGTTCCCCGCAGGCGTAGGTATTTACTGGGTTATGTCGAATATCGTTTCGTTCGTTCAGACCTTGGTTCTCAACTATTTCTATTCGCCTCAGAAGGTTACGGCGAAACTTATGGTTACCGAGACCGTTGAGCGCCGTTCGAGAGAACAGAATGTAAAGAAACTTCTTAAATTTAAGGAAAACGGCGAAAATTAAGATTAAAAAGACCCCGGGTCTTTAGAAATAAAAGCAGGTGAAAAAGATGATCAAAGAAGCAATAGGAACGGCAGCTACTATTGACGAAGCCATTTCGAAGGCAAAAGCCGCTCTTAACGCTCCCGAAGACGCCGACGTTAAAATCGACGTTCTCGTACAGCCTCAGAAAAAGATTTTCGGACTGTTCGGCGGAAGCGACGCAAAAGTAAAGGCTTACTATGAAGTCGAAGATGAAATTCATGCAGCGCCCGTACAGGAGTCAAACGATTCCGTAGGCGCGTACCTTAAGACAATCGTCGAGGGTATGGGCGTTAAGAACGTCACCGTTACGTCATCCGACAGCGATGAGGAAAAGATTTACGAGATTAAAACCGATGACGATTACGGCGTACTTATCGGTCGTCACGGCGAAACGCTCGACGCGGTTCAGTATCTTGTAAGACTTTTTGCCAACAAAAAAACGGACAGCGACAAGAGAGTTTCCGTTAATGTAGGCGATTACAGAGAAAAGAGAAACGAAAACCTTAAGGCTCTCGCTCAGCGCAGTGCAAATCAGGTTCTCAAGTTCGGCAGAAATGTTAAACTCGAGCCGATGAATCCGTATGAGAGAAGAATCGTACATACTGCCATTCAAGGTATAGAGGGCGTTACGTCACATTCCGTAGGCTATGATTCGGAGAGACGTGTTATTATCACTCTTGAAGAGGGCGTAGAACCCACCGTAGCCGATAAACGCAGATACAACGGCAGAGGCGGATACAACAAGGGCGGTTCAAGACCTCAGAGAGGCGGTTCGTCTTACCGCAGAGACTCCGCTCCCCAGTGCGAGCAGAGAGAGCCGAGAAGCGACTTTGCTTCAGGAACGAGATACGGCAAGATTGAAGTTAAGAAAAACGACGAATCTGGCGAATAATTATTTTACATTTTAACATGATACCCAACGGCGGGGATCGGATTTTTAAATCCTTTCCCCGCCTTTTTTATACATCTGAAAATTTATATTTATTCATAATCCGGTATTTTCCGAAAAAACAGGGGAAGAGAAAATATATCATTAGAACTAATGAGACGCGATTCCGAACTGTCGGATATTAACTCGAAAATACTCAGTTTAATGATAGAAGTCGATTATTTATTTGTAAAAAAATCCGTTATATCGTTCAAACAATATTGACTTGGCTTTGTTTTTTTGGTAAAATATATATAATTTATTGCGACGTAATATCGCAAAAGGAGGAAATTGCTTTGACAGATGCAAAAACACTTGCATACATAAATATGTATGCCGTGCTGGGCACACTTGAAAATCTTTGCGCCCTCGATGAGAATGCAAGAGCTATCCTTACCAATAAAAAGCCGATTACAGTCGGTCTTTTTGTAAAGGACGGTCCCAATGCTACCATCACATTCAAGAACGGAAGATGCAGAATGGAAGGCGGCATCGGTCCGTGTGACATCAAGCTGCCATTCTCTTCATGCGAAAAGTTTAACGGTCTTATTGACGGTACCGTTACTCCTATTCCTACAAAGGGACTTCAGCATATAGGCTTTCTGCTTAAATGCTTCGTACCCCTTACCGACCTTCTTGCTAAGTACATGAGACCCGATCCCGCAGATCTTGAGGATGAGAATTTCTTTAACATCAGCACGTCCCTCATGCTTTACACGATTTCGGTAGCTATTTCTCAGATAGGCAATAACGACGAGATAGGTAAGTTCTCGGCTCACCTTATCCCCGACGGTGACATTCAGCTCTCTATCGCCGGAGGTCCCGGAGCTACTATCAGAGTTAAGAATCATCACCTCGTTACCATTAAGAAACTTCCCGAAAGCCCCAGAGCTCTTATGGAGTTCTCGAGCATGAAGCTTGCCAGAGAACTTTTCGACGGTAAAGTCAACGCTGTCGCATGTATCGGCGCCGGCACGATTAAAATGGGCGGTATGATCAACATGGTCGACAACGTTAACAGAATTCTCGACCGCGTTGCTCTGTATCTCGCGTAAGGAGGAAACGGATAATGGCAACTAAGATTAATAAATACACAAAAAGCCACGAGCTTTTTGAGAGAGCCGTAAATGTTATCCCCTCGGGTATTTACGGACATCAGGGACCTGCCGAAGGTCTTTGGATTCCCACAACTTCATGGCCTTTCTTCACTAAGAAAGCTAAGGATTCATACTTTTGGGATGTTGACGGTAACAAATTTATTGACTACATGTGCGGTTACGGTCCCAACGTTCTCGGATACTGCGACGACGACGTAGACGCCGCCGCTATGGAGCAGGCTAAACTCGAAAACTGCGTTACCACTCCCTCTTTCAAGATGGTTGAGATGGCAGAGCTCATGGTTGATACCGTAGCCAGTGCAGACTGGGCTTTCTTTGCAAAGAACGGCAACGACACGACTCAGGGCGCTATCATGTGCGCGAGAGCATATACTCATAAGAAAAAGATTATCTTCGTAAACGGATTCTATCACGGCGTTTCTCCGTGGTGCCAGAAGGTTGACTATCCCGGCGTTATTCCCGAGGATGTTAAAAACAACCTTTACGTTGACTGGAACGATTTTGACGCACTCGAAAAACTCGTTAACGAGAATGAGGGCGAGATTGCGGCGTTCATTTCGACTCCGTATCTTCACGGCAACTTTGCAGACAACGTTCTGCCCGCAGACGGTTACTGGCAGAAGGTTCGTAAGCTCTGTACCGACAAGGGCATTGTTCTTATCGTAGACGACGTCCGCGCAGGTTTCAGACTTGACCTTGCAGGTTCCGACCATTACTACGGATTTGAGGCAGATATGATTTGCTTCTGCAAGGCTATTGCAAACGGCTGGAACATTTCCTGTCTTTGCGGTAAGGAATTCCTTAAGAGCGCAATGAGCTCTCTTTCATACACCGGTTCATACTGGATGAGCGCAGTTCCGTTTGCCGCAGGTATTGCCTGTATCAATAAGATGAAGGCTCTTGACACGCCTAAGATGTTCAGAGAAAAGGGTCTCAAACTCACCGACGGTCTTAAGAAGGCTGCCGAGGAGAACGGATTTGACCTTGTCGTATCCGGCGAGCCCTCGCTGTTCTACCTTAGAATCGCAAACGACGATTCGCTGTTCCTTCATCAGGACTGGATTCAGGAAATGGTACGCAGAGGTATTTATCTTGCCAGCCATCATAACCACTTCATCAACGCTTCTCTTAAGGATGAGGATATCAACCGCACTCTCGAGGTTGCGGACGAGGCGTTCAAGGCTGTAAGAAAGAATCACCCCGAGTGCTTCTGATTTGCGCATTCATCGCATGTTGTTTATTAAAAAACTAAAAAAATATATAAAATAAATAAATTTTTTAAGGCTAATAACCGTTTTTCGGGCATTTATGCTTGACAAACGGTTATTTGTCAGTTAAAATAAAAAATGACATGGGACAATTACTTTTGTCATGCAAATTTTACAAACGAACGGAGGACATTTTTTATGCCACTTACAAAAGCGGAATGGCTCGCTCTCGAAAAAAAAGCGAACGAGCTTCGTAACCTCTGCCTCGACACTACATACTGGGCAGGAAGCGGACACATCGGCGGCGGACTCAGCGTTATGGATATTCTCACCGTACTTTACTATAAGTACATGAATATCAAGGTTGAGGATCCCAAATGGGACGACCGCGACAGATTCATCCTTTCAAAGGGTCACGCGGGTATTGCATACGCGCCCGTTCTCTGTGATAAGGGATTCAACGATAAGGAAATGCTCAAGACTTTCAACCTTTCGGGTTCTAAGATGGGTATGCATCTTGACTCAAATAAGGTTGTCGGCGTTGACGCTTCCACCGGTTCGCTCGGTCACGGTATGTCGATTGCAGTCGGAACCGCTCTTGCCGCAAGACTTCTCGGCAAGGATTATAAGACTTACGTAGTTCTCGGCGACGGCGAATGCGACGAGGGTTCAAACTGGGAAGCTGCTATGTCTGCGTCTCATTATAAAGTAACCAACATGATAAGCTTCGTTGACCGCAACAAATGCATGATTGACGGCAGAACCGAGGACGTTATGAAACTCGAACCGTTCTGCGACAAATGGACGGCTTTCGGCTTTATCGTTAAGGAAATCGACGGTAATAATATTAAAGAGCTTTGCGAGGCTATCGACTTTGCTCTCGAGAATAAGACCGACAAACCCGTAATGATCGTCTGCAATACCCTTAAGGGCTGCGGCATCGACTTTATCGAGGATAATTATCTCTGGCATTACGGAGCATTTGACGACGAGAAATATCATAAGGCTAAGGACGCTCTTGCAGCTTCCTACGCAAAGCGTGTTGCTCGCGCAGAAAAGGAGGGCGTTTAAGTTATGGCAGGCGGAATGACATATACTGCGGTTGAATCCGAATCCTTACAGACCGCTGAAATTTACGGTAAAGCACTTGTTGAATTGGGCGAAAAGCATCCTGAGGTTGTAGCGCTTACCGCCGACCTCGGCAAATCAACAAAAATCGGTGAATTCCAGAAGAAGTTCCCCGACAGATTCTTTAACGTCGGTATTGCAGAGCAGAACATGTTCGGCGTAGCCGCCGGTATGGCGAGAGCGGGTCTTACTCCCTTCCTTTCGACATTCTCACAGTTCGCTTCGCTGAGAGCTGCCGATCAGCTTTCTACCGACCTTTGCTATCAGAATGTTAACGCTAAGGTTATAGCTACACATTCGGGTACGTCTTTCGGTCAGGCAGGTTCTACGCATCACGCTATTTCGGACCTCGCTGTTACAAGATCTATTCCTAATCTTACCGTTATCTGCCCCGCAGACGGTATTGAGACATACAACGCCGTTATGGCGGCTTATGAGACTCCCGGTCCGTTCTATATCAGAATCAACCGCGGATTTGACCGTACTCTTTATAAAGACGGAAACTACGGTTTCGAAATCGGCAAGGCTGTCGAAGTTCACCAGGGTACCGACCTTACGATTATCGCATGCGGTTCCTGTGTATTCCAGGCTGTTCAGGCGGCTGACTTCCTCGACAAGGCTGACGGCTTAAAGATCAGAGTTCTCGATATGCACACCATTAAGCCTATCGACCGTGACGCTATCGTTAAGGCTGTTATGGACACCAGACGTATCATCACTGTTGAGGATCATAACGTTCTCGGCGGTCTCGGTTCCGCTGTAGCTGAGGTTGTCGTTGAGTCCGGTAAGGGCTGTGCATTCAAGAAGCTCGGTGTGCCCGATAAGTTTGCTCCCATCGGTCTCCATGAGGATATCATGTCTGAGCTCGGCATCGACGCAAACGGCATTATAGAGGCTGTTCGTGAAGTAATGCACGCAGACTTTGAACTTGACGAAGATTGGGACGACGAGATGTAATAAGCCGTTGAGGCTGTTCATTTCGTCCGGGAAAGGATTGAAATATTATGGCATCACAGGAAGCCCTTTATACTAATAAAATATTCCTCTGCGGCGCGCTTCCTCTTTTAAAGACTATCGTAGCTGACGTTCCGAGTCTTTCAAAGAAGTTCAGAGCGGTTCACTGTATTTATCAGGTAAGCGCTCTCGATCCCGACGCGCCCTGCGGAAAGTACGCTACTCATTTCCAGGTTAACTGCGACGAGTGGATTGTACATGCAAACAAGGTTGACCCCAAGCCCTATATCGACCTCGAGTTCAAGAGCGTAGACGCTATGAATGCGTTCTTCAAGGGCAAGATCAGCCCCGCTACTCTTCCTAAAATGAAGGGTATATGCAAGCATCCCGGCGAGTTTGTTGCATTCCTTACGGCTTTGCTTAAAATGGCAAACCTGCTCGGCATGACGACCATCCCCGAGGATGAAGCAACTAAGAGACTGCTCGTTAAGTGCTATTTCTATCTGCTGTCTACCGGTATCAGCACCCTTAATAAGATGGGTCACGAGAAGGTACACGACTGGGCGTTAAAGAGCCCCGACCGTGTTTACGCGTGGGCTGTCGAGGGTGAGCCGAGCGTTTCGGCATACCTCAGAGTTAAGGCAGGTAAAACAAAGGCGGGCAAGGGTGAGTATAAGAGAGCTATGCCGTTCTTCACCATGAAGTTCGACTGCCTCGACTCCGCACTCGGTATACTTATGTCTATCGACGACATGCTTGAGTCTACCAGACAGGGTAAACTCATAATGGAGGGCGCACCCGAATTCGGCGCTCAGATAGGCGAGTATATGATGCTCGTCGGCGGACTGGCTAAATAAT
>JALEQX010000075.1 GCA_022763825.1 Oscillospiraceae bacterium | reverse complement strand
CGTCCTGAGCCATATCGGGAGCGCCGCCGACATAAGCCGACACGCACGGCGTTCCCACGCACATAGCCTCGCCCAATGTGTTCGGACTGTTTTCAATCGCAGAGCACAGAGCATATACGTTTGATTTTGAAAGTCTGTCGGCAACCTGCTCCGCCGTCAGCGCGCCGGTAAACTCTATATGCGCTCCCACGCCGAGATTCTCTATAAGCTTTTTAAGATACACGCCGTAGCCCTGCTTTATAATCGAGCGTTTGTCATGCTCTTCAAACGGCTTATATCCCGCCGCATACACTTTAATATCGGGGTATTCCCTTATAAGATAGGGGAGAGCCGAGACAAGAAAATGAAATCCCTTTAACGCGTAATACGCGTTGCCGACATAAATCGAGTGCGGCTCCATAGTTTCGTACGACCAGCGTTTTTCATAAAACGGTTTCCTCAAAACACGCGAGCACGTATAATATTTCGCATTGGGATTTATAGCGTATGTGTGCGCTCTGTCCCACGTCGTTCTGCCCAGTATGTAACGCGCCTTTTCTATTATTTCGCGTTCCGGCTTCATTCTCGGTTTGTACCATTTTGTCTTTCTCAAATGAAGAATCCATGCCGAAAACACGTCCGATATTCTATGCGAAAGCATCATGTCGTCTATCTGAAGCTGTCCGCACTGATACGCATACTGACCGTTCAGAATTCCCTGCATCGAAACGACTGCTTTTACGCCGTTTCTGTCGGCGGCTTCGAGCATCGCCTTTGCGTGCGGGAACTCCGTACCCTCTATCTGAATAATATCGGGCTTAAAATCGTGTATTATATCCTCGCATACATCTATAAGCTTATCATAAGGCGTTGAGGAGGAATATGCAAGCGAATAGTATAAAACGTTATCGACGTTTTCCTTAAAAAGGCAGTCCGGAGAGCACTTGCAGGCAACACCCAGTTCGACTTTACCGGATTGAGAAAGCCGTAAAGCCATGCTCTCGACCCATCCTCCGAGAACCTCGGAATCAATGCCGAGCTTTTTTGAAACATTGGCGGGTATAAGATTAACGCTCCAGAGAACTCTCATTTTTTATCCCCCTCCACTTTATAATATCCTCGAAAAACATAGGAGTAATAAACATTATCATACATACGAAAGCATATGTAAACGAGTCAAGCACCGTAACGAAAAGCAATGTTACGAGCGTCGCGTTTGCGGTTCTCATTATATACGAATCATCATAATTGTTTTTATAGAAATTGGGTACGGTGTACATTACCCTTGTAAATATAACGCCGCCGGCGATTCCGTATTTTGCGAGAGTGTCAAGGAACGCTGAATGTCCGCCGCCTCCGGGTCTCCACAGTGCACCGATAATCGGATATTGAAAAATCGCTTTAATACTCGCGCTATACGCCTTTATTCTGTCGCCGATAGAACCCTCCGCGGAACCTGTCTCAGAGGATGAAACAAGGTCGTTGATTTTCTTTGCGACCGCCGTTCCGTCAAACTGCGTTAACAGGAAATTACGAAGAGAATCAATATAAAGTATCGACAGCATTACCGCCGCAAATATTCCCACTGCGACAAGGAACGCAGCCATACCGCTTTTTCCCTTATAGAAAAACAGCATTACAATACCGACAGCCGAGGCGAACAGCGCAAGCGAATATCCCGCGTTTAATGAATACATTACAAATGAAATAAGCCATACCGTCCCGATTATAAAATCAAGTTTATTATGCTTAAACGAGCTTATCGTCCATGCGACGCCCGCAGGAATTATACACACCTGAGGATAAATAAGACTGTATCCGCCGACGCCCTGTCTGAGATATTCGTATATTTCCGGAGTATCGCGCACAAGCAGTCTCGCTATCGTCGGATCTTCCTTCAGAGCGGAAAAAGATTTGAAATTGAAAAATATACATAATATGAGGACGACTTGAATTATGCCCTTCAGCTCATCCCAGCTCCCGTTATACCGTCGGTTCATTATATAGCACATTATCAGTATATAATAAGCGATAAGCTTTATAACGCCCGAAAAGCTTCCCGTCGCGATATACTCTATAATCATAATAACAACCATAAAACCGAGAGACGCAAGGTCGCTCGACGAGAGTGAAAGCTCGCCCGCTCTTATTATCATTATAAAAAACCACAGAGCCGCCGCGCCCAGTGCAATAAGGCGGTATATCATATCTATTTCCAAAGGAGGGGATATCGTCCACACTGCAAGGTAAAGAACGCACAGCTTCTGTATAAAGCCGAAGCTCAATCCGCCTTTTGACATATATATCCTCTCCTTTCTCTTTCATTTTAAATATTTTATATAAATAAATCTTTTATTTTATACTTATATGAATTGTAATCGAATTCACTGTTTAAATTATAATTTTTTTTACCCTTTTCAATTTGTTTTCGCATGGCTTCGGCTATCTCTTTTTCGTCGGTTGAAGTTAAAACCGTACCGTTTCCGCTTTTTTCGATATATTCCCTAACGTCGCTTACGTCCGTTGTAATTACGGGAACGCCCGCCGTGAAGCTCTCCGCGAATTTCGTCGGGAAGCCCGCATTATTTCGTCTGTCCGACTCCCTTATAAATATATAGCAGTCGCATGAGAGAATAAATTTTACCGCCTGCGCATGAGAGACGAAGCCCTCGAAAATCACGTTATTGTTAATTTCAATTTTCGGATACAGTTTAACAAACTGCTCCCTCGTCACGCCGACGATTCTGAGAATAACGCTCTCATTTTTAACGGCGGAAAACGCTTTGACAACCGCGTCGAGGCTCTCCTTTTTCCCGTCGGGAACGCCCGCGAAGCAGAAAACGAATTTATTTTCGTCATTCTCCTTTTCCTGATGCCAGACAGAATCCGATATATCGACAAGAGGGGGAATTCTCACGCAGGGAACGTGATTTTTATATTTTTTCTCCATCATCGAGCTTATTACAATCATTTTGTCCGAGACTCTGCCCGCAAAATTTCTTATAAAAAACCCGTCGATTTTCTTAAACGCTTTTTTTAAATATGAGCCGTCCGTGTCGCCCGTCCATTCCGTACAGTCGTATATGAGACGGATATTCTTCTTCTTTAAAAAACCTTTGAATCTCAATAAAGTCAAAAACGGAGAATTATATAATATCACCGCTTTTGTATCGGGATTTTCTTTTATAATATTTTCGGTGTTCGAAACGTCGGTCATGCGTTTAAACCATTCTTTTGACGATTTCGCCCTCGGCAGAACGAACATGCTTTCGCCGATTTTTTTTATTTTAAAATCGTCTTCGTCCGAAACGCCTAAAAAAACGGTGCGGTAACCGAGCGCGGAGAACAGCTTGCCGTTTGAAACGACCCTGTTCGCCGACGCGCTTTTGTCCGGAAGCGCAAAGCCCCCGTAATAAATTACCGTACCGTTACTCATCAAAGATTCTCCTTATACCATTCGATAGCCGCGGCGATTCCGCGCTCAAAGCTCCAGTCCGGGTCATAGCCGAGCAGTTTTTTCGCCTTTGAAATATCTGCGTTGCTATGCTTTATGTCGCCCGCTCTGTCCGGACCGAATTTCGGTTCTCTGTTAATCGAAAGAGCCTTAGTAAGACCGTAATAAATGTCTATTAAATACTCTCTGCCGCCGTAGGCTACGTTGAACGCCTCGCCCGCCGCCTCATGCGGGGCAAGACAGGCCTTGAGATTAGCCTCTATTACGTTTTCGATATATGTAAAATCACGGCTCTGCTTGCCGTCTCCGTTTATCGTCGGAGTCTCGCCGTCTAAAAGCTGTTTTATAAACTTAGGAATTACAGCCGCATACGCGCCGTCGGGATCCTGCCGTCTGCCGAAAACGTTAAAATATCTGAGTCCGTATGTATCGAGTCCGTAGTGACGGGTGTACTGCTTCGCCCACTCCTCGTCACAGCGTTTCGTAAGCGCGTACGGGGAGAGGAGATTTCCCTCCCTGCCCTCTTTTTTCGGAAGCACGGGCTCGTCGCCGTAGACAGACGAGCTTGACGCATATACGAATTTTTTAACGCCGTTTTGTCTCGCCGCCTCGAGCATGTTGAGCGTGCCCTGTATGTTATTCGCACAGTAGAATAACGGCATTTCAATGCTCCTAGGAACGCTTCCCCATGCGGCTTCGTTTAAGACGTAATCTACGCCCTCGCACGCCTTCATGCACGTATCGAGGTCTTTAATGTCGCCCTTAATAAATTCGTAATTATCATTATCCATGAACATATCGACGTTTTTCTGCTTGCCTGTCGACAAATCGTCGAGACCGCGGACCTTATATCCGAGCTTCAGTATCGCCTCGCACAAATTCGAGCCTATAAATCCCGCTGCGCCCGTTACGAGGAAGAGCGAGCCGTCGGGAAATTTAATATTTTCGTAACCCATAAAATCAAGTCCTTTAACTGTTTGTATTTAAAAATTCAACATAGTCGAAATATTTTTCGAACACCCTGACACCGGACTTATCCGCGGAATACCACTCGTGTTCGCGCTCTGTCTTTTTCAATTTAACATCGCAGAACCGAACGCTTTTACTGTCGTCCGCGATAATGACGGCATTTTTAAATCCGAGACTTTTTATTTCGACATATTCTTCTTTCGACACACCGTTTTCGTAATAAGCGATAATCCATATTCTGTCGGGTATTATCCTATTTTTTCGCTTGTTCCAGCTTTCGCGCGCCTGCGTCTCCGTTTTAAAATGCACGAATCCGATTTTAACGTCGCCGAGATACGCTCTGGGGTATTTATCGCACCCGTCGTGTATGAAATTCAATTCCGAATTTAAATAATAATCAAGATTTTTAAGAAATTTGATATAATCCGCAGGCGTTTCACCTATCCAGATGTTAATCGAGGGAGAAGTAAATTGCAATGAAAGATTATGATATATCATACCCGCCATGCAGTTATTCGATATCAGCGTAAAATTGTCGTTTTTTAAGTTTTTCTGCGCTTTTCGTTCCAAAGAGCGCCTTACGGAATCGGAACGTATTTTCTTAAAAATGCCGTAAACCGATTTCATGGTTTATTACAGCCTCCAATAAATATATCCCGCGTTTTCGTACTCTTTTCTGTCGAGAAGTCCTTTTATGTCAAGCAGAACTTTTCTGCCCTCGCCGAAGAATGCGCCGATGTCGTCAATCGTAAATTTCTTAAACTCGTCGTGAGCTACGGCAAGAATCACCGCGTCGGAATCTTTAACCGACGAAATATCTTTGAATTCAATGCCGTAAAGTCTCTTCGCCTCGGCGGAATCCGCCTCGGGGTCGCATATAACCGGTTCGATACCGTACTCTCTTAATTCGTTTACTATATCTATAACTTTCGTGTTTCTCGTGTCGGGGCAGTTTTCCTTAAACGTAAAGCCGAGAATCGCAACGCGAGCGCCCTTGACGCTCTTATCGGCAGAAATCAGCTTCTTAACGGCGTTCTGCGCGACGTATTTGCCCATATCGTCGTTGATTCGTCTGCCGGCTAAGATAACCTGACTGTGATAGCCGAGCATTTCGGCTTTATAAGTAAGATAATACGGGTCTACGCCTATGCAGTGACCGCCGACGAGTCCGGGGTAGAATTTAAGGAAATTCCACTTTGTGCCCGCCGCCTTTAAAACCGACTGCGTATCTATACCCATTTTATTAAAAATAATCGACAGCTCGTTCATGAACGCGATATTGATATCTCTCTGACTGTTCTCTATAACCTTGGCGGCCTCGGCAACCTTGATGCTTTCTGCTCTGTGAACGCCTGCTTTGACTACAAGAGAGTAAACCTTTGCGACAGTGTCGAGCGTTATATCATCCATGCCAGAAACTATTTTCATAATGGTCTCGAGTCTGTGAACCTTGTCTCCGGGGTTGATTCTCTCGGGCGAATAGCCTATCTTGAAGTCCTCTCCGCATTTAAGCCCGGATTCTCTTTCGAGTATCGGAACGCATACGTCCTCGGTAACGCCCGGATAAACGGTGGATTCGAATACGACAACGGAGCCTCTCGTTAGATTTCTGCCTAAAATCTCGCTTGCGCCCTCTACGGGTGTAAGGTCGGGCGTGTGGTCGTCGTTTACGGGCGTGGGAACCGCGACAATATGAAACTTCGCCTCTCTCAGCTTCGTCTCGTCCGCTGTAAATTCAACGCTCGAATTCTTAACCGCCTCGTCGCCGACCTCGCGCGTCGGGTCGATTCCGCTTTTGTAAAGCTCTATTTTAGCCTTATTGAGATCAAAGCCTATAACCTTGATTTTTTTCGCAAACGCAACGGCGATAGGCATGCCGACATAGCCGAGTCCGACGAGCGACAGCTTTTCCTTTCCCGATAATAAATCCTCGTAAAGATGCGTAAAATCAACTTTTGCACTCATATTTTTCTCTCCATTCCTTTATTTTGAAAGAATTTCGCCGATTTTCTTCAAATATGCGTCGGCTACGATATCTCTTGAAAAATTCGATTTTATATACTCTCTGCCCCTTGCGCCCATCTCTGCGCGCGCTTCGTTGGGCATGGACAAAAATCTTTCTATTATATTACAAAGGCTGTCCGCGTCCCCGCCTTTAAAGAGCAGTCCCGTCTCGGAGTCTATAAACGTCTCACGGCATCCGGGGTTGTCCGTCGTAATGACGGGGCGTCCGCTCGACGCGCTTTCGAGCAGAACGTTGCTCATGCCCTCGCCGTACATTGACGGGTGAATCGTCGCGTGCGATAAGGCGATAAACGGACGAACGTCCTTCTGACTGCCGAAGTACCTGATGATTCCGTCCTTTTCGAGTTCTTTTAATTCTTTTTCGTAATGAATCTCGGTCGGCTCTATAAATCCGAGCATGTTAAACTCTGTATTCGGATATTTTTTCTTAATTCTCTTTGCCGCCTCGATATATACGTCAACGCCTTTTTCCTTTAATATTCTGCCTATGTAGTTGAAAACGACCTTTCCGCCGTTTATTCCGTCCCCGCCGTCGGGGTATTTTATAAACGGAAACCTGTCGGTATTGACTCCCGAGCCGGGGATAAGGAGCCTGTCGCCCTTAACCATTCCGGACTCTTCGGCAAGGCGCATATTCGTCGAATTCTGAAACATAACGCATTCGGAGCGCCTGAACGATATTTTAAAAAGAGTCATAATGAATTTTCTAATCATTCCGCTTTTCTGAAGCACGCTTCCGAAGCCCGTGACGTTGCTTATTACGGGTATTTTCAGAAAATGAGAAGCGATACCGCAGTAGACGTTAGGCTTTACGGTATATGTCAGAACGACGTCGGGACGGTATTTTTTAAGAACGGACATGTAATGAAAAAACAGCTTAGCGTCAGCCGTAACGCTCGTTCCGCGCCTGTCGATAACGGGGTCGTCATATATGTATTCGATATCATCAATCAGCTTAAGCTTCTCGCCGTACGGACAGGATATCAACACGGAATAACCGTTTTTGATAAGAGAGTCTATTATTTCTTTTCTGAAGCAGTATACGTCGTCGTCGTTGTTTGTAACAAGAGCGATCAGCGGTTTTTTACGTTCGTTTTTCTTCATACGTTACGCGAACGCGAAATCACACCCTCTGCGTTTCGTTTTCGCTTTTCTCCTTTGTTTTCTCTTTATCGGAATAATTCTTGCCGAGTACGGCGAACACGGTCATAAAGATAATTTTAATATCGCCGAGGAATGAAAAATTCTCAATCGCTTCAAGATTATACTTCATCTTATCGGGCAGAACGACATCGGTGTACGTCTTGTCTATGTCGTCACTTGCGTCGAGAAGCTCGTTTTCATCCTTATAATACACGCTCGCAAGCGAGGTTATCCCCGCCCTCAAAAGAAGCGTCGCATACATTTCGCTTGTGTACATGCCGACATATTTCGGAACCTCGGGTCTTGTCCCGACAAACGTCATGGTTCCTCTGAAAACGTCGAAAAGCTGGCACAGCTCGTCGAGCTTGTATTTTCTTATAAACGCGCCCGTTTTCGTAATACGTCTGTCAGAACTGACGGTAATCAGCGAGCCCTTGTCGGCGTTTACAACCATTGAACGGAATTTAAAAATCTTATATTTCTCTCCGTATCGCGTGACGCGTATCTGTCTGTAAAAAACTGGGCCGGGCGAGTCGAGCTTTATTGCGATTGCCGTGATGATGAAAAACGGGATGAGAAGTATTATAAGTATACCCGAAGCGACGATATCAAACGCTCTTTTCAAAACGAGAGCGAATTTCTTTTTCGATAAAATATCGTAATATTTTCTGACCTCGTCGGTTTGCATCTCGGCGGGAAGCTCCTCCCATTTTCGAAGAATCATTCAAAAAACAGTCCTTATTTTATGTATTTTGAAACTATATCCGTATAATTATCGATTATATATTCAACCTCAGAATCCGTCAGGCGCGTATAAAGCGGGAGCGTTATCTCGTTTATATAAAACGCGTATGCATTCGGAAAATCCTTAATGTCAAATCCCATTTTTTTATACGCCGTCATCATCGGCAGGGGCTTATAGTGAACGTTGCACGCAATGCCTCTTACAGCCATTTCGGTTATGATTTCGCACCGCTGTCCGTGACTTATGCCGGGTACGCGCGTTATGTAAAGGTGCCCGGACGACGAGTGGGAGGGCGAATAGTGATTAAGATGAAAAACACCGATTTTATCAAGACGGCTGTCGTAATATTCGATTATATCTTTACGTCTTTTAAGCATGCCGGGATAGCGTTCGAACTGTTTTAATCCTATCGCCGCGGTGATGTCGGTCATATTGCATTTATAAAGAGGAGCTATAATATCATACTCCCACGCGCCGGGCTGATTTTTTGAAAACGCGTCCTTTGACTGTCCGTGCAGAGAATAAAGCTGATACTTGTGATAAAGCTCTCCGTCGTCGATACCGTCTATGTGATTCCATGAGGCGGCTCCGCCCTCGGCTGTCGTGAAATTTTTAACCGCGTGGAATGAAAACGACGAGAAATCGGCAATCGAGCCGGCTTTTTTACCGTCCCTGACCGCGCCGAGTGAGTGCGCGCAGTCGGCTATAACGGCGATTCTGCCTATCTTTTGCTGTATTTCGTTCGAGGGGGTAAAAATATTCTTCTTTTCTTCGGCTATTTTAAACGAAGAATCATAATCCGCAATAATTCCGCCGAGGTCAACGGAAATAATCGCCTTCGTTTTCTCGTTTACGGCCTTTTCGACCTGTTCGTAATCAAGGTCTGTCGAATCCTTTTTCGAATCGACGAATACTATTTTCGCGCCGACGTGGTCTATCGGAGACGCCGAAGCAGTGTATGTATACGCGGGCACTATAACCTCGTCGCCCTCGCCTATGCCGAGCATGCGGAGATTGAGTTCAAGCGCCGCGGTAGCGGAGTTAAGACATACAAGCCCCGCTGACGAACAGTATTCTTTTAATTCATTTTCGAGTTTTTTCGTTCTCGGACCGGTCGTTATCCAGCCCGAGCGCATAGCCTCGCCGACTTCGTTTATTTCATCTTCGCCTATATCCGGCGGGCTGAACGGTATATTTTTCATTTTCATAATAAATAATCACGCTCCGCATTACTTTTTTGACGGCTTGTACGTCGGCACCATTTGAGCGACGAGATGACGGATGTCGTCGCTGTTGCCGTATGCCTCGGTCATGAGGCGCTCAAGCCCCGTCCTGAATTTATCCGCGTTAATCGGTATCGGGTTTCCTATATGTATGAGCTTATTCGGCGTGGTTCTCATGCCCTCCTCGCTCATAAGCTTTTCCTCAAATAATTTTTCGCCCGGGCGAAGTCCGGTATATTCTATCTTAATATCCACGTCGGGCTTGAGTCCCGAAAGCTTTATGAGATTTCGCGCCAGAGTGTCTATCTTAACGGGCGAGCCCATGTCGAGGACAAATATCTCTCCGCCCTTTGCGTATGTTCCGGCAAGCAGAACGAGCGACACTGCCTCGGGTATGGTCATAAAATATCTGATAATATCCGGATGAGTGACGGTGACGGGGCCTCCCTTTTCTATCTGATGCTTGAAAAGCGGAACTACGGAACCGTTCGAGCCTAAAACGTTGCCGAATCTTACGGCGACAAACTCCGTGGAAACATTCTCGGGTATCTCCGTGAGATTAGGCTCATCGCCGCCGCTCGCATGGGTAAAGAGCCTCGGGATATCACCCGTTTTATGCTCCTTAATACTCTTATCGAATGTCTGAACAACCATTTCGCACAGTCTCTTGCTCGCGCCCATTATATTCGTCGGATTGACCGCCTTATCGGTGCTTATCAGTACGAAACGCCTGCAATTATACATCATGGCGGCGTACGCCGTTTTATATGTTCCGATAACGTTATTCTTTATCGCCTCGCACGGGCTGTCCTCCATCAGCGGGACGTGCTTGTGAGCGGCGGCATGGTAAACAATATCGGGTCTGAATTCATTAAAAACGGAATCGAGACGTCTCGAATCCCTGACGGAGCCTATCAGAACATTGAGAGCCAGCGACGGATATTTTTCTTTAAGCTCCTGCTGAATCGAGTACGCGCTGTTTTCATATATATCGAGAATTATAAGCCGTTTCGGCTCATGCGCGGCGATCTGACGGCATAACTCGCTTCCTATCGAGCCTCCGCCTCCCGTGACGAGGATTACCTTACCGCGTATCATTGAAAAGACTTCCGTCATCTCCGTCTTTATCGGTTCTCTGCCAAGCAAGTCTTCAACCGAAACCTTACGCATCGCTTCAACTGTTATGTCGCTGTTGGCGTACTGATAAAAGTCGGGGAGATTTTTGACCTCGCAGTTCGTCTCCGAGCAGATGTTGATTATATCCCTTACGTTCTCTCTCGACGCGCTGGGTATTGCAACGTAAATTTTATCTATCTTATGCTTTTCAACATTTATAAGAATGTCGTCCCTTGTTCCGACAACGGGAATACCGTCGAAATACCTGCCGACAAGATTCGGATTGTCGTCAATGAAGCAGACAACTCTGTCGCCGAACGAGGCGTTTTTTAATACGCTCCTGAAAATCATCTGTCCCGCGTCGCCCGCGCCGACGATCATTACGCGGTGGACGTTATCCTCGTGCTCGTATTTTTTAAAACGGCGCGATTCGAGAATCATGAATCTGTACGAAAATCTCGCCGCGACGAGGAATATTATCTGAAAGCACGCGCCCCAGAGGTAGTAGGAAATCGGCATGCGCTCAAAGAATACGGTGATAAGAATAATGTGCGCAGCAGAGGCGGATACGCTTCCGATAACTGTTCTGAAAAGCTCTGTCGAACCTGCAAATTTCCAGACGCCGTGATACATTTTGACGATATAAAATATAAGAATCGAAACGACCGTATTTATAGGTATGAAATGTATGTACGGCGTAAGATATTCCTTCGGTATCGACGAAAAAACACCGTCGAAACGAAGCCATAAAGCGAGAAAATACGAAAAATTGACCGCCATAATATCGTATACAGACAAAAGGACAGCTACGATATGCCAGTGTTCAAGTTTGAATTTGCGTTTTGAACCGGTACCTCTCTTGTTCATCATTACACATTCCTTAACTCTGTCATTTTTCCGTCCGAACCGATTTTATATATCCTGTCGCAGTAGTGAAGCATACTCTCCCTGTGAGTCGTGATAATACATATTCTGTCCGAATCGTTTTTCATAATATTATTAAGCACGCGCTTTTCGGTGTCGATGTCGAGCGCGCTCGTTGCCTCGTCGAGAAGCACAACCATTGCGTCTCTCAATAAAGCCCTCGCAATAGCGAGTCTCTGAAGCTGTCCCTGCGAAAAATTCGCGCCCTGTTCACCGATTACCGTGTCCGCTCCCTCGGGAAGCGAATAGACAAATTCCGAAAGCTCCGAAAGCCTTAAAACCTCTCTTATCTCTTCGTCCGACGCGTCGGGCTTGACTATGCGAAGATTTTGAGCAACCGAGCCCGAAAATATATTTACCGACTGCGGAACGAACGAACAGAACCGTCTTGTCGAATCAGAAATTTCTATACTTTTATCATCGGGCGAGGTAAGCGTTATTCTGCCCGATACGGGCTTCATTAGCCCGAGCAGAAGCTTCAGCATTGTAGTCTTGCCCTCTCCCGACGGACCTATTAAAGCTATCGTCTCTCCGGGTTCGACAGTAAACGAAACGTCCTTTAAAACGTCGAAATCCGCGTCCGGGTAACGAAACGTTACGTTGTCGACGTCGAGTCTTACGCCCTTTCCCTTTGCGTTTTCGAGTACCGCGAGAGCGTTTTCCCTGTCGGAATCCGCCTCCTCGTCAAACGCCGTTATCTCCATTATTCTGCCCGCCGACGTGGCTATCGTAACTGCCGTCGGAGCAAGCGACGCGAGCGCGCCGAATGAAGTCGTCAGTATGCCCGAAATCTGAAGAAACGTAGACATAACGCCGAATGAAATCGCGCCCTGCCACAGTCTGTAAACGCCCCAGCCGTAGCATGCGTACGATACGATAACGCCGATAAGCGACAGACACAGGGTCATTAATATGCTGAATTTATCGTACGACAGCTTGACCGAACGGTAGGAGGACAGAAGAGACTCGAAATTGTTTATATACTGTTTTATTAAATCAAATGATTTTATTATCTGAATATTCTGTATGGATTCCTCGCTGTACGAGAGGATTCTGCCGTTTAATTCACGGCTTTCCTTATTAAATTTACGCATGGTGCGTATTAAGAATCTCGATGAAAGAAAGAGGAACGGTGCGCTCATTAAAGCAAGGAACGCCATGGTCTTATCGTAATAGAGAACTATGCCCAGCGCGCCGAAAAACTGAATCGAACGCATAAATATGCTCGGGATAAAGCTTATTACGCCGTTTGCGACAACTCCGACGTCGCCCTCCAGCCTGTTCAGGAGGTCGCCCGAATGGAATCTGCTGATGTCGCGCCACTGCGCCGATAAAATATGAGAGTAAATTTCATGGCGTATCTTGTTATTCGTCTTTGTGCTGACGACGGCGGTTATCCACGAGGTAAGAGCCGAAAATACATATTGAAATACCGCAAGCCCAATGACGATTACGGCATATTTTACGATAACCGAATCCGTATGATAAACGACCGCGTCTATTAAGTATTTCGACGCAACGGTAACGCCCAGGGACATAACCGTGCTTACGGCTCCGAGCAGTATATAGAGGATTATCGTAAATTTATACTTGCCTATATAGCCGAACAGCCATTTCCACTCGCCCGCCATGTTTTTGAGCATAACGGAGAGCTCCTTAGATTTCTTCATCGCCCGCGTCCTTTTTTTTCTTATTCTTTTTAAACGAATGTTTTGCCTGTTTAGTCTTTTCGCGAGTCTTTTCTTTTTCGGCGGCAGACTGCTCATCCGCGCGCTGTTCTTCGACGTAATCCGGAACCTCGGGCGTTCCGTAGCCGTAACCGTAACCGTAGTTCCTGGAATACTTTCCGCCGTAGCCTCTGCCGTAGCGGTAGCCGTAGCCGTAATGACCGTAGCCGTAGTTGTGACCGTAACCCGTAATGCCGGAAACGGCTCCGTTTATAACGCATCCGATAATCTTAACGTCTGTCGACATAAGTCCGTCGAGTCCGCTTCTTATCTTGCCTATACGCACGGCGTCCTGATAAATTACGTAGAACGCTGCGTCGGCCTCCTGGGCTATATACAAAGCGTCCGAAACGAGTCCGCAGGGAGGCGCGTCAACAAATATATAATCGTAGCTGTCCCTTACGGAGTCGAATATACTTCTGATATTGTCGTTATTTATAAATCTCTGTTTTCTTAAATCGCTGTTGTCTATCGACATAAACGATATATTGTACTCTTCAAGATCGGCGATTTTGTATTTTTCGGTCTCGGTATGCCAGTTCAATTCATCGAGGTTGAGTCTTAAAATCTTCGCGACGCTCGGGTTTCTGAGATCCCCGTCGATAAGGAGTATTTTTTTATCGTAATCGGCAAGCGATATCGCAAGATTCGTAAGCACAGTCGTTTTGCCCTCGCCGGGAGCCGTGCTGGTTACCATTATTATCTTGTCCTTACTGCCCAGAGCATTCGTAAACGTGTTTCTGAGAACGCGCACCGATTCGAGGAATCCGGGTCCCGCCTTGTCATTCGTAAAAAGAACGGAGCGGTCAGTCTGAATCTTATGTTTTTTGAAACGAACCTGGGGTATCGTGCCGATATACTCGCAGTTAAGCTCGTTTTTGACGTCGTTCTTAGTACGTATGGTCTTTCTGCTCAGGGCGTATATTACGATAAGCATGAATCCCGCGGCAATGCCGGCGACCGCGCCCTTTATACCGTCGGTGATATAGTCTGTCGAATTCGACGGCTTCGTCGGCACCGTCGGGGTTGTTATCATTGTAAGTTTGATATTACCTACAACATACCTTGCAACAGATGGGTAATTTTTTATAACCGATTGTAAAATATCGTAGGTAAGCTGAGGGTCCTTACCCGTAACGGAGAGCGTAAACATATTCGAACCCTGAACTGCGGACGCGTTCATCTTTACGGGGATTGACGTTATGCCCATATCCTCGCATATCATGTCGCTTAAAAGATTGCTGTTGAGAAGATAGGGGAAGGTCGAGGCAAGCTGAGCCGCCGTCGTCGAGTCGTAATAGAACGAATAAACGGATATACCGCCTATGGACGCGGAGCTGTTCTGCGTGCTTACGGTAAACGTCGCGGAGACGGTATATTTCGGCGTATAGCTTCTGTACGAATTAAAAAACATTCCGCCGCCTGCAAGAACCGCCAGAAGTATGCACGTCCACCACAGCTTTTTAATGCCCTTGATAAAGTCGCTCGGATATACGGTAATTTTACGTTCGTTAACGTATGCTTTATTGTCTTTTGAGTTAGTGTCTGTCTGACTCATTTATGCTCATTCCTATCGGTAATTATTCGATACTGTCCTCATCTACGCTTTCAAAATCGCCCTCGCCCGAGAACTGCGGGTCATAGGAGCCGTACTTTGAGTATTTTGAATATGAGGAGTACTTTCCGTATGGCGAATACGAGGAGTATTTGCCGTATGACGAGTACGCGCCGTATGAAGAATACGAAGCGTATTTTCCGTAGCCGTCGGACTTACCCGCGGACGAATAGCTGTCATACCTGCCGTGTTTTCCGTACTTGCCGTACTTTGAGTATTTTGAATATCTGCCGTATTTCGAGTATTTTCCGAGCTTCATATAGCTGTATCCGCTCTCGTCGGATCCCGCCATTCCGAAGAATGCAAATTCGGGGTGAACGTCGTTTAATATGCATCCGGCGACATGCGCGCCCGCGTCGGTGAGCATACTTATCGAATCGTTAATCGTAAGCGCTGAAACGACGTCGGTACGAACGATGACAAGCGTTTTGTCCGCAATTTTTGTAATATCGGTGATTCCTCCGCCTGCAAATATCGGCGAGGTGTCGAGAATTATATAATCGACCTTTTGTTTGAGAGTGTTGATAACTTTCTTGATAACTCCGTTCTCCGTCCACTTCTGATATCCCGCGTGAACTCTCGTATTGACCGCAAGATAGAGCGAAGAACGTTTATATTTTCTCAATTGATATTTATTATTTTTAAGTTTGCCGTTTAAGAGATTTCCGAGCTCCGCGTTCTCGTCGTAATCGACTCCGAATATTTTATAAAGCGCGGGCTTTTTTGCGTCCAAATCTATTAAAACGACTCTGTTTCCCCGGCTTGCAAGCGATATTGCAATATTCGACGCGACGGTTGACTTGCCCTCGTTTTCGGCAACCGACGTTACGGCAAAAACCCTGTCGCCGTTTCTGTGGTTCATATATTCGAGTTTCGCTGCGATTTTCTGAAAACTCTCGACGAATTTCAGGGATATAAAAGCATTTGAATATATAAGAAGCGCTTTTTTCTTCTTTTTAACACGGTCTCTCGGGCTCAGGCGTTTTTTCTCGTGTATAACCGTGCCCAAAAGTTTTGAATCGATTTTCTGATTGAACGACTCCTCCGTTTTTACGGTATCTCTTAAAAGCGAAGCCAAAAGTATAAAGAATACCGACACTACGGCGCAGCCGGAGAGCACAAGATTCCTGTTTGAATTCGACATCGAATTCGACGGGCTCGACGGCATGGACGGCTGTCTTAAAACGGTGATTATCGCATTGTTAAAGACCTTATCCGAAATCTCGGGATAAACTTTTATAATCGCGCTCAGCAGTTCGTATGAAGTCTGCGGGCTTTCCGACGTGACTTTAAGTTCAAGGATATTCGTATCGGTCAGAACGGAGCACGAAACTTTTCCGTTAAGAGAGGGATTTTTCGCATACTCCTGAGCCTTCGTTTTCATCGACGGGTCTACAAAAACGTTTGAGAAAACGCCTGCCATCTCCGCCGAAACGGAGTAAAGCGAATACGAATTGCCCGAACCGCCCTTCGCCGTCACCACGAGAGTCGCGGACGCCGTATACTCGGGAGTATAGACGAAATGCGAGTAAACGTACATTCCCGTATAGCCTATGAGCACCGCCATAACGACTACCCATATGTTGCGTATCAAATCTCTTAAAATACTGAACCATTCGATTGTGATCCTGCTGTTCTTCTTATCCATATCTTACTTCCCCACAACTACCGCGAGAACGGTATGTCCCTGAACGCCGTCCGAGTTCGAGGCGTAATAATGCACGGTGTAAACGCCCTCTTTCGAGTAATCGGCGTTCGATTCGATCTTAACGGGATCGTCAATATCCTCGCCCTGTGCGTCGGTAACGGACGAGACGAACGACTCGGGATCGATCGGCTTGTTTACGTCGGTGTAAACAAGATAGCTTTTTAAATTTATAACGGGAGCGGACATACTTCTGTCCTCGATTATAAGCGGGAGCGTAACTGAGGACGAATCGCCCTTTGAATTCGTTACCTTTGCGGTTATGGAGAAAACGCCGGTCGTAACGCCGGAATAATCCTCGCTTGTTATAATCATGTTCTTGGATATATCGCCGTCTATGCAGTCCTTTACTCCGAGAGCAGCCGCCGCGTCCACGTTTTCGTAAACGGAGAAGCACAGAGAACGGTTCAGATAAAAACGCGGAGAATAATAATCGGGGTACGATATTTTTCTCGACGCGGTCGCAACGTGATTATCGGAGTCGCATACGGCGTATATAACCTTGCACATTCCGTCGCCTATGAAGTTTGAAACGGATTCGACGATAACTTTATCGGTAATGTCGCCGTCCTTTTCGTCGTAAGCCGAAACGCCTTTTAGGAAATCGGCGTCGTCAGCGTCGAGCGGAACCTCGAGAACGTCGGAGTCAACGGTTATGACCGGAAGCGTTTTATCCTCGTTCTTTTTTTCAAGTACGAACGTGTATCCGAATCCGGCACAGCTTATTGCAAACAATATACATACGACGGCGCGTATAACTTTTATCATGGCTTTACCCCCATGGAAATATTTATAAATAAAAACAAAAGAAAAGAGAAGGGATAAGAGAGAAAAGATAAAAGAATCGGTTTCGTTTTCTCAGAAAACGGTATTTTATTAAAATGACAAAATCTTTAGGTTTCGCACCGAACCTCTTCATTCTTCACTTTTTACTCTTCGCTGCAATAGATTATTGTGATAATTTATTGCTCAAAACCCCGTTATATGTCTGTCCTCAACGACGGCGCCGGGGTTATATTCAAGCAGAAGTTTTGCATAATCGGGCGAAAACTCCTCGCTTATAAATTCCTCCGCGTCGGCAAGATACGGAGTTCTCATATACGGACTGTGTCCGTCGCTTGCGACAAAGTCGGCAAGCCGTTCGTCAAGCATGGCAAGCGCCGCCTGTCTCGCATCATATCCGAACGAACCCTTGAGACTGCCTTTATTAACCTGCAAAAGACATCCGATGTCCTTCATTCTCGCGGCGGCTTCCGGGTCCTCACAGACAAATTCATACCTTTCGGGATGCGCGACGACGGGAACATACCCTTCGGAAGCGAGCTGAGAAAGTTTCATATAAGCCGACGACGAGTATTCTTCAAAATCAAATTCCACCAAAGCATAGCGCGAATCGTTGAGCGTTCTCAGTTTTCCGCTTTTTAAAAGCGTAATAAATCTGCCCGCGCAGAATATTTCATTGCCGGGATAAATTTTAACGTTCACGCCGGCTTTTTCATTAGCGTGATTTACCGCATTTAACCTGTCGAGCATATCCTCGTCCCAATAATTGCGGTACGAATCGGGAATGTTGCAGTGCGGAGTCGCTATAATACGTCTTGTCCCGCCGGAATATGCGAGAGCCGACATTTTTACGGATTCCTCGACGGAACCGGAGCCGTCGTCGACGCCGAACATAATATGGCAATGTATATCAGTCATAATCAAGCTCCGTTCCTCTGCGTTTATCCGACAAAAAACACGTCTGTATAAACAGATTATGTTTTCACTATATTAGTATATTATATGCGCGTATAAAAATCAACAGTTAATAACGGAAAACAACATAAAAATACCCAACATGATAAAATTCGTTTTTATCGGTTTTAGACAAAGAATAAGAAAAATGTTGCAAAAATATTGTTTTTTGTTGAATAATAATTCAAAAGAGCCGGTTTCTGCACATAAAAAATCCCGCCGTTTTTACGGCGGGAAATATTCTGTTTTTCAATCAATTGCTCAGTTCGCAAAATCCACATCGGCAATCATTTTTCCGTACTTCTGAACGCATCTTTCGTAAAGCGTTCTGCCCAGTTCGAACAAAGGTTTGCTGTGCTTGTCCCCGCACACCATCGCAAATGTCGAGGCAATATCGTCGGGAGAAGCGGAGCGGTCACCGACCGTCATGTAGTAAAACGAGAATGAAGCCGATCTGAGCAAGTCGTCATACGCACCCGGAGCGGACTTGAGCATTTCTGCATACATTGCAGACTGCGTTTCCTTTGCGAGCATATCGGGCGTAACGCATCTGCTTATGCTGTACTCCGCCGTAAAAACGGAGAGAATCATAAGCTGTCTTAATATATCGGCGTTAATTTCGACGCCGTTTTCCCTCGCAAGTTCGGCGCGTGCCGAGACCGATTCATCGGATACAAAAGCGCGCGCGGCAGCTCTGCCGAGTTCCCTCGCCTTACGGATGTTGCCGTTAAGCTGGTGCTTTTTAACCTCGTCCGTATAAGCAAAATTCTCCTCCGCAGTTTTTTTAGCCATAGGCGTAAATATTTTGATATCGCTGTCGTCGTTCATATATACCGCCTCCGCGTCGTTTTTTATATTTATTCGGCAGCCTGTTTCACAGCCGCCATTTTTTTCTGAAGTCTCTTCATTTTTGTTTTGTAATTAAGAAGCTCCGACAGGTGCGCCTGCGGGGTAACATGGTCGCCCAGCGTACGGCATCCCCTGTTGTACATGCCGTGGAAATCGCTTCCCCCGGTCATGAGGAGCTTGTTTTTTCTCGCAATATCCATAAGTCTGTTTTCGTCCTCTTCCGAACATGTCGGATGCCATACCTCAATACCGGCAAGTCCGTACGAGATAAGCCTGTCGATTATTGCGGTGTTTCCGTAAAGCATAGGATGCGCAAGCACGGGAATTCCGCCCGCGTCGAGAACCGCCCTGATAACCTTTTGGGTATCGGCAAATTTCGGTGTGACGAGAATATTATCCTCACTGTCTTTATTAAAAAGCTTCTCGTAAAGCTCTCCGTAAATTTCGTTCGTGCATCCTGAATGCATCAAGGCAAGCATAATATGCTGTTTATAAAGATTTGTCGAACCCTGAGCGCACTTGAGCACAAGCTCTGCGCTGACGGGATACTTCTGAGCGCACTTGAGCATCATGTACTGTCCCGCCTTTTTTCTCGCTGCGGAATTATAGTGACAAAGACCCTCAATGCGGTCTGGGTACTCGCAGCAATACGCAAGTATATGCACCTGAGCGCCCGTCTCGGAGTCAATCGACGAAAGTTCCGCGCCGGGTATAACTTTAATGCCGTTGCGTTCTCCGAGTATCCTTCCCCTTACGGTGCCGGCAAGACAGTCCTGGTCTGTAATCGCGATCGTATCGACGTTATTCTTAACGGCAAGGTTAATAAGTTCTTCAATGCCTAACGAGCCGTCCGACAGCTTAGTATGGCAATGCAAATCTGCTGACAAAGTGAAAATCCCCCATTCGGTGAAAAGCGGTCGGTCGCGTTTCATCCCCCCGGACAAAAACGGGCTTAAAAATTGAAAAAATACGATATATCCTCTAACAAAAAATATGACAAACGACCGCTTAATGTAAAAAAGCCAATATTCCCTCAATATATATCATTTATCATTAATTATATACTCGAAATAAAACATTTTCAAGTGCAAAAACAATGTTTTTTTATTTTTACGACAAAAAAATTCAATAATTTTTGCCGTTTAGCGATTGTATAATGCATTTAGATGTGGTAATATTATATAAATTAAACAAAAAAGGAGCAATTAACATGCTTAAAGGTATTCCCGATATAATTTCACCCGAACTTTTAAAAATTCTCGACGAGATGGGTCACGGAGACGAGATCGTCATAGGCGACGGCAACTTTCCCGCCGCTTCGAACGCGAAAAGACTCGTACGTCTCGACGGACACGGAGTTCCCGAGATTCTCGAGGCGATACTTAAGCTCGTTCCGCTCGACCCGTACGTCGACTCGCCCGTGATGCTCATGCAGGTAACTCCCGGCGACGACACAGACCCCGTTATATGGAAGGACTATGAAAGAATCGTCAAGGAGCAAAGCGGAGACTTCAAAATGAGCGAAATCGAGAGATTCGCGTTTTATGAAAGAGCGAGAGATGCATACGCGATAGTCGCAACGGGCGAAACCGCGCTGTACGCAAATATCATACTCAAAAAAGGTGTAGTAGTGAATAAATAATTCCCATAAAATAAATTATTTATTCAAAGTAAGAGGTAAAAAGTAAGAAGTTCGGTGTACTGCAAACCTAACGGTTTTGTCATTATAATGATTTACAGGCGGGCAAAGATAAAACGCAGACATTTGCAATTCTCTGTCCGCTGACCGCTGAACACTGAATACTGAATACCGAACACTAAAATCCGGTACTCTGTAACGCCTAAAAATTTACATCTGATTGCAAGTATGACTGTGTTTAACAAGGATGAAAACGCAGGCTGGCGCGCCTGTCAAGTTTGAAGACGCAGTTAAACGCTGTCAGACGAAGCAATGCTTGTAAAGTTTTAGGCATTACAGAGTACCAAGGGGGTTGTATCATGTCAAAACGAAGCGACTATATTTCATGGGACGAATGTTTTATGGGCGTTGCACTGCTTGCCGCTAAAAGGAGCAAGGATCCGAACACGCAGGTCGGTGCATGCATTGTCA
>JALEQX010000074.1 GCA_022763825.1 Oscillospiraceae bacterium | reverse complement strand
AAAATATGATGAATATAACCGCTGTTGCAATCGTTCGCACACACTGCTCTTTGCGAGCAAAGCAGTGTGTTGCTCCGATTTAAAACTGCTTCGCACCCAAAATACAGCGGATTGCGTCTATGGGGACGGTTCTTTTCCGCAGGAATACTGGCGTATTTCAAGGGAAAAACCTTTCTCAGAGGCGTGAGACGGTGCGTTTTGGGCTTATGGGGTTCGGCTCCCTTTTGCTATAACTTACTCACTTTCCGTTTGCATTATATCAAATATGACAAGAAAAGTCAATCTTAATTTGCAATTTAAATTTACGCTTCCCTCAAGCAGAATCTTATCCGTCAAAGTCAACTGCTTTACAATAAAAAATACGGGTCTGTAAAACAGCTTTACAGACCCGTCGCTTTATTTTATATTGTTAAAATTAATTATCTTCTTCGATATATTCCTTATGCTCACGCAGGAATTTTTTGTCCTCCGGCTTTAAGTCAAGACCTATCGTTCCGCCCGGATTCATAAGGTAATCGGGGTCGAAGTAATTCTTGAGCGTGCGGATGATTCCGTATTCCTTTTCGCCGAGATATCCCTCAAGCCACGGCGCGAACATCTTGCCGATGCCGTGGTGGTGGCTGATTGCCGCTCCGCTCTTCTGAATCGCGTCGAGAATTGTCGCATGATATGCTCTGAACTCCTCCTCGTCCTGCATCTTCGTCATGAATATGAAGTAGAGGTTTGCGCCCTGCGGATAGCAGTGCGACATGTGAGTCGTTACGATAGTATTCGGAAGCTTGTGGCAGACCTCGCGCACCTCGCGGTGAACGCGCGCCATGTTAGACCAGTTGACGGTACATTCGAGCGTATCGATCATGAATCCGAAATCCATAAGCGTGTCGCGGAGATACGGGTCGTTGAATCTGCCCTTTTCCCAGCCCTTGCAGACGTATCCGGTCATGGGGATACCGCCGTGCTTTACCGCAATTTTCATAATATTGCGTGCAACGTTCTTTGAAAATCCCTTTTCGCCGTCGGTGAATCCTAAGAACAGACAGCGTTCGAAATCCTTGTAGCCGAGCTTGTTGAGCATGGGCTCGAGAGGCGTTTCGTCAACGTTATAAAGATGAAGCATAAGCGACGTTTCTTCCGGGTCGGAGAGACGGAATACAGAGGAGAATCCGCACTCGCACTGCATCATTTCGCGCGCGGCTTTCATTGCGGTCGGCCAGTCTTTGAACATATACGAGAAACGTTTTCTGTTCTCGGGCATCCAGCGGAAGAATTTGAGCGTAACCTCGGTAAGAACGCCGAACGTGCCCTCGCTTCCCATCATTATCTGATTTATATTCGGACCCGTAGCCTCTCTCGGATAGTGGCTTGTCTCGATTTTGCCTATCGGGGTTGCGTATTTCTGTGAAACGACGATATCTGCGATAGTGCCGTAATACGTGCTGTTCTGACCGGCTCCGCGCGTTACCGTCCATCCGCCGACGGAGGAATATTCGAACGACTGAGGGAAATGTCCGCATGTGTACGCGCGTTTTGCGCCGAAAAGCGTCTGCGCGTTCTGAAGCGTTTCCTCGAGCTTCGGACCCGACATACCCGCCTGAACGGTGATGGTCTGATCCGTTTCGTTGAAGCGCAGTACCTTGTTGAAGTTACGTCTCATGTCGAGCGAAACTCCGCCGTTTATCGGCTCTACTCCGCGCGTAACGGATGAACCGCCTCCGTAAACGTAAAGCGGAATCTTATTTTTAACGACGTAATCGACGATTTTTTCAATCTGTTCGCTGTTCTCGGGGAAAACGACGAGATCGGGGAGGGAATCGAATCTGTGATGGCGTACGCGAAGAAGATCGTACATTGTCTGACCGTACGAAACGGCGAGACGGTCGTAATCGCTCTGCGAAACGTTCTTTTCACCGACGATTTCTGCGATAGCCTTTACGTGCTTTTTATCCATTTTGGGAGCATGCTCTTTGCCGAGATTGACGCTCTCCATGCCGAGGTCGTCGTTGTACTGCATAAACTGCTCGTCTTTTAAATTACAGCGCTGTTTTACGTACTTATAAAGACTCTCCTTCGGATATTTGAAAAAATCGGGGTCGCCCCAGCGGAAAATCGAGCGGTAGCTGTCCTCCGGCGCGCGCGTAAGCATCCATTTGGGTTCAAAGCCCTTATACGGTTTCGTACTCATATTTAATGTCCTCCTGTTTGAAAATTATGTAAATGTTTTTCTATCGATTTTAATTTTGAAGCAAGACGGGAATACGCCTTATTATATATTTTCATATAAATCCCGTGGTTTCTTTCGTTCGGAATAAAGACGTCCTTTTTCTGTACCATGTGAGAAATGGCGTCCTCGTAATCCTTGTAAACGCCCTTTGAAATAAACGCGGACATGGCGCATCCGACCGCGCACGCCTCATGCGTCTGAATCCGGTGAACGGGCAGACCGAAAACGTCGGCGGCAATCTGACAGACGACGGGACTGCTCGTTCCGCCGCCGCCCGCGTACAATTCGCTGACCGTAAGCTTTGAACGCTTCTGCATTGTGTCGAGTCCGTGATACAGCTCCATGCATATACCCTCGATAACGGCTCTGTACATGTGGTAGCGCGTATGAAAATCGGAAAATCCGACAATCGCTCCGCTGGCTCTCGGATTCGTAATGCCCGGAGTCCAGAACGGCTGTAAAATAAGTCCTCCCGCGCCGGGCTCGATATCCTTTATTTTTTCGTCAAGATATCTCTCGACGCTCATTCCCTGTTTTTCAGCCTCCGCCCTGTCTGCGGCTCCGAACTGCTCTACGAACCACGATATCATCCAGAAGCCTCTGAACACCTCGAATTCGGGGTTGTACATATCGTTAGGAACGGCAGGGTACGCCGGCATGAACGGCTGGGGCTCAAAATAGTCCTTGACCGCCATCTGCAATGTCGCCGTTGTTCCGAATGAAATTGCCGCCTGATTTGATTTAATTACAGACATGCCGAGCGTTTCGCAGCCCTTGTCGGAGCCTGTCGCGATAAGCGGAAGCCCTGCCGGGATCCCCGTTTTTTTTGAAGCCTCGTCGGTAACAGAGCCTATGACCGCGCCCGACGGGACAAGCTCGCACAGTTTTTCGGGCTCGACGTCGCAAACGCATCTTGTAAGCGAACCGGGCTTCATCCAGCGTCTGTTTTTATAATCAAACGGCACGTGACCTATCATGTTTGCCGTAGAATCCTTAAGCTTCCCGGTCAAAAGATAATTGAGATAAGCCGACAGCATTACATATTTGTCTGTTTTCTCCCACAGACCGCGTTCGTTCTGTTTAATCCAGTTCGACGCGGACGCGCGGTAAAGAATACTGACGGATTCCTCCATTCCGACCAGCGCGAACAGAGCGCGTTTTAACGGCGGGATTTGACCCTCGTCGTCTGCCTCTCTCTCGTCGAGCCACAGTATTATATCGCGAAGCGGACGCCTGTTTTTGTCAAGGCAAAGCACCGTGTCGCGTATGCATGTCAGACTGACTGCGATTATCCGCTCCGTTTTGTCACTGTTTCGCTCAAGCAGCGTTTTTGACATTTCGGAAATGACATCAAAATAAAAGCCGGGCGACTGTTCTGCATATCCGGGCTGTTTTGAAATATAAGGAACCTCATATCTTTTCTGTTCCATATCTTCAAATCCGCCGTATTTGTTTACGAGCAGGCACCGCGCGCTCTGCGTGCCGATATCAAATGTCAGCACAAGCGGTTGTTCCATTGGGAAATTCCCCCTTTGTCATTAGTTGTTTTCATGCTTTAAAACATTGCTTGTCGATATTAAATCGACGCCGAGATTGAGAATATTCTTTACAACAATATCGTTTCGTCCGATTTTTTTCGAAACGGTTATCTTGTTGATTTCGCGCATTAAATCAAAAATTCTGTTTTTGGGGATCGGAGCCGAAACGCGCACGGGCAGAACCGGCGCGTACGAAAAACTCGTTTTGACCGTCGTGCAGACCGTACGGCGCGGATCCGTCATTTCCCTTACGGCAAAATCCTTTCCGCGTTTGCAGGAGTTTCCGGTAACGACTGTTTCGTTTCCGTCAGCGGAAACGGTCATTCTGCATGAACGCGGACAGACGATGCAAACCAGTTCTTTTGTCATTTTACACCGTCTCCTTTCCCGAGTCTTTCAAGCCTGAGTTCAATTTTGCTGTTTTCGTTTAAATTGCATGAGTTAAAATCTATCGTGAGATTTTCCATTTCGGGCGGACGCATGAACGCGTATTTTTTCTTAAGAATTTCTTTTCCGCCGCACAATATGTGAAGAACGCAGTTGTTTTCGTCGTTTTTAACTCGGAAATACAAATCGGTTTTGCCGTTGTCCGCATTAATATTAAGCCTCTGCGGAACCGCATAGAGAAGATCGTCTCCCGGGTTTATCCCGACAAACTTTCTTTCCTTATTCGAATACTCCGCCGCCGATTTTCCCGCCTGTTCGGCGTTTTGCGATACGTAATCGACTAAATCGTTTACGTGAAGCGCGTTTCCGCATGAGAAAACTCCGTCTATACTCGTCATGCACTGTCCGTCGCAGACGGGGCCTTTTGTTCTCGGGTCAAGCTTAACGCCTATTGATTCGGCAAGCTCGTTTTCGGGAATCAGTCCGACCGAAAGAATAAGAGCGTCGCATTTGACAATCGTTTCGGTGCCGGGGATGGGGGTCATTTTTTCGTCAACATTTGAAATTTCTACCGCTTCGAGCCTGTCAACGCCGAAAACGCGCGTGACTGTGTGCGAGAGGTGAAGAGGAATATCAAAATCGTAAAGGCACTGATGAAGATTTCTCGTAAGTCCCGACGGAGTAGGCTTTGCCTCGTATACGCCGAGAACCTGCGCCCCCTCAAGCGTCAGACGGCGCGCCATGATGAGTCCGATATCTCCCGAGCCGAGTATAACGCATTTTTTTGCGGGCATGAGTCCGAGAATATTCGTAAAGTGCTGGGCTGTTCCCGCGGTGAAAACTCCCGCAGGGCGTGTGCCGTGTATGAATACCTGCTTCGCGGTTCGCTCACGGCAGCCCGTTGCGAGAATAAGCGATTTTGTATCGAGAACGGAAACTCCGTTTCGTCCGACGGTGTGTACGGTAAAGCGTCCGTTTTCTTTTTTCTCGATTTTTGTAACGAATGTAAGAGTTCTGTATTCGATTTTTCTTTTATAAAGTTCGTCCTCGAAACGTTCCGCGTATTCGGGGCCCGAAAGCTGTTCGCCGAAGCGGTGAAGTCCGAAGCCGTCGTGAATACACTGCTTGAGTATTCCGCCCAGACGCGCTTCGCGTTCTATTAAGAGCACCTTTGCTCCGCTGTCGTGTGCGCTGACCGCCGCCGCAAGTCCCGCAGGACCTCCGCCGACAACGAGTACGTCGCAGCTTTCTGTCGTCATGCTTCATCGCCTCCCTCATTTTTCTTTGTTTCACCGAAATTTATTACCGACTCCGCAGAGGATTTTCTGACTTCGTAAAGAGGAACGGACAGAAAATCGGCGATTATTTTCGTAACGAGCGGAGAGCAGAAGCCTCCCTGACAGCGTCCCATTCCGGGGCGCACGCGTTTTTTGATTCCGTCTATCGTCGGCACGCATATCGGCGACTTTAACGCGTCGAGAATCTCGCCCTTGCTTATCTGCTCGCACCGGCAGATAATCTCTCCGTAGTCGGGATTTTTTTCAATCATTTTCTCTCTTGTCTCGTCGTCCATTTCGCGCAGAACGGGAATTCCTTTTCGTATCGGATTATAATTATTATTCTTTTCAATTGTATTTGATTTTCCGAGCATATCGACAGCGAGCCGAGCTATGTCGACTGCGACTGCGGGAGCGGTCGTGAGACCGGGGGACTGGATTCCCGCAACGTGAATCAGATTTTTTGTGTTTCTGCCCGGCTCGAGAATGAAATCCTCTTCGAACGTCGGCGCGCGGACTCCCGTGAAGTATGTTATTATGTCGCGTTTTGAAAGCTCGGGCATCGTCTGCGTCTGCTTGTCAAATACGGTTTTAATGCTCTCGGCGTTCGTCTGCGTGTTTTCCTTTTCGGCTGTTTCCACCGCGTCGGGACCTATGAGCAGATTATCATGCACGGTGTGCAGAATTCCTCCGCCTTTGGAATGATTTTTTCCGTGAATATGAAGATCCTTTACCGAAGCTATCGAATGCATGTACGCTCCGGCTTTTTGGTCGAGAATTGAATTCGTACCGCGCCTGGGATGAATCGAGAAAAATCTGTCGTCTGCCATTGAGGCGATATCCTCTGCGAAAACGCCCGCCGCATTGATAACGAGCTTCGGGAAAATCACTCCGCGGTTTGTTTTTACGCTTAAAATATTGTGTGACGATACGTCCATAGACAGCACCGCGGTGTTAAGACTTACCTGCGCGCCGTTCTGCACGGCGTTTTCGGCGTAAGCGATTGTAAGTCCGTACGGGCATACGCATCCGGCGCTCGGGGAGTACATTGCAAATTTTGTTTCGGGGTTGAGATTCGGTTCGCGTTTGAGAAGTTCCTTGCCCGAAATAATCTTTGTGTCCTCGATTCCGTCGTGCTTTTTTCTCCAAAATGCGTACAGATATATAAGCGGTTTTAACGCCGAAGAACGGAACAGAACGTACTGACCGACGCGTTTGAACGGAACGTCAAGCTCACGGCAGACGTCTGAGTACATACGGTTTGCACGGCGGATGTATTTGTGTTTGAGCGACCCTTTTCCGAGGTCGATTCCGGGGTGAACCTCACCGTCGTTTCGTCCCGAAGCCTGAAGCGCAAGGTCGGGTTCCTTGTCGACGAGCAGAACGTCAAGTTTCCACTTTGTAAGCTCTCTTGCAATCGACGCGCCGGAAATTCCGCCGCCGATAATGAGTACGTCGGGAGCCTTGCCGTCGAGCGAATCGTCTTTTACGGACGGAATACGCATGGGCTCGGGAGCTTTGCCCGTGTAAAGAATGTCGTTTACAACGTGGGTTTTGCTGAATTTTTTTGCCGCCGTCTGGCACGCCGAGACAATCTCGCCCCAGTCGGAGCTTTCGCCCCGGACGAAAACGGAGCCGTTCTGCTCGAGCGCGCTGAATTTTCCTCCGAATGATTTTTTTAATTTTTTATTGATTGATGAAATATTCATAAAATAAGCCTCATTTGCCGACCCGTAACAGGGCTTTGAGTCGGTTATATAACCGACTTTGTTTAAAAATGTCGGTCACATAACCGACATGTTGACTTTAGTATAAGCCCGTTTTATCGCATTGTCAATACTTTAAATGAAAAACCATAAAATTTAACATTATTTTTGTATATGTTGATTGACGGATATTTAATTGTAGACAATACGCCCGAATCGTGGTATAGTTTAATTGACATTTTGCAGGAGAGGTATTTATGGCAGCGCAGAGACCGGAGAATATAAATGAGATAATATTAGACACAGCCGAGGAGCTTTTAATGAAAATGCCGTTTTCGGACGTTACGCTTGCAAAAATAGCCGAGAACGCCGGCATATCCAAGGGTACGCTGTATTATTACTATAAAAGCAAAAACGAAATACTGTTTGACGTTACCGACCGTTATCTTTCGCGCCAGTGGAACGAATTGATAGTGTGGACGGAGAATAAGGAAAAGGACACGTCCCCGCACCGTCTTGTAAATTACGTCATCGAAAGGAATATTGCCTCCTCCGCATTGAGACTTCATCTGATAGACGCCGCTTTGCTCGGGGATGAGGAGATACGATTAAAGCTCGTCAAACGCTACGGGGAATTTCAAAAGCTGATTTCCGAAAAAATAGCCGAACGAACGACCGCCGTCTCCGCCGACTATATAACATGGCTGATTTTAATGGTTTCCGACGGTATAATCGTCCAGAACAGCCTTAAAAACGAAGCGTTCGACACGCAGGCGTTTTTGAAGCAGAGCACGGAGTATATAAAAAGAATCGAAAATAAAGACTGAAATAATTTAGGTGTGATTAAATGAAAATTCTCTCCTTCGGCGAGATTATATGGGACATTTATTCGGACAAAAAATGTATCGGCGGCGCGCCGTTCAACTTCGCCGCGCACTGTGCGCGTTTAGGCGCAGAGTCTTATCTTTTGTCAGCGGCCGGGGACGACGAATTGGGCGTAGAAGCCTTGAAAATCGCCCGCGGATTCGGGATAAAGGACGATTACATTCAGACAGTAAACGGCAGCCCGACGGGCAGATGTCTTGTCACGCTCGATAAAAATAAGGTTCCGAATTACGATATTGTTAAAGACTCGGCGTACGATTATATACAATTTGATAAAGATATTGAAAATAATAATTTTGACGTTTTCTGTTTCGAAACGCTCATTCAGCGCAGCGAAAACAACGTCGAAACCATAAAAGAGATTCTTAAAAAAGTTAAATTCAAAGAGATTTTCTGCGATTTGAATATACGCAAGCCGTTTTATAATGAAAAGAGCATACGCCTTTGCCTTGAAAACGCGTCGATTGTAAAAATCAGCAGGGAGGAACTTCCCGTCGTTACGAATACCGTTTTCGGCAGAGAAATAACAGACTGCGCCGTGGCTTCAAAATTAATTTCTTTAAATTATAAAAATATAAATATCATTATAATAACGTTAGGCTCCGACGGCGCGTATGTTTACGATTCAATGAATAAAAAAGAGTATTACCATGAGGGCGAAACGGTCAGGGTTGTTTCGACGGTCGGCGCGGGCGACAGCTTTTCGGCGGCGTTTGTGAGCGAATATCTGCCGGGCGGAAATATCGAATCCGCACTCGATAAGGCGGTGAAACTCAGCGCGTACGTCGTTGCGCACGCACAGGCAATACCGGAATAATAAATTTATGATTTCGGATGTGAGC
>JALEQX010000071.1 GCA_022763825.1 Oscillospiraceae bacterium | reverse complement strand
AAACTTCCCGCAACTCTCAGAAAAGAGCTTGATACTCTTAAAGCAAGTCTTGCAGAGTAATTGAACAAATAAATATTCGGCGGTTTCGGGTTTTCCGAAACCGCTGTTTTTGTGTGCAGATAAAACAAATCCGGCGGATATGTAATATCTGCCGGTGCTTGTTATTTATTCAGTTTGTAACGTCTGCCCTTGTTTTTGCCCATGAATATAATTTTTTCTTCATCTTTTAATTTTTTTAAATAGTCTCGTGTTCTTGATTCTTTTTTTACCCTTTTGCGTTGTCGTCGGACTTTTCTGTGCTGTTTATAAAGTCGAGGATTGCGAGGCCGGCGGCGTATCGTAATAAAATTCTGGCGTCCGTTGCCGTGACCTTGCCGTCTGCGTTTGCGTCGGCTGCCTTGAGCTGAGCGTTATTGAGCGTTTGAAGTTTTGCCGAGTATCTGAGCGCGAGACGAGCGTCAGCGGCGGTGACCTTGCCGTCCTGATTTACGTCGCCGGGCGTGTACTCAGTAAAACATTTCACAGGGTAGAATTTCTGAGAGTCACTTTTTTTTCTCGGGTACCATGTCCAGTTGTCGCACGCCCATACGGAACCGTCCGAGCGAATGAAGAACGCCGTTTTTCCGTCAGTGGGGGAGACAAGCATTTTTTCAACGCTCGTCATGACCTTGACCTCCTTACCGGAGCCGAAATCGGTAAATAAATCTTTATTTTCGTCGATTCTGAAATCGGAGTTCTCGATATCGCCGTAATAGGGCTTTACCGTGCCGTCTGACATTACGGCGTTCGAATCCGTAGAAATATATCCGAAAGTATCGTTATCTAAATAAAAATAAGAGAAATTACTACCCAGTATCTTTATATCTGCGGAATCATATGAACTCTTTTTGTAAACGGTGTTTTCGCTGTCGACAAGACATACCGCGTTATCCGTAACGAGTGCGTTCTTTGCTGCGAAATCACACACTTTGACGGTCTTATTATTATCATATATTTTTGTTGTATAGTCGTCCTTTGCGTAAAGGCGGGTACTTGACAAATATCCCGTTACGCCGGAGTCGACAAGTTTGCCGGTGTATGAACCCTCCTTGCTTTTATCATATCTGAAAAGGAGTCCGCCGTTTTTAACGGCAACGGGGGAGACGGGGTCGAGGTCTGTTATATCGTCGGCAACCGTTGATAAGTCAGCGTTTATGTCCTTTAACGTGCCGTCTGCGAAGAGGACGAAACCGCTGTTTGAAACCTTTTTTGCATTCTTGCATATTACGGTGCTGTCGGAGTTCTTTATGACTCTGTTATCGTTTGTTAATGTGTAAAGGTCTGTAACTTGTTTAGGAATATAGTTGTAAAGCAAATCGATTGATGTGGTTTTTGATTCGGTATTATAAGTCCAGCGGTAGTACTTGCCGTCTGTCGATATAATATCGAGTTTATTCCAATTTAGAGGCGATCCGGCAATTTTATGTTCCCTTACGTTTTTTGCAATAATTTTGCTTTCATTTTTATAAACGAGGTATAAATCTCCGTCGGACGTGAGCATGGTAACGCATTCGTTCCCGAAAACGGATTTAGAACCGAAGTAACCCATTACAGGCGGTTTTCCGGCGGAAGTTACCTTGCTCTCAGGTTCGCACACAGTGACTTTAAATGACTTCGAATTTTTGCCGAGGGTTAATATGATATCGCTCGTTCCCGTTTTCAGTGCGGTGAACCCTCCGTTGCCGTCCGAGGACAGAATTTTATTGTCGCTGACGGAGTAGGAGAGCGTCAGGTTTTTATAATTATATATATTAAACTCCTGCCCCTCCATGACAAGCATGTCGTTGACTGTCATTTCCTCGAAAATTTCGTCCTGTTCATATGCGTACGCATAAAACGGGACGGCGGAGACTGTCATCACCGCGCACAGCAGAGCCGAGAGGAATTTTTTCATAATATATCATCCTTTATAGAAGAAATTTCATATATTTTATATACATATTATATTATCATTCGATATTTAAGTCAAGATGTAAAACATGGTGTGTAAATTGACAAAAAAGATATTTTTCGTATTAGTAAAAATAACAAAAAATATTGTCGACACGTGTCTATCATTGTTTGGATGTTCTAAAAATTCATACTTTATTAAAAAAAATTATATCGGTTTTTCAAAATTCGGATTGACAATTCTATTAAAAGATTGTAAACTAATGATGAATAAATAGGTTTGTATCTTATTTTTCAAATAATTTTTAAGGAGGAAAAAATTATGGTTCAAACCACAGGAAAACGCAATTCGATCTCGAAAAAGATTCTAAGCGTTTTTCTTTCATTGCTGATGATAATGAGTGTTTGTTATTCCGGAATCGGCGTTATTGCTGAAGCCGCCGCTTCCGGTTCGCAGATTAATGCACTAAAATCGGCATTGAACGATTTTGCGAACTCGGGCGAAACCGGAAGGTATTCCGCTTCAAACAACGGAAGCAACACCGTAACCGTAACCGACAATACGTCAAAGGGTTATGTTTACAAGGTGCTGATTGCTCTGCAGCCCGTGCTCGAGGGGGAGAGAGGAAGCTATAACTGGTTCTCTAAAATGAGACCCCGTATAATCTCTCTTACCGGAGCTTCAGGCGTTTCCGAGACGCTTCTTAACAATCTGATTCCCATGCTGACCAACTATGACAAATCGGATGCAAACAAAGTGTCAAAGGAAAACAGCAACAGATGGGGCGGAGTTGACTGGCCGGGCGAGCAGCTTGCAAATCTCGGCAACGTTACTGTTTCCGTAACAAGAACGCTTGACAGCGCGCTGCTTGAGTATGCAGACGCCTCCAGGCTTCCGAACTCCGTTAATCTTACGGTTTCATATTCGGTAGCCGCCACTCATCATAATGAGACTTCAAGCGGTAAGAAAAAGCCCTGGGGACAGTGGAGAAAGCGTGTTGAATGGTACAGCTACGGCGGTGTATTTTCTCTCAGCAATTCAAATTCCAATAACACTCCTCAGAAAATCAAGGATTATTACAATTTCTTTACGAAATCCAAGGTAGTCGGACAGACCGTTGCGACACTCGTTGCGAACAACACGGTTTCCTCTATCGGAACTATCGTAAACAATAACGCGGTCTACAACGCGAAGATAAACGGACTTTCAGCAGCTGTAAAGGCTCATTTCTTTAAAGATCCGACCGTCTCGGTTGTAAATAATTATATCGCGTACTGCCTGCGCGCACAGACAGTTCTTCAGCAGAAGCCTAAGGTTGACTGGTTCAAATCGGCTCTTGCGGCAGGCTATGACAACACAAACATCGACCGGATGAATTCTCTGTACACAGAGGGTCTTGCCAGGTATAACGATTTGAACTCGCTTTCATCGCAGTTTAAGTCAGATGCTAAACAGACAATAGGTATGGATCTTGACGCTTACAACGCATGGCTCGTCGGGCTCAAGAGAGATATCGACCTCTACTACCTCAGAGAACTCAAAAAGTCGATTGACAACACTATCGCAGCTAACCCCAAGGTTGCTGCCGATAACGTTACCTCGCTTACGGGTGAGGAGTTCCTCGCTCAGTTCCCCGACAGCGAGTATCCTCATTCGCTCATCTCGTCTATAAACAGTACGTTCAACGGCTACGCTAAAACGCTTGACCAGTACAGAGCTTCTTCTCCCAATGAGGTTGCGGCTGTATTTACAGACGGCGTTGATTATGTCTACAATTTCAAGACAAACATTAACTACATCAAGACAGAAGCTAACGCAGAGGATGAATTTGCTCCTATTTTTGAGAGTCTTATTCCTTACGTCTACACCAGCCCTGTTTCATACAACAATGCTGATGAGATGGCAAGATACACTGCGGATTACACCAACGGCGTAAAGCTTAACAATGTATACAATTCTTATACGGGTAAACTCAATGCCGATCTTCAGAAGAGAGTATTCTCATTCTATCACGGCGATGAGCTTGTATTCTTCCCGGACGCAGTAAGCGCATATCTTGCAGATATGAAGGCTGATCTTATCAAGAGAAATCACGATCAGATTCAGACCGTTTACGATTACGCTGTAATGTCAGGCGGTACAACCAGCAACATCAAGGTTGACTTTAACAACTTCCTCGGTCTCCAGGCGGCTGTAAACAATCTTGACGCGGCTCTCTATGATTACTGCGCATACATTACATCAAACGGCAACGCGGGCAACCCCGAAAAGAAAAACTGGGTAACTGCCGAGGATAGAAACATCTACGGCAAGAGCCAGTCATTTATTGACGCAGTTAAGGCGTTCAAGGCTACCAAGGGTCTTCCCTATGACCAGATGCATTATGATACCGACGGTGTATTCGTTATCCGTTATGCAGGCGATCAGAAGGACGCATCCGGCAATCAGTTAGGATTCCCCTCCGATATCGCAAGAGACGGAGCAGAGGATAACTACGAGGTTACCACTCAGAAGATTCTTGATACTATCAGCAAACTTGATACGTTCATCACTTCCGAGGATTTTGCAAGACTTATCGACTTTAAGGATAAGGACGGCAACGAGGTTTCCAACCTCTCCGATTACATTGAGACCGTTCTCAATGAAAAGCTCTTTACCAACGAGATGGTCAACACTATTGTTGCTTCCATTTTCCCGATGGTATGTGATACTATCAAAGACCTTGTTCCTCAGATTAAGAATATGGGCATTGACGGTATCGGTGCTCCCAATGATCCTGCTGCCGCTTTTAGAATTGATATCGGCAAACTTGCAGGCGGAAACCCGAGTGGTGCTCTTGATGTCTATATGGACGGTCAGAGGAATACTATTACCGTAAAGAATCTTCTTGCTTCTCTCGGTATTAACGTATATCCCTCGCAGCTTGCAAGTTGTCTTCCCAATTCGGGCAAGTATGTTGCAATAAGAAATGCTCTCAATTCCTGCGGCGACAACTGGAGCAGACTCCTTGACGCTGACGGAAAGCTCAACTTTGACTGGGGCGTAACGGATTATAATTCGTTCACGTCGGCAGCAGGTAATGTATTTAATTCTATCCTTTCGCTTCTCCAGACTGTTCTTTGCGGCAAGACTTATAATAAGTTTGTCGAAAAGCTTGCATACGGAGACGGTTCGGTAGGTTACAAGTGGAGTTTTCTTTCCGTATCAGGTAAGATCGGCGCAAGAATCAATGCTGACATTACGATAGACGGTCTTCAGGTTTACAAGACCGTATGGATTCCCATTATGGAAGCTCTCGGCATTGCCGACAACGGTTATCGATTCAAGAGCCTCGGTCAGGACGCTACTGCGGCACAGATGGTTGACGCGCTGTTCAGCCCCTTGCTTGAACTCATTGACCAGCTTAAAGCTCAGCCTATCGACAAGGTATGCTCCATGCTTCCTCAGGTTCTTTATTTCCTTTCTTTTGACGGAGTACAAGAACTTGTAAACAGCATCAATGTTAACATGCACGTTAAGATGAGTATACGTGATCTTGACAAATTTGATGTTAATAACTGTCCCGGCTGGGTTGAGAACTTAATCAAAGATACTGTTAAGAATATAGCCAATGACAAGATTCCCAAGTTTGACTTTACTCTTAAACTTGCCGATATGGTCAATCTCGAGAAGATGCTCGGATTTGACTATACCAACATCAACATAATAGCTTCTTATGTTCTTGACAAACTCGGTATGGACGTTTCCGTACCCGTCATGAACGCAGGTAACCTTATCAGATGCTCTACATACAACACAAACGCAAGCTCACAGCGTTTGTCCGGCACGAGACTGAAGATTACCGCAGATAAAGCCAACGTATTCTATGACGTATTAAGCTATCTTGTAGGTGCGCTCGGCGACAGAAATCTCATAGACAGCCTTGTCAGAGTTATCTCTGAAAAGAACGGTACTACCGTTAAACTGCCCGAGATTATCTACACTCTCGTTGAGAACGTTTCGGGTAACCCGAAAGCCGCTCTTGCCGCTCTTATAGAGCTGTTCAACCCGGTTGATTACGACATGATGCAGATGAACTGGTATCAGTCGGACAAAGATAAAAATGCTGATGTGCCTGACCTTAAGTCTCTCGTATACCTTACCTATAATACAAACTGGACTAAGGAAAAGTCACAGTATATCATCGACAATATTGACGATATCGTTAAGTCGGTTTCCGGTATGGATACGACATCCGTCGATGAAAAACTCCGTGAATCCATAAACGGAATGTTCAATAACAAGAATTTCACAACTCTTGTTAAGGAGCTTGTTTCGCTCGGCTACACTCTTGACAATCAGTTCGTTTACGATCTTTGTAAGAGAGAGACCGGCGTTGATCTTCAGCAGTGGGCTGAGGCGTTCGGTTATGCGTTCCCGACCGTACTCGAAAAGTATGAGAAGACCGCGCTTAAACCCGGTGACGCAGGTTACAAGTCAAACTTTGGTACTGTCAGCGTTGCTATTGACTCCGTAACGGATGAAGAAACCGGTGAGACCAAGGATAACTACACCTGGTACATCAACGGACAGAAGTTTGAAGACGGCAACAGACAGCAGTTCCTTGCTCTCTTCTTTGCAGTAGTTGAGCCCATGGCTCCGCTTATCAGTATGTTCATGACAGGCGAGGACGTTTCGCTGTTTGCAAACGCTCTTACCGTTAAGGGTTATGAGGGCTATTCGAACTCCGTAGCTTACGTATTCGAAATGCTCGGCGTACCCAACGTAATGAGCCAGGCAGAGTACAACGCTTATGTTGAGAACAACGGCGATGCAAAAGCGTTCGAGTATCTTACCAACCAGCTCTTCGACTGGCTTGACGGTCAGCTCAACGGTTCGGCATTCAAGAATCTTATTTCTCTTCTGCCTAACCTCCTCTACTTTATAGAGAGCGACGGTCTTTCGACCCTTATATTCAACGTTCTTCAGCCTCTTACCGTAGTTCTCGATACCGTAAGACCTATCGCTGACGTTGATCTTGATACTATCGCTTCCGTAATAGTTTCCGACCTCCTCGGCGGAAATTCGTTCAGCCTTGACCACGTCCTCGACGTTATCGCAGGCAAGTTCGACGCAAGCGGTTATGAGAAATGGTATGACGTTCATACCAAACAGCTTACTTTCACCGAGATTCTCAGACTTGCCGACATTTATTTCGGCACCGATATCAGATACAGTCCGCTTGTGCTCCAGGGAATCGAGAGCATCTGCGCTTCTCCCGAGAAGTTCGACAGCAAGGCGGCTTCAAGCGTAGGTTACCGCGCAAGCTGTGACCCCGCGGACGGTCTTACCATTCTTGTTTCGGCTCTTCTTGAGTGTCTTAATCATTCAAGCACGCTGACCGGAGGCAAGACCAACGGTGAAATCATTTGCTCATTCATTGACTCCAAGACGGGCAAGGATGACGCAAAGAAGATTTGGGATATGGTCGAGACTATATTCGACGGTATTGTCAGCACCGATACTGATGTAAACTGGCTTTACTTCTATAACGATCCCGACAATGACAAGACTCCCGTAACCGACCTCGTTAACGCCCAGCTTCCCACGAAGTCAATCGTTTACCTCGGTTACAGCAACAACTGGAATAAGGAAACCGCTGACAAGCTCACGGCGTCCGCTTCCGAAATCATTGATTCCATCCTTGAGAGCAAGAAGGGAACAGACCTTGCAACATATCTTCAGGCTCTTATAAGCGACAATCTTTATACCGACGAAATTCTCAACTCTCTTGTTGAGTCTATCGTTAAGGCGCTTAACGGACTTGACAAATCTCTCCGTGATACCATCTCCGTTGTTCTCAGCACAGACGGTATCGACAAGTGGTTTGATATGTGCGACATTGACGCCGACGGTAATGTAACCTGCAACAAGCAGTGGAACATCAACGGTGACAAGCAGAAGTTCATCGATTCGTTCGCAGAGGCTCTTGCTCCCGCAAACGATATCTTCGCATGGCTCTTCTTCGGCGACAGCTATACCTTCTTCACCTCGTCCAAGACGGCTGACGGCAAGTATACGCTTGAACCCATCATCGACCTCGCGGGCAATCCCGGCGGTTACGCATACGGACTTATTCCCGCATTCGAGGCTCTCGGCTGCACAATGCAGAGTCCCGACAAGTATAAAAAGGCAGACGGCACGCACGATATGACCGCGTTCGTTAAGGATTTCATGTCAAGCGTTCTTGACAGAGCAGACGAACTCACCTCGGGCGACGTTGTAGGCAACATACTTGACCTTCTTCCCAACATTATCTACTTCATAAATGCGGACGGCGTTAAGAACTGCTTCAACAACCTTATGTCTCCCATCTATGATATTCTTGATAAGCTTCTTCCCGTTATCGGTGACGCTAATCTCGACGAGGCTGCCGGCGTTAAGCTCAGCGACCTTTCGACCGAGACGTTCTTCGATATCATCAAGGACAAAGCGGGTATCACGATTGATCCTCAGGTTATGGGTCTCATCAAGTACCTCTATGTCGGCGATATCACGGCGTTTACCTCCGCTAACGGCAGAATGGCTCTGAGAATGGGCTACACCGACGAGCTTACCAGAGCAGAGATGATTACAATTCTCTTCTCCGTAGCTCTTGAAATCCTCGGCGACAGCGCAAACGAACAGGCGTTCAGAGATATGCTCGGCGACGATACTTATACCGTTGTTATGAACGTATTAAGACTCAACGCACGTCCGATGCACTCAATCCCGTGGCTCTTCACAGAGGACGCCGATACCGATAAGGTATTCTCCGGTATCGAGACTTCAACCATCTTTGAGTACGGTTACGGCAAGTACTGGACCAAGGATAAAGCGCAGTATATCGCGGATAATATCGAGTGCTTCATCAACGATATGATTCAGCTTCTCGGTATCGAGGTAAACGGCGTCAAGTTTGATTCTCTTGAGGATATTATCAACAGCTATATTGACGGCTCTCTTTACAGCAATAAGGTTCTTTCCAAGATTTATAACGGTCTTAAGAAAGCCCTTGATAAGCTCAACGAGATAGATACCGACGGTAAGATCAAGGAAGTAATCAAGTCCTCGCTCGGCGTTGACCTTACTTTCTATGATACTTACGTTCTTCCCGAAATCAAGGAAGGCGACCGTTCGGCATTTACGACAGAGCTTCTCAATATGCTCAGACCTCTTTATCCCGTTCTTAAGTGGCTTCTTACCGAACAGGATATCGCGTTCTTCAACGATGCAGACGGTAATGATAAGGTAGTTCTCCCCGGTGACCGCGGATATAACTACGGTATTATTCCTCTCCTTGAGGCTATTCAGTGCGAAGGTATTAAGACTGAGGCAGAGTACTATGCGGACGTTAACGCAAACGACGACGCTCTCATACTTGATATTATCAATCCTCTGTTTGATAAGCTGGACGTAATTCTTGCAGATCCCGCAAATCAGATATTCGAGCTTCTTCCCAATCTTGCATACTTTGTAAACTCCAACGGTCTTGACACCGTATGGCAGAATACGCTCAACTCGGCTTACACCGTTCTTGACGCTCTTCAGCCTCTGGTTAACGTTGACCTTTACGAGATTATCGGTATCAACCTTGACGGTATGAAGTTCGAGGATCTTGTACAGTTTGCTCTCTCCAAGGTTAAGAATTCAACCGGATTTGACCTTGCGGAACTTGTTGTTGACGCGGCTGCGGAAATGACGACAGGTAAGCTTATCTCCTTCACTTCGCTTAACGGCGAGCAGGCATACCGTATGGAATATGCGGGCAAGGCTGACCGTGCCGACATGGTTACGATTATTCTTCGTCTCGTTCTCAAGTTCCTTAATACGGGCGACAATGCAAAGAAGCTTGAGCAGATTATAAAGGAAAAGACATCAATGAGTGACGAGGCATATAAGTTTATGTTCTCATTCATCGATTCTCTTGCTCAGTACTGCTCCGATGCAGAGGGTATGGATAAGACTCTGTACATCCTTTACTACACCTTCTTCGGTATCAACACCGGCGCTCACGAAGCAAACAAGTGGCTTAAGGATTATAACAGCAACTGGGAGTTCTTCTACGGAATGCTCCGCGCAAGCGATCAGCAGATTCTTAATGATTTTGCCGAGTTTACTTCAAAGATATTCGAGACGTACACCAAGGATATCATTGACCAGAACGGTCTTGCGTCAAGAGGACTTATCAAGTTCTTCCAGAAGATTATCGAGATAATCAAAAAGCTTATCAGTTTTTTCACAAAGCTTTTCGGTTAACTTTGGCAAAACGGTAATACCGTGCCCCGCAGGCGAAAGTCTGCGGGGCTTTTTTCAGCTGTTTTTCAGTTCTTAAATTAATCGGTTTTTTTCAAATACTGTGACGGTAAAATAATGTATGCGGTTCTTTTTGAAATAATTTGTTGAATTAATAAAAAATCAAATTACATATTGACATTCGTTTTTCGGTGATGTAGAATAAATATACAATAAATCAAGGAGGAACTGTATAATGTTTAATACCGCGTTTTATTATTACTACTTTACACAGGCGATGGATACTTGCGTTGTACAGGAGCTTGATTGATCTTGTAAAAAGCAAATACCCACCGCTTGGTTTCGTGCGTAGAACGTAGAAATTAGGCGGTGGTTTTTTTTACCGCAAAAGAGAGTCGAAGTCATAAGGTTTATATCATCCTATTCCGTTTCGACTGCGTTAAAGAAACCTGAAAGCCGAAAGGCTGTCTGCGTTCCTTTGCCTTGCCGAAACAAAATATGATTGATAAAAACTGATTCGCACTCAAAACACGTCGAATTGTGTGAATGAGGACGATTTTTCAAGTATTAATACAGTATTACTTAAAAAAAATGAGACTGAATGTTATGGGATTATAAGATTCGTCTGTCTTTTGCTTTTTGTCTTTATGTAAACAAAGTTTTATTTTGGGGTTGAGAAAATGGATAAGCTTGAACAGGCAAGACAGATTATTAACGAGACGGACGGCGAGATTGCTAAGCTGTTCGAAAGACGAATGAACGCGGTTGCGGATGTTGCGGAGTATAAATTACAGCGCGGACTGCCCGTACTCGACGCGGGGCGCGAGGCGCAGGTCATAGCTAAAAACTGCGCGTACGTAAATGATCCCGTATTAAGAGAATACTATACGTCGTTCCTTATTTCCACCATGGAAATATCTAAGCGATACCAGCGCAGACTCATGCAGGGCATGACCGTCGCGTACTCGGGCGTTGAGGGCGCGTTTGCGGAAATTGCGTCAAAACGAATTTTCCCCGACGCTGTTAAAATCGCATTTCCTGACTTTAATTCGGCATATAGAGCCGTCGAAAACGGAGAGTGCGACTGCTGTGTTCTGCCGATAGAGAACAGCTACGCAGGCGAGGTCGGACAGGTTATTGATTTAATTTACGAGGGAACGCTCAACGTTACGGGTATGTATTCACTCGCAGTGTGTCAGAATCTGCTCGGGGTTAAGGGCGCGGATATTGAGAGTATTAAAAAAGTTATAAGCCATCCTCAGGCTCTCGGTCAGTGCGCGGATTATATAAAGGATCACGGATTCGAAACCGAGGAAGCCGCCAATACAGCCTTAGCTGCTAAAAAGGTCGCTTCATCGGACGATAAAACGGTTGCCGCAATCGCAAGTCTTGACACGGCTAAGCTTTATTCACTCGAAGTTATTGACCACGATATAAATGCGAGCACGCAGAACACGACTAAATTCGCCGTTCTTACGAGAACGCCCGAAAAACCGTCCGATACGGGAAGTTTTATAATGCTGTTCACGGTTAAGCAGGTTCCCGGTGCACTCGCAAAGGCGATAAACGTTATCGGAAAATACGGATTTAATATGAAAGCGCTCAGAAGCCGTCCGATGAGAGAACCCGCGTGGCAGTATTATTTCTATGTTGAAGTCGACGGAAGCGATGAGAGCGAAAACGGCAGGGCTATGATTTCGGAGCTTACAAAGCAGTGCGAGAGGCTTAAAATCGCAGGCAGATTCAAACAAGTAATTGATCTCGGGAAGTGAGAAAATGGATATACATGTTTCGTTAAAGGAAAACAGCTACGACATAACGATTGAACGCGGAGTGTTGAATAAAGCGGGCGGACTTCTGAATTTAGACAGAAACGTACTCGTCGTTACGGATTCGGGCGTACCGGCGGAGTATTCAAATATAATAGCTTCGTTTTGTAAAAATCCCGTACGCGTTACGATTGAACAGGGCGAGGAGAGCAAGAATTTTGACAATTATAAATTACTGCTTCAGGTGATGCTCAAAAACGATTTTACGCGTTCGGACTGCGTTGTTGCGGTCGGCGGGGGAGTTGTCGGCGATTTATCGGGATTTGCCGCCGCCACGTATATGAGGGGAATTGATTTTTATAACATCCCGACAACTGTTCTCTCGCAGGTTGACTCGTCCGTTGGCGGTAAAACGGCTATCGATTTCGGTCATTATAAAAACACGGTCGGAGCGTTTTGGCAGCCGAAACGGGTTCTTATCGATCCCGACGTGTTAAAAACGCTCCCTAAACGTCAGATATCAAACGGTCTTGCCGAGAGCGCGAAAATGGCGGCGACGTTCGACGAAAAACTGTTCTCGTTGTTTGAAAACGGCGATATCGAAAGCAATATTGACTTGATTATCGCGCGAAGCGTCGAGCTTAAAAAGGACGTTGTCGAAAAGGACGAGAAGGAATCGGGATTAAGACGAGTTCTGAATTTCGGACATACGATAGGTCACGCGATTGAAAGCACCGTCGAACCCGGAACTCTTTACCACGGCGAATGCGTCGGAATCGGTATGCTCGCAATGAGTTCGGACGACGTAAGAAAAAGAATTATAAACGTATTAAATAAATTATCGCTTCCGGTATCTGCGGATTTTGATGTCGACAAGGCGTGCGAAGCCGTTTTGCACGATAAAAAAGCCGTCTCGGGCGGGGCGAGAGTTATAATGTGCGAAAAGATAGGCACGTTTATCGAAAAAAAGATTTCAAACGAGGAATTAGCCTCATTGATAAGAAAAACAGGGGAGTGTGAATTCATATGAAAAACACGTTCGGAAATTCGTTGAGCGTAACGCTTTTCGGCGAAAGCCACGGCGAGGCTGTCGGCGCGGTTATCGACGGACTCGCTCCCGGAATTGAAATAGACGAGGAATTCATAGCTTCACAGCTTGATTTAAGGCGTCCTGCGGGCAAAATTTCGACTGCCCGTCACGAGGGCGACAAAGTCAGGATTTTATCGGGCGTTTTTAATTCAAAAGCCACGGGAACGCCCCTCGCTCTTATAATCGAAAACGAAAATACAAAGAGCGCGGACTACGAAAAAACGAGATATCTTGCCCGTCCGTCGCACGCGGATTACACGGCGCAGGTCAAGTACCGCGGATATCAGGACTACCGCGGAGGCGGTCATTTCTCGGGCAGGATTACGGCTCCGCTTGTCGCAGCGGGCGCGGTCGCGGTTGATATGCTCAGAAAAAAGGGCGTGTATATTGCGACTCATATAAAAAATCTGCACGGTGTCTGCGACAGGGATTTTGATTATTTAAAGAATGATATAGATTATCTTAATTCGATTCCGTACGCCGTACTCGACGAAAACGCTAAGGAAAAAATGATAGCCGAAACCGAGAAAGCCGCGGCGCAGGGCGATTCCGTCGGAGGTACGCTTGAAACCGCAGTCATCGGACTTGAAGCGGGACTCGGCGAGCCGTGGTTTGATAGTATCGAAAGTCAGCTTGCCCACATCCTTTTCTCCGTGCCGGCAGTCAAGGGCGTTGAATTCGGTGCCGGATTCGGCTTTGCGAATATGACGGGAAGTGAAGCGAACGACCCGTTTTACGTTGAAAATTCAAAGGTAAAAACATACACGAATAATAACGGCGGAATCAACGGCGGAATCACGAACGGTATGCCGGTTATATTCCGATGCGCAGTAAAACCCACTCCGTCCATATTCAAAGAGCAGAAAACAATCGATATGAATACAATGGAGAACGCCGTCCTCTCGTTAAAGGGCAGACACGACCCTGCCGTTATTCACAGGGCGAGAGTCGTTATAGATTCCGTTACGGCTCTGTGCATTGCCGATATGCTTACCGCGCGGCACGGCGCGGATTGGTTCGGGGGCGAGTAAAATGGAGTACGGACTTCTCGGAAAAAAATTAGGTCACAGCTTTTCAGAGGAAATTCACGCCATGATAGGAGACTATGACTACCGTCTGTACGAAACGGACGAGGACGGCGTAAAAGAGCTGATGACGAAAAAGAATTTCAAGGCTATAAACGTCACGATTCCCTATAAGGAAACCGTCATGCCGTACCTTGATTTTATAAGCGAAAACGCGAAGAAAATAGGAAGCGTAAACACCGTTGTAAAAAGAGGCGGAACGCTGTACGGATACAATACGGATTTTGCTGGGCTCGAGGGACTTATAAAGAGAACGGGCATTGAAATAAAGAACAAAAAGGTTCTCATATTAGGCACCGGAGGCACGAGCAAAACCGCGTACGCCGTGTCTAAGGATATGGGTGCGGGCGAAATTTATAAGGTATCAAGACATGAGGGCGCGGGCGTTATAACGTATGACGAAGCGTACGAAAATCACACGGACGCGTCGGTTATAATAAATGCGACTCCTGTCGGAATGTACCCGAAAAACGGTGAAAAGCCGATTGATATTTCAAAATTTAAAAATCTTACGGGAGTTATCGACGTTATATACAATCCGCTCGAAACCGCGCTGTTGAAAGACGCCCGGAAGCGTAATATTAAAAACTCGAACGGACTTTATATGCTCGTTTTGCAGGCGGTAAAGGCATCCGAATTATTCTTCGATACAAAATACGATGATTGCCTTACGGATTCGATATTCAAAAAGGTTTACGCGGATAAAGAAAATATCGTTCTCGTCGGTATGCCGTCGTGCGGAAAGTCGACGATAGGCAGGATTATAAGCGAGGATTTAGGACGCGAATTTATAGACACCGATTCGCTTATAGTCGAAAAATACGGCGAAATTTCGAAGATTTTCGAATTAAAAGGCGAAAAATATTTCAGAAATATCGAATCTCAAATAATTGCAGAGGTTTCAAAGAAAAACGGAGCCGTCATCTCTACGGGCGGAGGAGCCGTTTTGAGGAATGAGAATATAGATTATCTAAAACAGAATTCGAGAATTTATTTCCTCGACCGACCGATTGAAAAATTAGTACCGACCTCGGACAGACCGCTTGCCGGAACGAGGGAAAGAATAGAGAAGCTCTTCGGCGAGAGGTACGAACGCTACATTACGGTGTGCGATGAAAAAATAGGGGTTCTCGACGACCCCGAAATCCCCGCAAAGGAAATCGAAAGAAGGCATTACGAATGAAAATAACGGTAATAAACGGCGCGAATATCAATATGCTCGGCATAAGGGAGCCTGATATTTACGGCAGTGAGAATTATAATACGCTCGTGAAGACTGTTGAGGATTACTGCCGTGTAAACGATATTGATGTTGACATTTATCAGTCGAATCACGAGGGCGATCTTGTAGACAAAATTCAGTCGTGCTATCAGAAGTCGGACGGTATCGTAATCAATCCCGGAGCGTATACGCACACGTCCGTCGCGCTTCTTGACGCGCTGAAGGCAGTGAGCATTCCGAGTGTCGAGGTTCACATTTCCGACGTACCGAGCCGTGAGGATTTCAGACAGATAAGCTATATACGCCCCGCGTGCAAAAAGACGATAACCGGTCACGGCATCGCGGGATATGTCGAAGCTATTGAATTCTTACAAAAATTTATAACCGAAAGCAAGGAAAAATAAAATGAAACTCGATAATCAGCTTAAAATACTTATAGTAGGTCTCGGTCTCATGGGCGGAAGTTACGCGCAGGGACTTTCCCGCAGAGGTTTTCACGTTAAGGCGATAGACACGAACCCCGACAGCATTTCGTTTGCAGAGGAGAACGGATATATAGAAAAAGGCTTCTGCGAAATAGACGAAAACGCCGTCGGCGAGGCGGATATAATCGTGTTTGCGCTGTATCCGCATGTATTCGTAAAGTGGATAGAGGATAATCAGCATCTGTTTAAGCCCGGCGCGGTGCTTACCGACGTTACGGGCGTTAAGGAATGCGTTGTATATAAAATACAGGAAATGTTAAGACCCGACGTCGAATTTATAGCGGCGCATCCTATGGCGGGACGCGAGGTTTACGGAGTCAAAAACGCCGACGAGAGTATATTCAGAGACGCTAACTACATAATTGTTCCGACAGACAGAAACACGGTCAACGCTATCGAGGTTTGCAAAGCTATCGGACAGACTCTCGAATTCAACAGAATATCGTCGCTTCCTCCCAGAGCGCACGACGAGATGATTGGATTCGTTTCGCAGCTTACGCACTGCATTGCGATATGCCTTATGACATGCTCTAAGAGCGAACACCTCGTCGACTACACGGGCGACTCGTTCAGAGATTTAACGAGAATCGCGAGAATAAACGAGGACATGTGGAGCGAGCTTTTCGAGCTTAACAAAACGGCACTGCTTGCACAGATGGATAAATTCAGAGCTGAATTCAACGAGTTTTACAGAATTCTTGAATCCGATGATATAGAGGCTATGAAAGAGAAAATGAGACAGTCAACCGCGCGCAGAGCGTTGTTTGACAAGAAAAAGGAGGACGAATAAAATGATTTTCGAAAGAAAGCTGACAATTCCCAAAGAGGTTAAGGAGATGTACCCCCTCACCGACGAGATGAAAAAAGTCGTCGATGAGAGAAATGCGGAGATAAGCGGTATCTTCACGGGCTCTGACGACAGACTCCTTCTCGTAATAGGTCCGTGTTCCGCCGACCGCGAGGACAGCGTTATCGATTATATTACAAGGCTCCGCGAGGTGCAGGAAAAGGTAAAGGACAAGATTTACATTATCCCGAGAATTTACACCAATAAGCCCAGAACCACCGGCGACGGCTACAAGGGCATGCTTCATCAGCCCGACCCGAACGAAAAACCCGATATGTTCAAGGGCATAGTCGCTATCAGAGAACTTCATATGAGAGCGCTCAGAGAGACTGGCTTCAGCTGTGCGGACGAAATGCTTTACCCCGAGAATTACAGGTATCTTGACGATATTCTCGCATACGTTGCAATCGGCGCGCGTTCGGTCGAAAATCAACAGCACCGTCTGACCTCGAGCGGAGTCAGAGTCCCCGTCGGAATGAAGAACCCTACCGGCGGTGATATATCCGTTATGATGAATGCGATTACAGCGGCTCAGCACAAGCACACGTTTATATACAGAGGCTGGGAGGTTCACTCCGAGGGCAATCCTCTCGCCCACGCGATACTTAGAGGTTCGGTCGATAAATACGGACAGATGATGCCTAACTATCATTACGAGGATCTCGAGCATCTCTGCGACGCATACGCTAAAACGTCGCTTGCAAATCCCGCGGTCATAATTGACACGAATCACTGCAATTCGGCTAAAAATCCGTTTGAGCAGGTCAGAATCGCCAAAGAGGTTATGTACAGCTGCCGTTATAATTCGGATATCAAAAAGCTTGTCAAGGGCTTTATGATAGAAAGCTACATTGTCGACGGCGCGCAGAAGATAGGCGAGGGTATTTACGGCAAGTCAATCACCGACGCGTGTCTCGGCTGGGATAAGACTCAGAAACTTATCTTTGATCTTGCCGATATGCTTTAATTGTATTAATATAAATAAGATAACCGCTCCGAGCAGAATCGGAGCGGTTTGCATTTATATTCTTATTATCCGAATTTTGAGAAAAATGTTTCGATGTCTAAGCATTTATAGCCCTTTAAGTACCAAATATCATCGGAGAAACTTCCGGTAAATTCGTCTATCATGAAGTCCGACAGCTGATTTCCATACTCATAATTTACAATGCCGACGAGTTTTTCGTTATAAAAATAATATAACGTGCTGTATTGACCGTCTGAAAGTCTGTATGCCGTACACTGTTTACCGTGATAGTTTTCGTTTAAAACGGAAATATCCTGTTCATACGGGTCGAGACTGACTGTGCCCAGGTAAAACAGTGATTCCATACCGAGGTAGCACGCTGTATCATAATCAAGTTCTGCGTATATTTTTTTAGGTTCGCTTGCCACATAGACTCTTGGGTCGGTATCAAGATTTCGACAGAGATAAGTAAAATCATTGTTGCCGAAAATTATGCGCGTACGTGAATTTGCAAGGTTATAATAGACGGTAACCTTTGAAGTTCCGTCAGCGTCTATGCTTGTTCCGCTTGCTTTGTATCTGCCTGTCATTACGGTTTTAAAGTCATCGAATACTCTGATGACTTTACTGCACCATCTGCAGTGAACTCCGTCGTCGGATAATGCGTGGTCTCTTTGCGGGATTGCCTCGCTTTTCTGAATAATAAGTCCGCAGACCGAGCACTCTATTTGGTCGGTATAACCTACAGAATAGCATGTATTCTCAGCCCCGATAATTGTAACTGTCGGTTTGTGCGAAGCCTTGATTGTCTGATGATCAAAAAGAACCTTACCGCACGTTTTACATACGGCTTTGTCCGTAAGTCCGTCGTGCGTACAGTCGGCGGGGGTACCCTTTTCGAGTTCGACGTCATGTACTTCGTAGTCGGCGTTATCAAGTTTAGCCGCCAGGCGAAGCGTTTTTCTTGCGTCTGATGCGTTTATTTTTCCGTCGGAATTAATATCGGCGGCAACGCATTTAAGCGCGTTTGTTTCTTTGTCGAGCTTAGCCGCGATTCGCAGTATTGCTCTGGCGTCGGACGCTGTTACACTGCCGTTTAAGTCAAAGTCGCCGGGTGCGACGGTGACCGCCGACGATATGAACGCGAATGCGAAAAGCATAAGCGCGCATATAAATGATGATGCGAATATTTTTTTCATAAATTACACCTCCGTGTTGATGAGAAAATTGTAGCATATTTATAATTAAAAATCAATAAGAAAATATTTTTTATGAAATTACCATAAAAATACATAACCGTCCCGATTTGCAAACCGAGACGGTTCTTTTATTTGTAAATTATTTATCCGCTTTTGTCATTTTAACGTCCGAATACCCGGAAAGCATTTTCTTTTGCAATTAAATGTTATCATGCAAGGAAAATAAAAGCAAGTTGCAAAAATTTACAAAAATGTGACGATAGTTTGCACATTTCAAGCCATCGTCACAATGATGTTTTAAGGTATTATTCCCTCAAGTTTTCTTTTTGCTTCGGCTATCTCCCTGTCCTCGGAATAGCTCCAGTCGTATATTTCTATTATATAGTTTCCGTCGTAGCCTATCGATTTCATATCGTTAAAAAATTTCTTAAAATCAAAATCGCCTGTCAGCGGAGGTATGCAGTCCGTATTTGAATTATGGTCGCTTATATGAATGTGACGTATGCTTGCTCCGACGGCTTTTATAAAATCGGTATATTCATAATGCGCCCTGTACGCCTGCTTTATATCAAGCACGACTCCGAAATCATCGCCGATATAATCCCGCATCCGCTTTAAATATTCGGGGCTTTCGCCTCTGTAATAAACGACGTTCTCGTGACAGACGTGAATTGAATATTTCTTTCCGAGTTCTGTTAAGTGCTTAAATCTCTCGAAATACTCGCCGTCGGATATGGAGCCGGGTATTTTCGCCCCGTGAAAAACGCATATATCCGCACCGAGCTTATGCGTTACGTCGAAAAATCTTTCGTACAGCGGAAGTGAGTCCGTAAATCTGCGTTCGTAATTTGAAAAAAGATAAAACGATTCCGCAAACGATTGAAACGGATGAAGCGAGACGATGTTTATGCCGTATTTATTTTTTATGTCAATAATCGTTTTTACGAATTCATCCTTTAATTCGGACGGGGAATTGAGGAACAGTTCAGCCGTTTTTATCCCGAGTCTGCCTAATCGTTCGAGTGAATTTTCCGTTACGTCGGGGTAAAAACATGCGGACGAGGCTCCGATAGTCATTTTTACCGCTTCCTTTATTTGTGTGTTGATTGTATTTTATAATAATTTTAGAATATATTCAAGGGTGGTAGGAATGAAAAAAGATATTAAAGAGATAAAAAAGGCGGTAAAATCAATAAATCCGTTTTCGAAATATCTGATGATTTACGGCGGTATTTTGGTTATTTGCCTATATATCGGCGCTTTGATTTTCTTCTGTTTTAAGGGGTCGATAGCCGGGTACTACGAGGACGACGAGATGTGTTATCAGCTTCTAGGCTGTGCAAAAGACTGCCTCGGCGCGTCGTTTGTGCCTGCTCTGCTTTTTGAAATCATACATATTGCGGAAAATACGAATAAAAAATAAATACGTCTCGGGTATTGCGAATTTAATATAAATATGCTATAATTTTCATAAGAATAATACTGTTTTTTATGCATTATCTTATGAAAGGCGTGACGATATGAAAACCATTTATAATGCAAGGTGGATTAAAACTCCCGTTTCGGGCGACGGCATAAGCGTTCAGTTTACGAAATGCTTTGACTGTGTTAATGTCCGCAGAGCTGTTCTTAACGTAACCGCTATGGGCGTTTATAATGCGTTTGTTAACGGTAAACGCGTCGGAAAATATGTGCTGGCCCCCGGCTGGACAAATTACCGTCACCGTTTGCAGTATCAGAGTTACGATATTACGGAGTTTATAAAAAATGAAACGGTCGTTGCGATAAGCACGGCGCCCGGATGGAACGCTTTGTATCGTAAAGATTTTTGTGACGATGTAGACTGTGAGAAAGAGCCCGCGGTAATTGCCAGCATTGATATGGAATATTCTGACGGTTCATCGGAATGTGTTCTGACCGATTCGACATGGTCTGTTTACTCAGACGCGGTTGTTTATTCACATATTTATAACGGCGAGACATTTGACGAGACCGTGGTGCCCGAGAAGCTCGGGAATGCCGTGGAATTCAATTATAAAAAGAATATACTTATCCCTCAGCAGGGCGAAGAAATCCGTGAAATTCAGACTCTCGACGCAAAAAAACTCATTATCACTCCCTCGGGCGATAAGGTTATAGATTTCGGTCAGGAGATAACCGGTTACGTCCGTTTTAAGATAAAGGGCGAGCGCGGGGATAAAGTCAGGATTCTCCACGGCGAAATGCTCGATAAAAACGGCGAATTTTATAACGCGAATTACCGCGGAGCAAAAGCCGAAATCAACTACACGTGCGACGGTAAAACGAGAGTGTACAATCCTCAGCATACATTTTTCGGATTCAGATACATAAAACTATGTGACTGGTGCGAGGAGATAAGACTCGAAAACTTCAAAGCAGTCGCTGTTAGCTCCGATTTGAGACGTACCGGATATTTTGAGTGTTCGGACGCTAAACTCAATAAATTATTTTCTAATATCATATGGAGCAATACCGATAATTTCCTCGACATCCCGACAGACTGCCCGCAGAGAGACGAGAGACTCGGCTGGACGGGCGACGCGCAGGTGTTCTGCAAGACGGCGGCTCTTAACTTCGATACGAAGAAATTCTTTACAAAGTGGCTTGACGACGCGATAACAGAACAGAAAGAGGACGGCTCGTTCCCGCATGTTATCCCCGGTCTTAACTGGGATGAAAAACCGTCGGCCGCTTGGGCGGATTTCGCCGTAATAGTTCCGTGGACTTTATATTTAGTCTACGGTGATAAGGAGCTTTTGAAACATCACTATCCGATGATGAAACGCTGGGTAGACTATGTTGATTCAGTGAGCACAAACCATCTTTGGCTCGGCGGAGAGCATTTCGGCGACTGGCTTGATTTCAGCCCCGAAACTACCGAGTGCGGCGGAAAAACAGATAAGGATTTGATTGCTTCTGCATTTTTTGCATACTCAACGGAACTTCTTATAAACGCGGGAAATGCGATAGGCGAGGACGTATCGTACTACGAATATTTAATAGCCGAGATAAAATCTGCGTTTATTAAAAAGTACATAAATGACGGCAGAATTGTGTGCGATACGCAGACGGCGTGCATACTTGCTTTAAAATTCGGACTGTGCGGACTCGACGAGGAAAATATTGTTAAACAGCTTGTCGATTCGATTAATGAATACGGTCATATGACGACAGGATTTGTCGGCACTCCATATATTCTCCCGATTTTAAGCCGTTATGGTTACAGTAAACTCGCGTACGACCTTATATTGAGAACGAAATTCCCGTCGTGGCTCTATTCCGTCGAAAAAGGCGCGACGACTACGTGGGAGCACTGGGATTCGATAAAGGAAAACGGCGATATGTGGTCGACGGATATGAATTCGTTTAATCACTACGCTTACGGCGCCGTTGCCGAGTGGATGTACGCAAATATGGCGGGTATTAATCTCAGTGAGGACGATCCCGCGTTTAAAAAGATTATATTCAGTCCCGAAACTGACGAGCGTATAAATTATGTAAAGGCTTCTGTCGATTCTCTCAACGGAGTAGTATTAAGCGAGTGGCGCAGAGGCTCCGACGGCAGAATAACATATACGTTCATAGTTCCCGAGAACAGCGAGGCATACGCATATATAGGCGGTAAGGAAATAAAGCTGTCGGCGGGCGAGAATATTATAAAAGAATAAAAAATATATAATCACAGACTCTCGGGAATTCGTTTCCGAGAGTTTTTTTATGTTGAATAACATCGTAATATGTGATATAATTATATGCAATTTTGATGAATCGGGATTGAGTATCGGTGTTAAAAAAAGTTTATGTCGAAATCGGAAATATCTGCAACCTAAACTGCGATTTCTGCCCGGGAACCGAGCGGAAAAAGGATTTTATGTCCGTTTCCGATTTTAAACTTATCGCGCCCAAGGTCAAGAAAGTATGCGGCTATATTTATCTGCACGTTATGGGAGAGCCGTTACTGCATCCGAATTTAGATGAAATACTGTGTGTATGCGGTGAAAACAAACTTAAAGTTTCGCTCACGACGAACGGGACGCTTTTAAAGGACAAAGAGGATATTCTGCTTTCTTCTCCCGCGCTTTATAAGGTCAGCGTATCTGTTCATTCGTTTGAGGCAAACGACGGAATCAATATTGAAAACTACCTTGAAACTATATATGAATTTACGAAAAAGGCAAGCGAAAACGGCATCATAGTTTCATTGAGACTATGGAACCTCGACTCCGATAAATTAAAGGGCAGAAACGGACTCAACGGAAATATAGCAGATTATTTTCTTGATAAATTCCCCGGGTACGAAATAAACCGTACAGGTTATAAATTAAAGAAAAACGTCTATATCGAATTTGCCGAAAAATTCAAATGGCCCGGAGAGGGCGGAGAAAACAAAACCGACGGCAGGTTCTGCTACGCTTTAAGAGATCAGACAGCCGTGCTGTGCGACGGTACGGTCGTTCCGTGCTGTCTTGACAGAAACGGTGAAATGAAGCTCGGAAATATTTATGAAAACGAAATAGACGAAATCCTTAACGGCGAGAGGGCGAAGATGATTTACGACGGTTTTTCGTCGCTTAAGGCGCGTGAAAAGTTATGCGCCGAATGTGAATATTCAAGGAGATTTGACAGATGATAATAAGAGAAAAAATCGTGCTCGACGGTGCGGGAAATACAAGAGACCTCGGTAATATATCGTTCGGCGGTAAGAAAATAAAGGACGGACTGCTCATTCGAAGCGGTAATCTTGCTTCGCTGTCCGAACGCGATATTGACATACTCGAAAATAAATATAAAGTCAAAGCCGTAATTGATTTAAGAACCGACCTTGAAGCAAAAGAAGCTCCCGACATTGTTTTAAAGGGTGCGAAGTATTACAGGCTGACACCGCTTACCGAGTCGGCTATGGGCGTTACGCATGAAAAGGCTACGGGACTTGAGCTTTTCACAAACGGAATCGATATAAAAACCGACCCAGATACGTATATGTGCAAAATGTATGATAAATTTTTATTTTCCGAACACGGCATGAGCGAATACCGTAAGTTTTTCGACATACTGCTTGAAACCGACGGATGCGTTTTATGGCATTGCAGCGCGGGCAAGGACAGAGCGGGCATGGCGGCGGCTCTTGCCGAATTGGCTCTCGGCGTTGACGAGGAGACCATTGCCGAGGACTTTATGCTTACGAATTTCTTTACAGAGAAAGAGCGTGAGGAAAAGCTCGAAATGTTCCTGACATATCCCGGAGCAAAGGCGATAAGAGATTATATCTATGCTCTGCTCAGCGTGAGCGAAAAATACATTGAACATGTTATCGGCAGAATGAAAAACGATTTCGGAAGCGTTGAGGGTTATTTTGAAAACGGAATAGGACTTACGGCTGACGAAATTAATACATTGAGAAATAAATATACCGAGAGTATAAATTAACAATTTATTATGATAATAACTCGTGATAAAAGCTTTTATTCTACGCTTATAAAACTGTCGATTCCGATAGCTTTGCAGAATTTAATAACGTTCTGCGTGGGACTTGCCGACAACCTGATGATAGGCTCGCTCGGCGACAGCGCGATATCCGGCGTCTATATGGGCAACCAGGTTCAGACGCTCATGCAGGTTTTTTCAACGGGAATCGAGGGCGCGATTCTCGTTCTTTCCGCGCAGTACTGGGGAAAAAGAGATACGGGAAGTATTAAGAAGATAGTATCAATCGGTCTTAAATTTTCCGTAATATTCGGTCTTATCGTAAGTATAATATGCGCCGTTTCCCCGGGGTGGGTCATTTCGCTTTTTTCACCCGATTCCGCTGTTATTTCAAGCGGGCGCGAATATCTCGGTGTGCTGTGCTATTCGTTTGTGTTCTTTTGCATAACGCAGTCGCTCATAGCCTCTATGAGAAGCGTGGAGACTGCGAATATAGGCATGGCGGTTTCGCTCGTAACGCTCGTTGTCGACGTTGCGCTCAATTATGTATTGATATTCGGAAAATTCGGTTTTCCCGTCCTCGGTGTACGGGGCGCGGCGATCGCTACGCTTACGGCGAGAATATGCGAATGCGTTATCATGATAATATACGTCTTTATTATAGATAAAAAGCTTAAGCTTTCCGTTAAAGATCTGCTTACGTTTGATAGAATTCTGTTAAAGGATTTTATCAAATACGGTTCGCCGATTATCGCGGGTCAGATAGTTTGGGCGTGCAACATGATGGCAAACAGCGTTATCATCGGTCACATGGGCAAGGAAGTAACCGCCGCCGTAAGCATTGCGAATATGCTCAACAATCTCGCATACGTAACAATGAACGGCATGGCGGCCGCGGTCGGAATTATAACGGGTAAAACCGTCGGCGCGGGCAAACGCGATAAGATGATAGAGTACGCAAAAACCGTGCAGGTGATTTTCCTCGGGCTCGGAATCGTGACTGGACTTACACTGTTTTTAATAAAGAATCCGTTTATCTCGTTTTATAATGTAAGCGAGGAGGCGGGCGCGTATGCAAAGCAGTTTATAAACGTTCTGTCCGTTACGATGATCGGAACGTGCTATCAGTGCGCATGTCTGTTCGGACTCGTAAAATCGGGCGGTGATATAGGATTCGTGTTCAAAAACGATACGATATTCGTGTTTTTAGTCGTTATTCCGTCTGCATTAATATCCGTAAAGCTCGGAGCGTCGCCGTGGATTACGTTTTTATGTCTCAAAAGCGACCAGATTTTAAAGTGTTTTGTCGCGGCGGTTAAGATAAACAGGTTTAACTGGATGCGAAACCTGACAAGAGACGCCGAAAAAACTTGACAAAGAGTCAGATAAAAATTAGAATATAAAAAAAACGGGGAGGATAAATTATGAACGTTAAATTTTATTCTTCGTCGGCGGTCGGTACCGTAGAGGCTCCGCCGTCAAAAAGCATGGCGCACAGACTTCTGATATGCGCGTGCCTTGCAAATGGCAGAAGCGTTATTAAAAATATCGCGTATTCCAACGATATTCTCGCGACTCTTGACTGCCTCGAAACACTCGGCGCAAAGTGCGAGAGGAAAAACGATTACGTTATTGTCGACGGTATAGACGTTCGCTCGTTCATTCCTTCCGGTGCGCTCAAATGCCGTGAGAGCGGAAGTACATTGAGATTTATGATTCCCATTGCGCTCCTGTGCGGTGAGAGATGCGAATTCAACGGAACTGAGTACCTTATCCGCCGTCCGCAGAGCGTTTACGAGGAACTTTTTGCAAGACAGGGTATTAAGTTTAAACGAGGGGACGATTATATTCTTGCAAAGGGCAGTTTAAAGCCCGGCAATATTAAAATCGCGGGCAATGTCAGCAGTCAGTTTGTCAGCGGACTTCTGTTTGCTCTGCCGAATCTTGATTCTGACAGCGTTCTTGAAATTATTCCTCCCGTCGAGAGCAGATCATACATAGATTTAACTATTAAAAGCCTTGAAGCATTCGGCGTAAAAGTCGAATGGACTGACGAAAACACGCTGTTTATTAAGGGTAATCAGCATTTTGTCCCCTGTGACGTTACGGTAGAGGGCGATTACTCGAACGCATGTGCATTTGACGCGTTCAATACTGTCGGCGGACATGTTAATGTTACGGGACTTGATGAAAACAGTCTTCAGGGCGACAGGGTTTATAAGGAGTATTTTAAGGCTTTGACTAATGGTAAAGCCGAGCTCGATATTTCCGACTGTCCCGATTTAGGACCGGTTCTGTTTGCAGTTGCGGCGGCGAATCACGGCGGTGTGTTTACCGGAACGGACAGACTGAGAATAAAAGAGAGCGACCGCATTTCCTCGATGAAAACGGAACTCGAAAAGGTCGGCGCCTACGTTTACGAGGAGGACAGTAAAGTTACTGTCATATCCGCCCCGCTTAGTGAACCGACATGCGAAATCGATTCCCATAACGACCACAGAATAGTTATGGCTATGTCGCTGATTCTCTCAAAAACAGGGGGAGTTATAACGAATGCGCAGGCGATAAATAAGAGTCTGCCCGATTATTTCGATAAGCTCAAAACATTGGCGGTTAAATTTGATATAGAATAATAAAGCTTTATATGAAAAAAAGCTGTCCGGATTTTTAACCTCCGAACAGCTTTTATTTTGTTATCTTTTACTTTTTCAGACCGTGGAAAATCGTAACACCGTCAAATGCGGAATCGTCGCCCTTAATGAACGCGATTATTTTAATGAGCAGTGCAAAAAGGTCTGCAAGAAGCTGATTAACGTCATAATCTTTACCGAACTCGAACATAACAGCACCTCCGGGTAATTATTTATAATATAATGTTAGCATACAAAAACCGAATTATAATTAAATTAAAGAAAAATAACTTATTTGTCCAGTAATTTATTGCCGTCGGGGTCGAATATTTCAACCTTTGTAAGTCCGTTATCCGTGTAATGACGTACTTCCTTGTTATAACCCTCGAGTCCGTTTGTGACGGTGTATTCTATCAGTTTGCCGTTGTCAAACGTGAAAAACAGCGACGAATCCGAGCCGTTGAGAGATAGCACGGCGAGTTTTTCATTTTTATACTCTGCGTAAATATATTCTTTCGAATCCTTGTACATCTGAATTGATTTGAATATTTCGTCCCCGTTTTCGTTGTAACCGACGTACTGTGTATTTCCGTCCGTATTCGTATATGTGACGGTCTTTGCATACGCTTTGTTCTGTACTTCAACGGGCTGTGCGGATGAAAAATCGAGTTTCTCGAGTTCGTTTTGAGCAATTTTTACGCAGTAATCGGCATATCCCGACTCACCCTCGAGCGGTATTGAGGACTCGGAATTCGCCTGTGAATTTGCTTTATCGGTCGACGGCTCGTCCGAAACGGAGCCGTTTGTGCACGCGCAGAGGCTTAAAACCGAAATAACGGCGATAAGAGCGGTTATAATTCTTTTTTTCATTTTCATCACTCCCTTTTACTCAAACAGACTGAAATCAAACTCGTCCTCGTCTCCGACATTTGCGGACGGGGGAGCGGGTCGGTTTTTATCGTTTTTATTATTTTTATCGTCCGAATCTTTTTTATTTTTCGATTCGTTTCCGGTCAGTTCCGAAATGTTCTTCCCGATTTGTCTGCCGGTTGATTTCGCCTTTGACATAAAGTCGGAAACGGACATTACGTTCTTATTTTTTTCGGATTGCTTTCTTTTTGCCGAACGGCTCATTTTAGATTTAATTCTGTCGGAATCCGCCTCGGATTTTCTTATTATCGTTTCGTCGTCGTCCTCGTCGTCTATTCTGTTTTCGATTCTTTGTTTGTATTTTGAAACTTTTTTTCTGCCCTTATGCGCGACTATGTAAATATATACGCCCGCGCCGATGCCGGCAACCGCGAGAACGGTTAAAAATATCGGCGATGTAAGCACCGTTTTAATTAAATTTAAAACGAACATAAGAGCATTTACGTTAACGTCGTCGCCCGAAACGAGGTCTACCTCCGCAACAACGGAATCCGCATACATGATTTTTGCATGCCCGACTTTTTCGCCTTTCTTTATCGGCGCGTTTACCGACTCCGGCAAATCGGGTTCAAAGTTTACGCTTGATTCGTCGACTCCCGACGGAACGAGGGCGTTGACCTTTTCGGCGGGAACGACCCTGATATGGTCTGCGTCGGCGGACAGCTTCACGGGCAGTTCGCATACGTATGTCGACGTGTCCGCGACAGTTGCGAGTTTCATGTTTGCAAACGCCCATTTAAACATTCTTTTGCAGTCGAGCAGGGCTGTGTTGTCGTTGTAACCGTCGCCGTCTTTATCAATATTCGGCGCTTTCATCGCAACGGCTATGTAAGTATATCCGTTCTTTGTCGCGGTTGTGACGACGCTTCTGCCGGCTTTTGAAGTATAGCCTGTTTTTATACCGCTTGCGTATTCATAATAATAAAGTCCGCGGTAGCTGTTTATAATATCCACACTCGTGATAAGGTTGCGTTCCTCGTTTGTCTTATTCGTCGGTTGAACCGTGTAGTATACCGTGTCGGTAATCTCGGCGAGAACAGGGATATCAAGCATGTGTTTTGTGATTTTTACGAGGTCGTTTGCCGTCGTGTATTGATTTTCGTCGTCAAGACCGTGAGGGTTTGCAAAATGCGTATTCGTACATCCTAAATCGGTGACGAATTTATTCATCATTTTTACAAATGAATCGATATCTCCCGCTGTATATTCCGCAAGAACGTTTGCCGCGTCGTTTGCACTTTGGAGCATTAAACAGTAAAGAAGATCCCTTACGCTTATTTCCTCACCGGGAACGAGTCCCGCCATCGTGCTGCCCGTATTGTCAAGCGGACGTATCGCCGTTGAATTAACGGTAACCTTCTCGTCAAGATTTTTGCAGTTCTCGACGGTCAGTATTGCGGTTACTATTTTTACGAGCGAAGCAGGGCTTGCCTTTTCGTCGGGATTCTGAGAGAAAACCACCGTTCCGCTGTCCTTGCTGACGAGCAGATATATTTCGCTGTCAAGCTCGACGGACGAGTTGTACGCCGCCGACGCGCCTATCGGCAAAACGGAAAAAATCGTTATCAATAAAGTTATAATAAAAATAATGCATTTTTTCATAGACATTCACCTGAAGAATAGTGTATAATATATTCAATAACCGATTAAGAGGGTAATTTTATGGTTTATGTTACGGGCGATACCCACGGAGATATCAGCCGTCTTTCACCGTCCGCTCTTAAATTTATGGAGCCGGGCGATACTTTGATAATATGCGGAGATTTCGGATTCGTTTGGGACAACTCCAAACGCGAGGATAAGATATTGAGAAGTCTCGGAAAAAGGCGTTACAATATCTGCTTTATAGACGGCACGCATGAGAATTTCGGTCTGCTCGACCGTTATCCCGTCACTAAATTCAACGGCGGAAAGGTTCACCGTATATCGGGCAATCTCTATCACCTCATGCGCGGTCAGCTGTACCGCATAGACGGCATGAGCATTTTTACCATGGGCGGGGGAGAGCTTCCCGACGCAGAATACGTTGAGGTCGGCGACGAATTGGGCGGAGCGGAGCTTCCGAGCCGTGACGAGCTTCTCTCGGGCGTAGGAGTTATGGAGCTTGTCGACTATAACGTCGACGTGATTGTAACCCACGAGCCTCCGGCAAAGACGAGAGAATTCCTGCTTCTCAATACGAAAGAGGAGGCTAAGGTCTCCGCGCTTAACACGTTTTTTGACGAGCTGAGCCGTCAGTGTACTTATAAAAAATGGTACTTCGGCAGTATGCACGTCGATAAATTCATTTCCTCGAATCAGATCGCGCTGTATAAAAACATCGTCGACGCAAAAACGGGAATGAAAGTAAAGTAAATATTCGGACGGAGCGGTTTTCGTTCCGTTCTTTTTTATAAGAATTTTTTGAGAATTGCGCGCGCAGTTTCGTGTGTGAAGTTTCCGGGCGTTCTTTCAAAATTCTTAACGCCGTTTACCCAGCGTTTTGAGTATGAATCAATTTCTTCTTCGCTCATTTTAATTTTGACATCGGTAAGAGAGTTTATTATTCTTTCGAACGTATCTCTGTCCGAATTTATAACACGGAAAAATTCGTCCGCTTTTTCTTTCTCGTATTTAACGGCGAGAGAAACGTATTCGTTCATAAACGCCGTGCACGCTCTGCCGTGCGGAATGCCGAAATCCTCGGTCAGGACGTAACCTACGGTGTGCGGAAAACACGTTCCCGTTATATTTATCGCAAGACCGCCCAAAAGGGAAGCGGTGTAAAGCTCGTCCCTCTCGCACTCGGTCGGAAGTCTTTTTTCGTTATAAAACATAACAAGATTTTTCCATAAAAGCTCGATTCCGCGTTTTGCATACATGACGGACAGCTCATTTGAATTTTTTGCAAAATATGATTCTACACAGTGTGCGAACGCGTCAAGACCCGATGAAACCGTAACCGAGTATGGAACGGAAAACGTATATTTCGAATCGCAGAACGATACTTTCGCATAGCAGTCGGGACCCGAAATGCTCTTTTTGCATCCTGTTTCGGAATTTGTAAGAACGGAAACGCCCGTGACCTCGCTTCCCGTTCCGGCCGTGGTTCCGATGAGGATAACCGGCAGAGGAGCATTACATCCCGAACGAGAGTAAATATCGGTTTCGTGCATGTCCTTGTTCGAAGCGTAAATCGCGGCGGCTTTTGAAGCGTCGAGAGGAGAGCCTCCGCCTATTCCTATGATAAAATCGGCGGAAATATTCCTCGCTTTTTCTCCGGCTTTAAAACAGTCTGACGTCAGCGGATTCTCTGTAATCGAATCAAAAATTTCATACTCGACCCCCGCGTTTTCAAGCGCCTTTTGAGTGTCGGACAAAGCTCCGCTTTTCTTTGCGGCGGAGCCGGACGTTACGATAAGGCATTTTTTGCCGAAAGAAGAAAAAACGCCGGCTGAGTTTGTTACGCAGTCACGCGAGTTTATCACCCTTGCGGGCATATATGAAGAAATATTCATTAAAAACATCTCCAAAAAATTAAGAAAGTAATTAATATAAATTAAGTATACAATATATAAAGAGTATTTGCAAAGCGTTTTTAACATTCTTATAAAAAAAATAATAATTTATCGTATTTAACATATCTTTCTTGACAATCGATATGAAAATGGTGTAAAATGCTTATATAGTTTTTATCAACCGGGAGGCTGTCATGTCTAAAAAATATATTATCGCTCTCGACCAGGGAACGACAAGCTCAAGAACCATAGTTTTCAACAAAAAAGGTGAAATCGTATCAAAGGCACAGTATGAATTTCCGCAGATTTACCCCAAGGCCGGATGGGTCGAGCATGACCCGGAGGCGATACTGACCAGTCAGTTCCGCTCTATTGCCGACGCGCTTGTCGAGGGCAAAATAGAGGCTAAGGATATCGCCGCCATAGGCGTTACGAATCAGCGCGAGACTACGATTCTCTGGGATAAAAACACGGGCAAGCCCGTTTATAACGCTATCGTTTGGCAGTGCCGCCGTACTGCTCCGATGTGCGAGCAGTTAAAGGCGGAGGGGCTCGGCGAGTACATACAGGAGCACACGGGTCTTATTATAGACGCGTACTTCTCGGGTACTAAAATTAAATGGATTCTCGATAACTGCGAGAAGGCACGCAAGCTTGCCGCCGAAGGAAATCTTCTTTTCGGTACAATCGACACATGGCTTATATGGAATCTTACCGGACGCAAGGTTCACATCACCGACTATTCGAACGCTTCGAGAACTATGCTTTTCGACGTAGACAGACTTTGCTGGGACGAGTATCTTTGCGATAAACTCGGTATTCCGATGTCGATTCTTCCTGAGGTTCGCCCCTCGAGCGAGGTTTACGGAGAGGTTGCCCCCGGAATCCCCGGACTCGAAGCTCTTGCGGGAGTTCCCGTGGCCAGCGCCGTAGGCGACCAGCCCGCCGCTCTGTTCGGTCAGGCATGTTTCCGCCCCGGTCAGGCAAAGAATACGTACGGAACCGGCTGTTTCCTGCTTATGAACACAGGCGGACAGCGAGTTAAATCAAAACATAACCTTCTCACCGGCATTGCATGGGGCATTGACGGCAGAGTTGAATACAGTATAGAGGGAAGCGCGTTTAACGCAGGCGCGGTCATTCAGTGGTTAAGAGACGAAATGGAGCTTATTTCGAGCGCGCCCGAGTGCGACCGTCTTGCAGAGAGCGTTCCCGACGCTAACGGAATTTATCTTGTTCCCGCGTTTACCGGACTCGGTGCGCCGTACTGGGATATGTATGCAAGAGGCTGTATCGTAGGTATTACGAGAGGTACGAATAAACGTCATATCGCGCGTGCGGTTTTGGAGAGCATTACGTTCCAGATGACCGACCTTCTCGAAGCTATGAAAGCCGACTCGGATATCCGTCTTGAAGAACTGAGAGTCGACGGAGGCGCAAGCGTAAGCAATATCATGATGCAGATTCAGGCTAACATGATCGGTACTACGGTTAACCGTCCCAAGGTCGTAGAGACTACGGCTCTCGGCGCGGCTTATCTTGCCGGACTTGCCGTAGGGGTATGGAAGTCAAGAGCCGAAATCGAGGGAATCAGAGAGGTTTCCAGAGAGTTCGTTCCTCAGCTGAGCAAGGAAGAACGCGATAAAATTTATGCGGGATGGAAAAAGGCTGTCGAGAGGTCTATGAACTGGGCGGATAAATAAATTGTAATATTTATATGAGGAATGTCCGAAAACGGGGCGTTCCTCTTTTGCTATAACGCGTTTTAAAACATCCGTACCCGTGAATGTTCATTATTTAATTTAGTATTGATATTATTGAAAAACGTTGATATAATAGAATTCAAAGCAATAAAGACGTTTTTGCATATAATGTAAACGTGTGTCTGCGTTGACTTTGACAAGGAGGTTTTTTTATGAGCAGAGTATACAATTTTTCGGCGGGTCCGTCCATGCTTCCCGAGGAAGTTTTGAAAAAAGCGGCGGATGAGATGCTTGATTATAAAGGAAGCGGTCAGTCCGTAATGGAGATGTCGCACCGTTCTAAGGTCTTTAAATCAATTATAGACGAGGCGGAATCCCTTTTCAGAGAACTTCTCAAAATTCCTGATAATTATAAAGTTCTGTTTTTGCAGGGCGGTGCGTCCACGCAGTTCGCCGCGATTCCCCTTAACTTCATGAACGGCAGCGGAAAAGCCGATTTTATTATAACCGGACAGTGGGCAAAGAAAGCATATCAGGAGGCTTCGCGTTACGGCAATGCGAGAATCGTCGCTTCAAGCGCGGATAAGACTTTTACTTATCTTCCTAAGACTAAGCCCGAGGATTTTGACCCCGAGGCAGACTATGCATACATTTGCGTTAACAATACGATTTACGGAACATGCTACCGCGAGATTCCCGACGTAGGTTCGATTCCGCTTATCGGCGATATTTCGTCGTCATTCATGTCCGAACCCGTAGACGTTTCGAAGTTTGCAGTTCTCTACGGCGGCGCGCAGAAGAATATAGGCCCCGCGGGTCTGACTGTCGTAATTGTCCGCGAGGATATGCTCGGCAAAGCAAGAGATATCACCCCGACCATGCTCAACTATGCAGTTCACGCTGAAAACGGCTCTATGTACAACACTCCGCCGTGCTACGCTATTTATATGTGCAAGAACGTCCTTGAGTGGATTAAGGAGCAGGGCGGTCTTGAAAAGATGAAAGAGCTTAACGAGAAAAAGGCTAAGATTCTTTATGATTTCCTTGACTCGTCAAAGATGTTCAGAGGCACCGTCGTAAAAGAGGATCGTTCTCTCATGAACGTACCTTTCGTTACAGATTCCGATGAGCTTAACAAGAAGTTCATTGCCGAGGCTGAAGAAGCGGGATTCGTAAATCTTAAAGGTCACAGAACCGTCGGCGGTATGAGAGCTTCGATTTACAATGCAATGCCTATCGAGGGCGTTCGTAAGCTTGTTGATTTTATGGCAAAATTCGAGGCGGATAACGCCTGAATTTCAGTGAGAGGTTGATTTTATATGTATAATATTTTAACTCTTAATAAAATATCCGCCGCCGGTCTCGGCAAATTTGATAAGGAAAAATATTTCTGTACCGACGACTGCGCTTCACCCGACGCCGTTATTGTGCGTTCGGCATCCATGCACGATACCGAGATTCCGTCGAGCGTACTCTCTATTGCGAGAGCAGGCGCGGGATATAACAACATCCCTGTTGACAAATGCACCGAGAACGGTATATGCGTATTCAATACGCCCGGAGCTAACGCCAACGCCGTTAAGGAACTCGTACTCTGCGCGCTGTTCCTTTCATCGCGTAAAATAGTCGCGGGAGCAAAGTGGTGCGAAACGCTCAAGGGAAGCGGCGACGAGGTTTCCAAAAAAGTCGAAAAGGGTAAGTCGAATTTTGCCGGTCCCGAAATTAAGGGCAAAACCCTCGGAGTTATCGGTCTCGGCGCTATCGGCGTTCTCGTCGCAAACGGCGCTAAGGCTCTCGGAATGGACGTTATAGGCTACGACCCGTTTTTATCGGACAAAGCCGCCTCTATGCTTGATAAAACTATAAGAGTTACATCAGTAATAGACCGTATTTTTGAGGAGAGCGATTATATAACTCTCCATGCGCCTCTTAACGATTCTACGAAAAACACGATTTGTGCCGAAACTCTCGCAAAGTGCAAGGATGGTGTAAGAATCCTCAATTTTGCAAGAGGGGAGCTTGTAAATAATTCCGATATTCTTTCTGCTCTTGAAAACGGAAAATGCTCGGCGTACGCTACGGATTTTCCGACGGACGACCAGCTTTGTACTGACGGCGTTATCGCGCTTCCTCATCTCGGAGCGTCTACGCCGGAATCCGAGGAAAACTGTGCGGTTATGGCTGTTGAGCAGACAGTTGAATACATTGAAAACGGAAACGTTATAAATTCCGTTAATCTTCCGTGTGTGTCCAAGGACAGAGTCCCCGGAAAAAGCCGTATTACGGTTATTACCGACTCAGATGTAAGCGCAAAGATATTTGAATGCCTTGACTCAAAAGGCGTTGACCGTACAGACGCATCCGTTTCAATAAGAAAGAATACGGGATATGTTATAATCGATACCGATTCCGATGTTTCCGGTATTTCGGACGATTTAAAGTCTATTGACGGTGTTATCAGAGTAAGGGTTCTTTAATTTAATATATTATAATAAAAAACTGCGAAGCTGTAAAACTTCGCAGTTTTTTTTGTGTTTTATCATTCAACGCCCAAAATGTTGTCCGTGCATTCGGCAAGGTACTTTGAGACTGTAGGAATATCCTCTTTACACTCGTTGTTAAGCCATTTGCCGATGGTGAAAACCGCACCGCCGACAAGGAAGTTGAATATGTACATAAATTTTTCCTCAGAAATTCCGCTCTGATTTGTAAGCCATGTCTGCACGCTCATAACGTAAGCGGGACCTGCGACTTCATTTATAATATCGCTGCTGTGACTCGAATTTATTATCATGGAGAAAATCTCTCTGTTATTCGAAATGAGGACGAGAAGCTTTACGAACATCTCGTAAGTGTCCTGCGTTGCGAATATTTCGTCAACGGTCTCTCTCGCAGATGTCAGAAATTTATTTTTAATCTGATACAGCAGATCGTAAATGTTCGTATAATATTTATAAAACGAACCTCTGTTTATATTTGCCTTGGCGCAAAGCTCCGTAACGGAGATCTCATTTACGTTTTTTTCTTTAAGCAGTTCAAAGACGGCGTCCTGAAGCATGCGCTTTGTATACTGGATACGTCTGTCTTCTTTTTTTTGATCCATAATGCTCCCTCCGAAAATTGAACACGAGTATAATTATTGTACCGCCTAATGATGAAAAAGTCAACATCAAAGGGTGTAAATGTTTGCTGTTTTTATAAACTTTTTATGACTAACAGAAAAAAGGCTTTGAATCACACTCGATTCAAAGCCCTTTTGATGTTGTATTAACGATTAGTTTCCGTTCCCGTAATACTTTTTGAAGTATTCTTCGAAATATCTTTCGAGATCGTCTGAACTGCCGTATGAACCGCCGTTGTCAGATTCGTTGTTATCCTGAGAATCGTTGTCGTTAACCGTTGTGTTGCCTCTGTCCTCAACAAGCGTTACGGTAATGTCGAACGTTTCCTGAGACCAGTTCTGAGTGTTGATTCTGACGATGTTGAGTGTGAGCTTGTCTCCAGCTTTCATGTCCTCCATCATTTCCGCGAGCATGCCGGTGGAGTCCATATCCTTGCCGTTAACGCCTACGATGAGGTCGCCGACCTGAGCCTTCGTATCTTTAAGAGCGCTGTCGTCGGAAATGCTTGCTATTACGATAGAGCCGGAGGGAAGTCCCTTGATATTTACATACATGCTGTACTGGTCATAGTTTACAGCCGCCGCATATGTGATACCGAGTTTTGCTCTGCCGGTTACATAACCGTTTGCAACGATAGAGTCGAATATCTCCTTAACTACGCTCGAGGGAACGGAGAATCCCATGCCCTCGGTATCGGTCGAAGCTATCTTCATGGAGTTGATGCCGATGACTTCGCCCTTGTCGTTGACGAGCGCGCCGCCCGAGTTGCCGGGGTTAATAGCCGCCGTGTGCTGTATGCATTTCATTTCATAGCCCGTCGAAGAGCTTACGGGTCTGTCTATTGCGGAAATCATGCCCGACGTGAACGAACCTGCGAACTGACTGCCCTGGGGGTTGCCTATTGCATATACGGTCTGACCGACTTCAAGTTTGTCAGAGTCGCCGAATGACGCACAGTCAAGTCCCGTCTTTTTAATTTTGAGTACGCCGAGATCCGATCTTGTGTCATAGCCTACGATTTCTGCATCGTATTCCTCTTTATCGTATGTCTGAACGACAATCTTTGAGCCGTTTTGAATAACATGAGCGCAGGTTATGATGTACGTATATCCGTCGTCGCCCTCTTTTGCGATAACGCCCGAACCTTCGGTGGAAAGCTTATTGTTTGCATAAACGAGAAGTCCGACGTTTGATTTTACAATCTTTTTATAAACCTCGTTTGCAGGGGAGGATGAAGAAGCGCTGTCGGAAATTTCAAGAGAACCTACTTCGTTGCTTGTTACGGATTCTTTTTTGTCTTTACTGTTTAAATCCGTTGACTTGCCTGTAACGGCGGTAAGAATAATTGCCGCAACGATTATAGCAAGTATGCCTATAAGAATGCCGAAGAATACTTTTTTGCCCGTATTCTTTTTCTTCTGCGGAGGCTGGTACTGAGGCTGATATCCCGGAGCATTGGACGCGGTATAGGGATTAGAATAATTATTGTTCTGCGGATTCTGATAATTATTGTAATTCGGTGCGCCGTAGGGGGTATATCCGTTTTGATTGGGTGTCGAGTACGGATTGTTTTGCTGTTTGCTCGGGTCGCCCTTGTACGAATATTCGCCCGAAGCGTATGAGTTGTTCTGACTGAATCCGTTTTTCTCGTATTCTGCGTTTACGTGCTGTGCGTTTTCGTTGTTGTCCGCGCTTTGCTCGTTTTCGTAAGAATCTGTCTGCGCGCCGTTGTCCGGGTTGTCTCCGGCGGGCGTTCCGGAATTATTATTTTCATCTCCGGATTCGGGATTTGATGTGTATTTTTCATAATCGTCAGTCATAAAAAAGACCTCCTTGATAAAATTGGCTTTTTTGTAAAAGTATGCTTCGTACTTTCTGAGCCTATTGTATAAGCCGTACCTTTAATTTAACTGTAAATTGCGTAAATTCATTCTGAACGCTGTCAGCATATATTTTTCCGTCGTGAAGCTCGACTATACTTTTAACTATAAACAAACCGAGTCCGGCGCTTTTTGCGTCGAGTGAGCGCGATTTATCAGCCTTATAGAATCTGTCGAAAATTCTTTCAAGGTCTTCAGGACTGATGCCCTTGCCTGTATTTTTAAGGTAGGCTGTGAAATATTCGCCGTCCGTCTCCGTCCTTATTGATATCGTTCCGCCGTAGTCGGTAAACTTAACGGCGTTGTCAACCAGATTATAAAAAACCTGATTTATCATGTCGGGGTCTGCTTCAATGCTGACGCTTCCGAGCTTGACAAGCCCCTCGACGCTGATTTTTTTAGCGTCAATCTGGCGTTCGAACGACAAAAATATTTTTAAAAGCATATCGGATATGTTGAATTTCGAAACGCTGAGCGTCAGTTCTCCTGATTCGATTTTTGACATATTGAGCATTGAAACAACGAGACGTGAAAGTCTTTTTACCTCATCCGATACTATTTTTAAATAATATCCGCGGTGCTCCTCGTCGATTGTTCCGTCGATTATGCCGTCGATGAATCCGCCTATTGTCGTCATCGGCGTTTTTAATTCATGAGAAACGTTTGCGACGAAGCTCGAACGTGATTTTTCGAGATCTTCGAGCGCGTCAGCCATTGAGTTGAACGCATACTGAAGCTCGTCTATTTCGCGCACGCTTTTCTTTCCCTGATGAATTTTTATGCGGTAACTGAAATCTCCGTCCGAAAAATGGCGCGTTGCTTCGGCTACCTGTTTCATGGGTTTTGTAAGCGAATATGCGGCTATGTATACGCCGATACTGACGGTAAAGAGCGAAATAACTATTGCAACCGTAAATGTTTTTATGAAAGAGCTGAGATACGGTTTAAGTCCGTCGCTTAACTGCTGTATTACAATAACGACGGCTGTTATATTTCCGTTTTTGTCAAGAATTTTTGATGAAGCGATAAAGTGGTTGTTCTGAAGCGTACCCGATAGTGTTCCGACGTTTGTAAACTGATCCTCGACGAGCATGCTCGTTATTATTTCCCCGGGAATTTTCATTCCGCTGTGTCTTTTGCATACCGTTTCCGACTCGCTCTTATCCGCACATCCGCAGTATTCTACGTATGCGTTATCGGGACGGGAACTGACTATAAGAATGTCGGCGCCCGATACCCCGGCAATATTGTTAATGGTGGTTTTCAGTGTTTCGCCGTATTTTTTGCTTTCGCTGTTTTCGGACAAATTTGAACAAAATGCCGCAACGTTACTTGCGGCATTGTACAAATCGAGTTTTTTCTGATCCTCCCAGTAGTCAGCTATGAAAATCATAAGCGTAAGACTTAATAAGGTAAGGCATATCAGAAAAGTGACTGAAAAGAATTTGAAATATTTATTAAACAGCGAGACGCTTTGTTTCGGCATTGACGCCGTAATTTTATCGTCTGACTTATTCACTTAAATATCTCAATCCTTTGTTTCAAATTTATATCCTACCGACCAAACGGTTTTAAGTTCCCATTTGTCGGATACGCCCTCGAATTTTTCACGCAGTCTCTTTACGTGAACGTCGACGGTTCTCGAATCTCCGTAGTAGTCGAATCCCCAAACCTCGTCGAGAAGCTGGTCTCTTGTGAATACGCGGTTGGGATTGCTTGCAAGATGGAAAATGAGTTCAAGCTCTTTGGGCGGAGTGTCTACTACGACTCCGTTAACTTTAAGCTCGTAATTCGTAATATTAATCGACAGTTTGTCGTAGTGAACCTCGTTGACCTGTTCGGTCATAACGGATGCCGAACGTCTGAGAACCGCTTTGATTCTCGCAAGAACTTCCTTGGTTTCAAACGGTTTTGATATGTAGTCGTCCGCGCCGAGCTCAAGTCCGAGACATTTGTCAAACGTTTCGCTCTTTGCCGAGAGCATTATAATAGGAACGTTCGAATTATTTCTTATCTTTCTGCAAACCTGCCATCCGTCAAGTCCCGGAAGCATTATATCGAGCAGTACGAGATCGGGATTTACCTCGTTGAATGTCTGTACTGCCTCGAGACCGTCGTTGACAATAACCGTCGTGTATTTCTCTTTTTCGAGATACAGACGTATAAGTTCGCAGATGTTAATGTCGTCGTCGACGATCATTATTTTTTCGTTAGCCATGTTTTTCTCCTCTTTTTTATACGAATTGTTATATAATTTATCTTTTTATCTTCTTACCTTGCGCCGGGATTTTCCGTGCGGACCGGATGAACGTTTACCGTTGAATTTCACTGCAAGCGCTATTCCGACTGCTATTATTGCCGCTGCCATGATGAACAGCGAGACTGCCAGAACACTGTTTTCGTCGCCGAATGAGAATGTTTTGTCATTGCCGGTATCGGTATAGCTGATGTTTCCCGTTGCGGGCTCGACGACATACTTATCAACGCCGACATAATTGACCTGCGGTGAGCCGGAGGTTAAGTTGTTTGTTATAAGCTGAGTGGAAACGGGGATGCTGACTCCCGAGGAGCCGGACTGCAGATAACTTTCGAGTCCTCCGACTCCGCTTATGTTGTCGGTGGTTATTGTTCCCGAATTTTTGTCATCGGCAAATCCGAATATCTTTTTAATATATTGATATCCGTTTCCGAGCCCGTTTGTGAAACTGGGAACGAGCAGTGACATTATGCTTAAAACTCTCTGAGGCAGATTGAAATTGATATTCTGAAAAATATCGGAGAATACGGAGTCGTCGCCGAGCGAGTCTTTTATCTTCTTAATACGATCGGATGAGGATGAGATTATGCCTGCTATCGGATTTTCGTTCTGCGGGGGAGTTTCGGTGCCCTGATAAACCTCAATGTAATAATTTGAAGTTTTTTTAGCTTCTCCGCTCTTATAATAGTCGACGCGCACAGTTATCGTTTCGGATGTTTTCGAAGAGTCGAGCGCGATCTTTGTAAAATAATTATCCTTGACCTGCTGTCCGTTTATGAATATTTCTACTACGCATCCCGATATAATGTTCGTATCGGTAATCGCAGTGGGCATTACCCAGATTTTGTCGCGTTTGTAGTCAAGTTTAACTTTGTATTTATCGATATCGGCGTAGAATTCGCTGTCTTCTAATTTAAAATAATCCGTATTGTCTCTTACAAGGGCGAACATTTCGTCGTATGAAAGAGAACTTCTCACGGTTAAATTATACTTCTTGCCTATCAGCTGGAGAATGTACGAAGCGACGGAATTCGAATCAACTGCCTGCTTCATCATATCGGGGTCGGGGGTGACGTCATATATTTTTCCGAGCATTGCGGTAGTGTATTTCGTCTGAAGCTCTTCAAACGTTATTTTGTCGGGGTCGACGGCTATGCCCTGGCTTTCTATGACATACACCGCCATGAGGCGCGCAACCTCTTTTTCATCAGTATCTTTGTTGACTTTATAGCCCTTAAGGTAAAGGGTATAACGGCATGCCGCCGTCACGTACTGGTCGAGGGTTAAAATCTCCGTCTGAGAGTACTTTCTGAGCGTTTTTATATCGACTCCGAACGTTTTCGCCGCATACGCCATCAGCGCGGATTCAAGTCCGGTGCCTTTTTCTATCGTATATTTTGAATCCGACGATGTAAGCAGAGCATAAAGCGCACGTGCAAGAACGGGGGTGAGGGCAGTCTCGTTTTCGGGGTAGACAATTCCCGCGCTTTCAAGCCAGTAGCGTATGTAGTCGTCGGAGACGTTTCCGTTTGCCGCGGATGAAAATAAATTAAGATAATCGAGAATGTAAAGATACGCCGCTTTTCTCGCGTCGGCGTCAAGTTTATAAAGAAGATAGTAGTACGAAACCGTTTCCTTGAATGTCTGGGCGGTTTCCGTGTATTCATATTCCGCGTCGGCGCAGATTTTATTAAGCCTGCCGCCTGCCGCGTCGTTTATATTAAGCTGTTCCATAACGACGAGGTCCTTAAGCCACGACGGGTCGGCTTTGTCATAGTTATATTGAGTTTCGGCAAGTACCAGAGCTGATGAAGCCAGAGAAAAAAAGGGTATCATCAGCATGACGGCAAGAATTATTGCTGTAATCCTGCGAAATTTCATAAAATCTTCTCCTATCGGGCTGAAGCCTGTCCCGCTAAGCAGCCTACTACTATAATAATATAATAATAAAAATATTAAGTCAAGTTAAAAATATGTAAACAAAAAGCCGGAACGTACATAACGCTCCGACTTTGATTATAGTTTTATGTCCTTAAAATACTCTTAAATTTATTTTACAGAGAATTTAAATACCGTTTTTGAAGTATATTTTTTGCCCGCGTCAAATATACATGAGGGAAATTCCGGTCTGTTTACGCTGTCGGGGTAAAACTGAGTTTCGAGGCAGAATCCGCTTCTGTAATTCATCGGAACTCCGTTTTTGCCCTTGTCGCCTTTAAGGAAATTGCCCGCATAGAACTGAACGCCCGGGAGAGTCGTGAAAACATTGAGACATATGCCCGACTTTTCGCTGTACGCCTCGGCGGCTTCTCTTAATGAACCGTCGAATCCGTCTATACAGAAATTGTGGTCGAATCCGCCCGTAAATATGAGCTGTTCGTCATTTGCGTTAATGTCGGAGCCTATTTTTTTTGCTGTATTAAATGCAAAGGGTGTGCCCTTTACATCACGTATTTCGCCTGTGGGAATGCTGTTTCTGTCAACCGGGGTGAAATGCGAACAGTTGAGTTTCAGCGTATGCGAGAGTATATCTCCGCCGTCGTATCCGTTTAAGTTAAAATATGCGTGATTCGTAAGGTTTATAGGCGTTTTTTTGTCTGAAACAGCCTCGTAGTCTATGCTCAGTTCGTCATTGTCCGAAAGAGTATATGTAACTTTTGCGTCGATATTTCCGGGGAAACCGTTCACTCCGTCCGGACTTCTATATGTAAAGGCAACTGACTTGTCGTTTAAAATTTTCGCGTTCCATACGGCGTTGTTGAATTCACCTGCGGAGTGAAGACATGTTATGCCTTTTTCATTTGCGGTTACGGCGTATTTTTTTTCGTCGATTTCAAATGACGCGCCCCCGATTCTGTTTGCGCACGGACCTACGACCGCGCCCTGATAATCCCAAAGCGTAAGATAATCGCCGAGATTATCAAAACCCAAACAAACGTCTCTTTCGTTTGAATTCTTGTCCATTACTATCATATCGGCAAGCGTTGCTCCGAGGGTGAGAATTCCCGCTTTTACACCGTTTTTATTTTCTATAATATATTTTTCTACTTTTTCTCCGTTCGGTTTTTCTCCGAAAGGTATTGTTTTTACAGACATAATCAAGCCTCCGAGTTTATTATTGATACATATTATACACTCTTATTATCATTCAAGTCAATATTTGAAATTATTATAATAATTTTAAATTTGTTGACTTTTCTTATAAATAATTATATTATATATATGTATTGCTTTAAAGATATCCGGGGAGGAAATTTATATGACGTTTACAACAGCGTTCGTAATAAGAGCCGCCATGTTTATATTGCTTCTTATAATTCTTACCGTTTCCGTCGTTTCGCTGTTTATCCGCCCCGCGAAACGTACGATAAAGGCGACGCTTGTAGACGATTTTGACGGCGGACTTATAGATATAAGCCATGCCGAAACGTCTATAGGCAAGGCTAAAACATGCGATATCGTGCTGACGTATATGTCTGTATCGCGTTTTCACGCGGTGTTGTCGAATTCTCAGAACGGATGGATGATATACGATACTCATTCGTCGTACGGCACGTTCGTAAACGGAAAGGCGATTGATAAAAAGTCCGAGCTTAAAAGCGGAGACGTTATACAAATAGGCGCGGGCGAGTTTACTTTCTATGACGGGGATCCGCCGGCTTCGCGCGCTTCGGGCGGACGCGCCAAGAATGTCAAAGTGTCAAAAAGGCGTCTGCCTCGGGATGAAAGAGCGTGCGGTAACGCGGGACGAAACGCCGGTACTCCGGAACGCAGAAGGGAGCGCAGAACAAGATGAAAAGAAACGGCGCCAAGAGCGTAAAAATGTCCTACGGCAGACCGGGAAGCGTTTACGGACTTGTTAACCTTCTTATAATGATTTGTATTACAATGTTTCAGCTTCTTGCTTCATTCACGCTCTTAAACGATTCCGACAGTGAGTATTTTACCGAAACGGTCATTATATTTTCCGCATATGCAATAATAGAGTGGGTCTATTTCTTTGTGTTTGCGATTGTTATTAATTCGCATATAGGAATCGAAATGACCGCGTTTACCCTCTCGTCTGTAAGTTTGTTTCTGACGGCGGGCGCGTCGCCCGAAAAACTCAAGGTTCAGTTTATCGCCGTAATTGCGGGACTCATAATGTTTATCGTAATGGTTCAGTTCATGCGGGATACGAAGCGGACGGCGTATATGCGTATACCGATGGCTATTGCCGCCATAGGACTGCTGGGACTTACATATCTCATTGCAGAACCCATAAACGGAGCTAAAAACTGGGTTTATTTTCACGGCATTTCGATTCAGCCTTCGGAGATAGTCAAACTTGCGTTTATATATGTCGGAGCGGCTACCCTTGATAAATTACAGAATACACGTTCACTTCTTTCGTATATAGCGTTTTCCGTCGCGTGCGTGGGACTGCTGTTTTTGATGTTCGATTTCGGAACGGCGCTCATATTTTTTGCAACGTTTATTCTCATAGCTTTCATGCGTTCGGGAGATATAAAAACGATATTCTTAATAGGAGCCGCCGCGCTTTTGGGCGGAATACTTATTATAACGGTAAAACCCTATGTTTTATCGAGATTTCAGAATTACAGACACATCTGGGAGTATATGAACTCCTCGGGATATCAGCAGACAAGGACGCTTATCTACTTTGCCTCGGGCGGATTTTTCGGAGTAGGTCTCGGCAAGGGATATCTTCGAAATGTTTTTGCCGCGAGCGAGGATCTCGTATTCGGACTCATGGGCGAGGAGATGGGCATGCTTACCGCGTTTCTCGTTGTATTTACAATTGTTGCTCTGAGCGTTTATGCCGTGTATAATGCAAAATACGCGCGCAGTACGTTTTTCTCCATAGCTTCGTGCGCCGCCGCCGGAATGCTTCTTATTCAGACTGCTTTAAATGTATTCGGCGTGACGGATTTTCTGCCGATGACGGGCGTCACTCTTCCGTTTATAAGCAGGGGAGGCTCGAGCATGATATGCGCGTGGGGACTGCTCGCGTTTATAAAAGCGGCCGATTCGAGAAGCTATCCCGGACTTTTTTCGAGAAAGAAGGCGGGTAAGAGATGAAGACGATTAATAAACGTGTATTTATTATAGCCGTTCTCGCTGTCGTATTTACCGCCGCTGCGCTTCTGCTCATTTTTTCGGTATTTACCCATGCCGAGGAATACGCTTTAAAAACCGCAAACAATCATCTCTTCTCTCACGGCGTTCTGACTGCGGGAGGCGACATATACGACAGAAACGGCGAAGTGCTGTCGTACTCGAAAGACGGCGAAAGATATTATTCGGACGATAAAAATATAAGAAAGGCGACGCTTCATATTCTCGGCGACAACAGCGGATTTATTTCCGACGGAATACAGTCGAATTATAAAAAGGAACTTTCCGGTTACAGCCTTATTTTCGGCGTAAACGCGGAGGATAAGAATTCAATGAAGCTGACGCTTGACGCGAATCTCTGCGTTACCGCGTATAAAGCGCTCGACGGCAGAAAAGGCACCGTAGGAGTTTATAATTACAAAACGGGCGAGATTATATGCGCGGTTTCTTCTCCGGCATTCGATATACTCAATAAGCCCGGCGATATTGATACCGACGACTCCGGAAAATATGACGGAATATATATAAACAGACTTTTTAACGGTCTTTACGTTCCCGGTTCCACGTTTAAAACCGTGACCGCGCTCGCCGCCGTCGAAAATATCGGTGATATATTTACGCGGACTTTTGAATGTACGGGCGAGTACGATTCGGGTGACGGCAAGGTTATATGCAACGACGTTCACGGCACCGTGACTTTTGAACAGGCTCTGAACTGTTCGTGCAACTCGGCTTTTGCTCAGATTGCCGACGAACTCGGAAGTGAAAAACTTGCCGCCGCGTTCGAACAGACCGGCATGGGCAAATCGTATAATTCGAGCAGGGTAGACACTTCCTCAAGCCGTTTCAAACTCGACGGCGGAATAAGCAAAGCCGATCTCGGCTGGGCGGGCATAGGACAGTATACGACGCTTATAAATCCGTATTCGATGATGCTTTATATGGGCGCGATTGCCAACGGCGGTAAAAGCGTAACACCGTATTTCGTAGAGTCGGTTTCGAGCGAAAAGGGAAACGTCGTTTATAAAAATGAAAATAAAGATTCGGGGATTAACATATCTCCGTCGACAGCTTCGACGATGAAAACACTTCTTCGTTCGAACGTTGAAAATTATTACGGTGATTACCGCTTCGGAGACCTTACCCTCTGCGGAAAGACGGGTACCGCCGAAGTCGGAGACGATAAAAAACCGCACGCATGGTTCGTTGGCTTTTCACAGGATGAAAACTTCCCGTACGCATTTGTCGCAGTTGTAGAAAACGCGGGCGGGGGACTTGCGAATGCCGGACCCGTTATTGCAAAGGTTCTTTCGAGTATTGAATAAGGAGTTTTATCAATGGCATTTATTGAAATGAGATCTGTTTATAAACATTACAGCACGGGCGACGTTTCCGTAAACGCCGCGGACGGAGTTTCGTTCGATATAGAACAGGGCGAATTCTGCATGATCGTCGGCGCGTCGGGCGCGGGTAAAACAACCGTACTCAACATTCTCGGCGGAATCGACGAATGCGACGACGGCAAAGTCAGAGTCGGCGGCGAACTTATTAATACGTTCAATGAGAAAAAACTCACGGCATACAGACGTTACGACGTCGGATTCGTATTTCAGTTTTATAACCTTGTCCCGAATCTTACGGCTCTTGAAAACGTCGAGCTTGCCTCGCAGATAAGCACGAAGTCGCTCGATCCCGTAAGAGTTCTCGAAAGAGTCGGACTCGGCGACAGAATGGACAACTTCCCGTCACAGCTTTCGGGCGGCGAACAGCAGAGGGTCGCGATAGCGCGCGCCCTTGCGAAAAACCCGAAACTTCTGCTGTGCGACGAGCCTACGGGCGCACTCGACTACAACACGGGACGAGAGATAATCAAACTCCTTTTAAAAACGTGCCGTGAAACGGGTATGACGGTCGTTATTATTACGCATAACCAGGCGATGACTCCCGTCGCGGACAGAGTTATTACAATGAAAAACGGCAGGGTAAACAGGATTGAGATTAACGAAACGCCTTTAAGCGTTGACGAGATCGAATGGTAACGGAGGCCGAAAAGTGAGCAGAGCATTATTAAGGGAAATAGTCCGCACGATATTCAGGACGAAAAGCCGATTTCTGTCGCTGATTATAATAATTGCGCTCGGCGCGGGTATTTTTGTAGGAGCGAAAGCCGCGGTTCCCGATATGAAAGAGACCGCGAAAACGTATTTTTCGGAGAATAATCTTATGGATTTGAGAGTCCGTTCGACTCTCGGACTGACCGACGACGATATCTCGGCAATTTCAGACGTTGAAAATGTATCGTACGTTATGCCGTCGAAATTTACCGACGCGCTCGTGTTCGTAAACGGAAGCCCCGAAATCGACATAGACGGCTCGCAGATAAGCACGAGAGCTTACGGCATGAGCATGAGTCAGCTCGAAAATTATTTCAATTACGTGTATAAATCGGCGGGAACCGACGACGGCTCGTTCATGAACCGTCCCCAGCTCATAGAGGGAAGCTATCCGACCTCGGACAACGAATGTCTCGTCGACGCGAGTACGCTTTCGACTCCCGACAGCTTTAAAATAGGAGCTAAAATAAGTCTGGAGGGCGATTCCGGCGCGTCCGTTTCGGATCTTAACGTCACGGAATTTACCGTTGTCGGAATTATCCGTTCGCCTTATTACCTTTCGTACGAACGCGGAAACTCGCTTGTCGGAAGCGGTAAAATCGGTACGTTTATCATTATTCCCGATACAGCGTTTTCGACGGATTATTACACCGAGGCTTATATAAAGGTTGCTTCAAGTGAAAATTACGATCCGTTTTCACAGGAATATACCGATATGTTAAAGCCCGTCGCGGATAAGATAAGCGAAATATCCGCGGGCAGAATCAACGTGCGCGTTGCCGATCTCGCGGCGAGCCTGCCCGGTAAAATCACGGCTGCAACTGCGGAGTATAAGACGGCGAAAGATAATTTCGACAAAAAAATCAGAGAAGCTAAAGAACAGATCGCAAAATATCAGCATTACGTAGACGATCCCGACGGTGCATATAAAGAAGCCGTTGAAGAATTTGCGGGCAAATACGGTCTTGCCGCGGACGAATATTCGGGAAACGAATCCAATTATTATTCCTCCGTCGAGCAGTACAGCCGTTTGCTTGCGGAATATAATACGAAAAACAACGAGCTTGAAGAAAAACGCACGGAGTTAAATAAAGCAAAAACGGCTCTCGATACGGCAGACAGAGCGATATCAACGTCGCAGAGCACCGTTGACAACGCGACAACAACCGTAACTACAATGAAACAGCTGATAGCGTCAACCGAGACGGTTTTAAAGCAGCTGAAGGATTATCAGAATTCCTCTATGGATTCTGACCAGGTAAACAGCATTTTAGCCGTTATTAAGAACGCGTATCCCGAAATTTACAACGCGATAAAGTCGCAGTCGGCGCAGGGAATAGCGAGCGAAGCCAACACTCTGCTCCAGACACAGCTTACCGAGTATAAGGTTCAGCTTGCCGTCGCGGAGGAGGCTCTGACAACAGCCAATAAGGAACTTACCGACGCGCAGGCAAAGGTTGACCTTGCGCAGGTCGCTTACGATGAAAAAGAGGAGCTTTGGAATACGAAAAAAGCTGAGCTTAAATCGGCCGCCGATGCGCTTCAGTCGTATTACGATCAGCTTCAGATCGGTAAGTCGAATCTTACCCTCGCGCAGGTCGAGCTTATGATTTCGGAGAATTCGGGCGAAAACAGTCTTGACAGTTTAAAGATGGTTATTGCAAACGCGCAGACGTATCTTGACAAAGCGACAACCGAATATGTAAATCAAAGCACGCAGGGAGAGAAACAGCTTCTTGCCGCCGAGAATTCAATTAAGAGCGCGCAGAAGCTTCTCGATAATCTGCCGTCCGCTTCGTGGACGGTTTTCGACAGATACGACACGCCCGGCTATTCGTCATATATCGACGCGGTTAACACGGTAAGCGTTCTTTCAAACGTATTTCCGGTATTCTTCTTTATAGTCGCGACTCTCGTATGTCTCGTAACAATGACGAGAATGGTCGAGGAGGAACGCACCCAAATGGGTACTCTCAAGGCGATAGGTTACAGTTCTTCGGCGATAATTTCAAAATATATGCTTTACGCATTTTTTTCAAGCTTTATAGGCTCCGCAATAGGCGTAACGGCGGGCATATACGGTATGCCGATAGCCATATTCAAGGCGTACTCCGTAATGTTCTCCATGCCCGAATTGATAATAACATTCCCGGTCGTCTATATAATTCTCGGTATGGGAATTTCTCTGCTTGTTACCATGGGGTCGGCGTGGGTGTGCTGTATGCGTGAGATTTCCTCGCGTACTGCGCTTCTTATGAGACCTAAGCCCCCGAAAGCGGGCAGGAGAGTTCTGCTTGAAAAAATCGGATTTATATGGAAACATCTTAACTTCACCTCAAAGGTTACGGCGCGTAACTTAGCCAGAAACAAGACTCGTTTCTTTATGACCGTAGTCGGTATAGCCGGATGTATGAGTCTGATTCTCGGCAGTATAGGATTCTTTACGTCGCTTAAATCGGTTATGAGCAGACAGTACGGCGAAAACGGCGTTGATAATTACGACTATCAGCTCGTGTTCGATTCACCGCAGACGAGATCGAATTCCGAACTGCTCAATGCTTTGGCTTCCGACGACAGGGTAGGTTCTCTCATGCTTACATCCGTTCAGTCCGTCAGCGGATCGTCCGACGAATCCGATAAAATAATGGACGTTTATCTGTTCGTTCCCGAGGATTCGAATTACCTTGACGGATATAAGAATTTAAGAAACAGAAAAACAGGCGAGAGTTTAAAGCTTGACGATTCGGGCGCGATTGTGACGGAGGCTTTTGCAAAGGACGCGAACGTTTCTGTCGGTGACAGCGTATGGGTCGAGAATGATTCCGGAGAACGCAAATATATCACTGTTGCGGGAATCACGGAAAACTATACGTTCCAATATATTTACATGAGTCCGAATTACTATAAGTCCGTATTCTCGTCCGCTCCGTCGTTTTCGTATGCGATAGGTTCGTTCGGTGACAGCGTAAGGAATTCAGCCGATATTGCCACGGCTAAGGCGCAGTTTAATTCCGACCTCATGAAATACGACAGTATAAATGCGGTCGCGTTCCAGTCCGATACGATAAACTCGTTCGAAAAGGTTATAAATATCGTCGGAATTATTATAATGATATTCATTGTCGCGGCGGGAGTGCTCGCGTTTGTAGTTCTTTATAATCTTACGAATATTAATATTGCGGAACGCCACAGGGAGCTTGCGACGATAAAGGTTCTCGGATTTACCGACATGGAGGTATCGAATTATATTTACAGAGAAAATGTGATTCTCACGATTCTCGGAATTGTTATCGGTATTTTCGGCGGTATCGGACTTCATAAAATAATGATAGAGTACGTTAAGGTCGACGCTATTATGTTCGTACAGAATATCATTTGGTACGATTACCTTATCGCGGTCGGAATAACCGTTCTGTTCGCGGTTCTCGTAAACTTTATCATGCACGGCAAGATGAAGAAAATCAGCATGGTCGAATCATTAAAATCGGTAGAATAACGGAGGAAAAACATGATCTACTCAAATTGGATGTCTTATATCAAAGACGACGCAAAACTGACGCATATCGCAATTCCCGGTTCGCATAACGCGGGTTCGTACGGAATGAATGCGCTCGCGTGCTGTCAGGACGACGATATGTACGAACAGTTCAAATACGGCGTAAGATATTTCTGCGTCCGTCTGAACACCGACAAAAAAGGCGTTATCCGTCTTGCTCACGGACTTACGAACGGCGTATCGTTCGAGTCTGTACTGAAGGACTGGGAAAAAATGCTAAATGAAAACGACTCTGAATTCTTTATATTCGATGTAAGAGAGTATTATCCGCAGACCTTCGGACCGGTTACGTTCACTTATAAAGCCGACTGTGCCGCAGTCGATATCCTGCTCGAAAAATACATTCATCCCTCGAAATATGCCTATACCGATTTTAAGGATATAAAAGATGTTTCGATAGGCGATTTGAGAAAGAGCGGTAAACGCTATATACTTATAAATTATATGGCGGGATACAATCAGAGCGTAGACTGTCCGCTGAGCAGTCCGTGGGACAAAAAGCTGTTCGGAAGCCGTCCCGAGGCGTTTATACCTAAGAATCTCGAATATTTCGAGACGGATAATACCGACGGCTTTTTCTGGTTTCAGACCCAGCTTACACCGAATCTCGGAACCGAGCTCGGCGTAAAAACTCCGAGAAAGCTAAACGATATGATGCGCCCTCATTTTCATAAGTTTACCGACGCGATATCCGACAGCGAGTCAAGACTCGACAAGGCTAATATCATAGCCTGCGACTTTATTACCGAAAGTTATGATAAATCGCGTATGATATTGGAGCTTAACGCGTATAAGGGCATTGTAAAAGACGGACTTAAGGACGAATATTTAAACGGATTATATTAATATAACTCTAAATAAAAAGCAGACTGTGGGGTAATACCCCACAGCCTGCTTTTTCTGTATTTAATTATAATTCAGACAAACCCTTTTTTCCTCTGCTTGCGGAGACAAACGACAGTCCCGCGCCTGCGAGAGCGACGACAGTCCATAATACGTATACGTTCTGCCAGCCCGAAGATTCGCTTACCGCGCCCGTCAGCACTCCCGCGAGAGCGGAGCCTATGTAGATAAAGCAGTCGACCGTTCCCGCGACAAATCCGACGCGTCCGGCTTTGTCATATTCCATGGGAATAAACGTCGTGAGCATCGGATTGACTCCGTAGTTTGCCGCGCATGCGAGCGCGAGCATGAGAGCCGCCGCGAATGTGTTTTTATATACAAATATTAATATAAGTGAAAATACCGCGCTCGAAGCGAGGACGATTCCGTTAGCTTTTCTTGCGCTCGACCCCGAAACGGCGTAGCTCTTTTTTGCCGCCGCAATTCCGACAAGCTCGAATATCGGGAGTATTAATGATAAAAGCGTCGACTGAAGCGTAACCGAACCGCTGCCCGAGGATAAAACGGTGGGAGTCCACGTTACGATTGAGTCGCGTACGAAGCCGTTGCATATACAGCATATCAGCAGTGCGATCAGTCCCGTCGAGGATAGCGTTTTGCCGACCGTCATGGGCTTGACCGGCTGTGCACTAACCTCCGTTTTGCTGTCGGATATGAGAGTCTGTGTTTTATTCTTATTCTTAAAGCAAAGCACGATTATCGAATACACCGCGGCGGCGGTCATTATAAACGCGGGAATTATAAACGATGTCTTTATTCCGAGATATGCGGCGGTAAGACCTGATATTCCCCACGCGGCGAAGTGACCCAATATAACCGTTATCGACATTATAAACGAAGCGCGGTCGCGTTTTTCGCCCGAAAAGTATTCGGAAATAAGTTTGACTACCGGAGTCCATATCATCGACTGTCCGACTCCGTTTAACGCCCATATCACAACCGAGAGCGAATATGACATTGACATTGCGAACGCAATATTGCACACGGATGAAATTATCAGTCCGAGTCCTATGTTGATTTTCGATTTTATTCTGTCCGAAAGAGAGCCGTTGACTATCTGTCCGACTGCGTAAACTATCGCGAATACCGTCTGAAACATGCCGGACTGTACGTCTGAAATCGCAAGCGCGGATGTGACTCCGGGCAGAGCCGCCGAAATGTTCAGCCGTCCCATGTATGCTGCGGAATAGCACAGAAAACAGAGCAGAAGTATGCTCTTCTGCTCCTTTGAAAATGCGTTTGTTTCATCGCTTTTTGCTTCTGTATTCAATTGAAAATCCCCCTGATACGTCTCTCTTTTATTTCGATATATAAGTTGTAAGAATGCCTATATTTTCAATTTCGCATTCTACTTTGTCTCCGTCTTTTAAGAATTTCGGCGGTTCAAATCCCATTCCCGCACCGGCGGGCGTGCCTGTCGAAATAATCGTCGCGCTTTTTAACGTCATTGAACGCGACAAATCCTCTATTATGTAATCAATGTTGAAAATCATTTTTTCTGTGTTTGAACTCTGCCTTACCTCGGAGTTTACACGACTTTCTATTTTTAATTTCGGCGGATATGAAAATTCATCCGCAGTCACAATCCACGGTCCCATCGGGCATGAAGAATCAAAACTCTTGCCGTAGTACCACTGCTTGTGTTTTTGCTGAAGCGTCCGCGCGCTTAAATCATTTATAATTGTATAACCGAATACATAATCACGGCTGTTCCCGGCGGAAACATTTCTGCACGTTTTTGATATAATAACGCCGAGCTCCGCTTCGTAATCGATTTTTTCGTCGGCGTTAAGACAGTGAGCCGTCTCGTTATCCGCGAGAGCTTCATTCACTCTCTTCGAAAAATAAACGGGATATTCGCGCTTGCCGTCGAATTTTTCTTTTTTGAATCTTGCCGATTCCTCCGCGTGCTCCGAATAGTTAATGCCTAAACATATAATATCCTGTTTGGGTTCGGGAATCGGTGCGAGAAGTTTTATTTCCGAGAGTAAAATATCGTCCGAATCTTTCTGATATTTTTTAAGTTCGCCGAGATTGCAGGAAGATATCAGATTATTCATATCGTAAAACTCGTCAGTTAAATCCGTGACGGTTTTATCATCTCTGCATACAACTCCGACGCGCTGTTTTGAGTCCTTATATATAAATGTAATAAGTTTCATTCGACTTCTATTCTCCAGAATCTTATTTTTTCTCTTAAATACGTATATGTAAGATAGAGCGTATTCCCGACGGCTGTTATTGCAGGATAAGAAAATTCCTCGCCCTCGCAGTCGAGGTCTTTGAGGTTCGTCCATGATTTACCGTTATCAGCCGAAAATGCGAGCGTAACGGGCGAACGTGCGCCCCAGTTTTCTTCTACCGGATTATATAAAAGGAAAGTACCCTTGTCCGTTTTAACCGCGTCAATTCCGGAATTGTTATTGGGAAGCTCTGTCGCGTACGCTTTTGTCCATGTTCTGCCGAAGTCGGACGAGTCGCTTCTGTAAATTCTGCCCTTATTCGTACGCATGAGCGCGTGAATATGACCGTTCTCTGACTCCCACAATGTCGGCTGAATCATTTGAACAAGACCCTTTGCCGTTCTCGGGCGGACTATGTACTTTTGCTTTTCGAATGTCAGTCCGTCGTCGTGCGAAATGTCAATAAAACAGCGCCAGCGTCCATTTTGTTCGGTCGAGGCGGGAGCGAGCACGTCTCCGTTTGAAATTCGAATGCATTTATTCTTAACAGGGCCTCTGCCTCCGGTCGTATCATCCTTTACTACGTCGTGAGCCTCAGACCACGTTTCGCCGTTATCTTTTGAAATGATATAACGCGTCTGCCAGTACGGGATGTGTTTTCCGAATTTGTAGTACAGAATAACGCTTGAGTCTTCTCTTTGGAATAATACAGGATTCCAGTGCGGTACGCCCTTTTCCTTTGTCAGAAGAACGGGAGACGACCACTTGCCGTCGGTTCTTTTTGAAAACCAAATGCCCACGTCGTCTTCGCCCTCTTTCGCGCCCGCGAACCACGCGGACAGAACGGTTTTTCCGCCGTCGAGCGGGAGAACCGTGCTTGCGTGACAGCTGGGCGCGTACGGATTTTCGTCAAATATAAATTCTTTTTCGGCTTTTACTATTTTCATCTGACAGCCCCCGTGAGTAGATTTGAACCGCTTTGGAATATGACTGTGAAGCGTATCCACTGTCCCTCTACGCCGGTTACGGATATAGTACCGTTGTTTGCGTTGACGAGCGATTTTGCTATTGCGAGTCCCAGACCGTAACCGCCCGTGTTCCTCGAACGAGACGAGTCGCTTCTGTAGAAACGTTGGAAGATTTTATCCCTCTCGTCGTCGCGGATACCCTTGCCGGTGTTGTAGACCTCGATAATTTTTTGTTTGCCTGAGGTGCGCAGTCTTATCTCAATTTTACCGTGTTCGCCGGCGTATTTAACTGCGTTTTCCGTAAGAATGGTTATAACCTGTTTTATGTTCTGTTCGTTTCCGCACATGTGAACGTCCGGCTTTATGTCGTAGGTAAGTTCTTTTCCGCTTTCAAACGCGGGACATTCGAATTCCAGAGCAATATTAAGCACCGCCGAACTTAAATCAAAATCAGCCATAACGGGAGGTTTAGACATTTCGTCGAGTTTTGCAAGGTCTAAAAGACTGTAAACAAGATGCGACATGTTTTCGGTTTGATCCTTTATCGACGTAAGCCATTTATTTTCACCCTCCTCGGCTTCAAGCACGTCCGCACTGGCGGAAATGACGGAAAGGGGAGTCTTAAGTTCGTGACTTGCGTCGGAAATAAACTGCTTCTGTTTGTCGAAAGCCTCTTCAAGCGGTTTTATCGCTTTTTTTGACATGGCGACTACGACCGTGAATTCAATTATCATGCTTATAATGATAATAAATACGCTGATTTTGGCAAGCGATGAAAGCATGCCCGTAAATGCGCTCGTGTCGACTATAACGAGAATTCTGTCGTTTCCGTTGGCAACCATGCGGTACTTATAGTGCGAGTATGTACCCGAGTCTTTTTTAAGACCCATTATACCCGATGCTATCTGCGTCATTTCGCCTGTCGTCAGGTCGTCCGTCATGTTTGATACGAGCGACGATATACTGCCGTCGGAGTCGAGGAAAGCGGAAATGTATTTTATTGATTTAAGTTCCTCGGAGCCGATTATCTGCGAGGACGAAAACGGGAATCCGAATTTTGAATTCGTCATTGCGAACGTCGAAGCCGCCGCCGCAGTGTCGATGTTTTTTTCAAGACTCTGATTTACCGCGAGGTGCATCAGAATGTTGATAAATCCGAATATAAACATCAGTATTATCACAAGAGCCGTCATGCTTATGGCTATAAAACGGTCCCGCGTTTTTTTGATTATTAAATTATTATCCTTCAATGTAATATCCGATTCCTCTCGAGGCTTTTATCTGAACGGTTGACTTTATAGCGGTGAGTTTCTTTCTTAAAAACGAAACGTAAACTTCGATATTGTTATACTCCGCCTCGCTGTCGTAGCCCCAGATTTTTTCTATGAATTCGTCTTTTGAAATAATGTTTTTCGGCGCGTACATGAGCATCTGCATTATCTTGAATTCCTTACCGCCGAGCTTTACGGAATTTGCACCGCATATAAGCTCATATGTGCTCTGATTAAGCGTAATGTCGCCGTAAGTCATTTCGTTGGCGGGAATCTCGCCCTTGCGCCTGGTCAGTGCTCTGATTCTTGCTAACAGTTCGCCCTTGTTGAAAGGTTTTGTAAGATAGTCGTCCGCGCCTGTGTCGAGACCGCGTATTTTGTCGTCGACCTCGCTTTTTGCCGTAAGAAGCATGACGGGAGTGGAAATGCCCTGTTTTCTTAATTCCTTAAGAACTTCGATTCCGTTCATTTTAGGCAGCATTATGTCAAGTAAGATAAGGTCGTAAATACCGCTTAAAGCGTAATCGAGTCCGTCCTTGCCGTCGTAAACCGCGTCGGCGAAGTACTGTTCCTTTTTTAATATTGCGACGATGGCGTCTGCGAGGGAAACTTCATCCTCTACAACGAGTATCTGCATAAAAATCATCTCCGGTTCTTTGTTGTCTTCAGAATAATATGTGAATCTTTAACTACGCTTGAATATCAGAAACTGATTTGCTCAAACGAATCCTCGCTTGATAATGTGCTTCCTGCCGCGGGGAGCGTTTTTGTCCTGTATCGTGACGGTTTTACGAACATATTTTCATTATAAAGCGTAATGCCCGCGACCTTGTGACCCTTTTTGAGAGTCATTATCGCAACGCCCTGAGAATCCTTAGTCGTTTTCGGCGATATTGAACCCGAATTGAATATAAGGAACCTGCCCGATGTCGAGCGGATAACGTAGTCGGCGTCCTCTTCTATATGAATACAGCTTACGAGCGGGGATTTGTCCGAATATGCTTTTATAAGTTTCTTTCTGTTCGTCTTAGTCTCGTATGCGTCCATGTCTATTTTTGCGATTTTGCCGTTTTCGAATACGAAGAGCATATAACCCGTGTATTTTTTGATAACGGTCATGTTTACGGGCAGTTCATCCTTATCCATTGCGAGTTTAGACGATATGAAGTCTCCTAAGACGCTTGCCTTCGTATCCGGGAATTCGCACGCTCTTGTCTTATATACCTGACACTTGTTTGTAAAGAACAGAATTTCATCCGCGTTGGACGCGTCCGTTTCATATACTATTTCGTCGCCGTCTTTCAGCTTCTGTTCTGAGCTCATGCGCAGAGACAGAGGGGTAATCTTTTTGAAATATCCCTCTTTGGTAAAGAATAATTTAACCGGGTAATCGGGAATTTCGTCGTCAGAATCATTTGATTCCTCTTCGTCGACGTAAATTATTTCGGTGCGTCTGTCTTTTCCGTATTTTTTCGAAACGTCCTCGAGTTCTGAAATGATAATCTTTTTAATGCGTGATTTGCTCTTTAATATATCCTCCATATCCTCGATGCTCTTTTGAAGATCGTCGATATCCGAGAGGCGTTTCAGAATATATTCTCTGTTTAAATGACGGAGTTTAATTTCCGCAACATACTCCGCCTGTGTTTCGTCTATTCCGAATCCTATCATCAGGTTCGGTACGACGTCGGCTTCTTCCTCGGTTTCTCTGACTATTTTTATAGCCTTGTCGATGTCGAGAAGTATTTTCTTAAGTCCGAGCAGAAGATGGAGTTTTTCTTTCGCTTTTTCGAGTTCAAAAAACGTCTTTCTCTTAATGCACTCGCTCCTGAATGCCGTCCACTCGTTGAGAATTTCGCGTACGCCTATGACTTTGGGCACGTTGCCGATAAGAATGTTGAAGTTGCACGAGAAGTAATCCTCGAGCGGAGTTTTTTTGAAAAGCGTATTCATCAGCTTTTCGGGGTCGGTTCCGCGCTTTAAATCGATTGTGATTTTAAGACCGGACTTGTCCGTCTCGTCTCTTATGTCGCTGATGTCGCGAAGTTTACCCGTTTTATTAAGTTCGATAATTTTTTCGATTATCGCCTCGCTCGTTGTCGTCGGCGGAATTTCGGTAATATCGATACAGTTATTCTTTTTGTCATATTCGTATCTTGAACGGATTCTGACGGCACCGCGTCCCGTTTCGTAAATTTCCTCGAGCTTTGCTCTGTCGTAAATCAGTCTGCCTCCGCCGCTGAAATCGGGAGCCTTTAAAGTGTCGGCGATAACGTGATCGGGATTTTTTATAAGTTCAATCGCCGTACGGCATACCTCGTTTAAATTAAATGAACATATATTGCTTGCCATTCCGACAGCTATACCCATATTGGAATTAACGAGTATCGACGGGAATCTTACCGGGAAAAGCGTGGGTTCGGTCATTGAATTGTCGTAATTGGGGACGAAATCGACCGTATCCTTGTCTATGTCCGCAAAAAGTTCTGCGCTGATTTTATCAAGTTTAGCTTCCGTGTAACGAGAGGCTGCGTACTGCATGTTTTTTGAATACGCTTTGCCGAAGTTACCTTTTGAATCGATATACGGGTGCAGCAGTGTTTCGTTTCCGCGCGTGAGTCTGACCATGGTTTCGTAAATCGCCTGGTCTCCGTGCGGATTTAACTGCATTGTGCGACCGACAATATTCGCGCTTTTTACCTTGTCGCCCTTTAAAAGCCCCATGAGATACATTGTATACAGAAGTTTTCTGTGCGAGGGCTTGAATCCGTCTATTTCGGGAATCGCTCTTGATAAAATAACGCTCATTGCGTAGGGCATGTAGTTGTTTTCAAGCGTGTAGGTGATATCCTGTTCGTTTACCTCTCCCGCGCCGAGAATATGCGCGGTAAGTTCGGGAGTCTGTTTTTTTGCTTCTTCCGTTTTTTTCTTTCTTGCCATGATACCGCCTCCTTAACTCAAATCGGTAAGATCCATATATTTATATCCGTTGTTTGCTATATGGTCTTTTCTGCCCTGAAGATTATCGCCCAGCAAAAGGTCAAATACATCGGCTGTCTTTGCAGGATCCGAATTCGGCTCAACTTTTATAAGCCGTCTCGTCGCGGGATTCATCGTCGTCATCCACATCATGTCCGGTTCGTTCTCGCCGAGACCTTTCGAACGCTGAATCGTATATTTAGCGTCGCCGATTTCTTTTAACGCGTCGGCTTTTTCCTGTTCGTTGTATGCAAACCACGTGCCGTTTTTCGACGTTATTTCGTAAAGAGGGGATTCGGCAATGTAAACCTTGCCTTCTTCTATAAGCGTCGGGGTCAGCGAATAAAGCATCGTCAGGATCAGCGTTCTTATCTGAAATCCGTCGACGTCCGCATCGGTGCAGATTATGACCTTGTTCCAGCGCAGAGCGTCTATGTCAAAGTTACTGATATTTTTATTCGCTTTTGTCTTAACCTCGACTCCGCAGCCGAGGACTTTTATTAAGTCTGTGATTATTTCGCTTTTAAATACCTTCGAGTAATCGGCTTTCAGGCAGTTTAATATTTTACCCCTGACGGGTATAATGGCCTGAAACGCGGAATCCCGCGCCTGTTTACACGCGCCCAGAGCCGAGTCGCCCTCCACTATGAACAGTTCGCGCTCGTTTACGTTCTTGCTTCGGCAGTCGACGAATTTTTCGACCCTGTTGCCCATATCCATTTTGCCCGTCAGATTATTTTTAATGGCGAGCTTCGCTTTTTCGGCGTGAACACGGCTTCTCATGTTAATGAGAATCTGGTCTGCGATTCTGTCGGCCTCAAGCTTGTTTTCTATGAAATAAATTTCAAGCTGATGCTTTAGAAAATCCGTCATTGCTTCCTGTATGAATTTATTTGTAATTGATTTTTTCGTTTGATTTTCGTACGACGTCTGAGTAGAGAATGAGGAAATGATTATAACGAGACAGTCCTCGATGTCCTGAATGTTTACCTTGCCGTCGGTTTTTGTGTATTTGCCGTTTTGTTTTAAATATGAATCTATCTGCGAGACAAACGCGCTTTTTAACGCCTTGTCGGGAGCTCCGCCGTGCTCGAGGAAACTCGAATTGTGATAGAATTCCTTTAACTGCTTTGTCTTTGAAAAGCAGAGTGCGGTATTTATTTTAACTTTGTAGTCGGGCTTGTCCTCGCGGTCCCTGCCGACGCGCTCTGTCTGCCAGAATTGAACGGAAGTAAACGCCTCGTCGCCCGTGAATTCCTCAACGTAATCTTTTATTCCGTTTTCATAGTAATATTCGAACGTTTCGAATCTTGATTCGGATATCTGATTTTTAAGTATAAATTTAACACCCGAATTTACTATTGCCTGACGTTTAATCGTATTCTGAAAGTATTCAAGCGGGATGTCAATGTCGGTGAAAACCTCGAGGTCGGGTTTCCAGCGTATGCGCGTGCCCGTGTCCTTTTTATTATAGGGCTCCTTCTGCATTTCGCCGACGGGGAATCCCTTTTCAAAACGCAGGTTGTATATAAATCCGCCGTTTTTTATTTCAGCCTCCATATATTCGGACGCGCACTGCGTAGAGCACAGTCCGAGTCCGTTAAGACCCAGCGAAAACTCATAGCTTCCGCCCTCGTTAGTGTCGTATTTGCTTCCCGCGTACATTTCACAGAACAGCAGTTCCCAGTTGTACTGACCGTATTTTTCGTTCCAGTCGACTGGCATACCGCGTCCGTGGTCGATAACCTCTATCGATTTGTCGAGATATCTTATTACCGTAATCTTATTTCCGTGACCCTCGCGGGCTTCGTCGATTGAGTTTGAAATAATTTCAAAAACAGAGTGCTGGCAACCCTCTATGTCGTCAGAGCCGAATATAACCGCGGGACGTTTTCTGATTTTATCGGGTCCCTCAAGTTTTACTATCGACTGATTTGAATACTCTTTTCTTTTTGCCATAACTGCCTCCGATGAAGTACTGTAGATAAAGAATTATATATTTATATATAATCAATAATACCATATTATACACTTGTCCGACCTCTTTCGTCAAGAATATTTTTTAACGCAAAAAAACAAAAGATGAGAAAATTTTAAAAAAAATCAAAAAACTACTTGATTTTCTGTTTTCGATGTGATAATATATTCAAGCAGTTTGACGAAACGTCATAAGAAAGGACTTGACAGAATGGCAGCTTATGAATACATCCTCGGTGCGGTGCTTATTCTTATCTCACTGGTAATGATTGTTATTGTACTCATGCAGCAGAGCAGATCGGCAGGTCTTTCGGGCGCTATCGCAGGCGGTGCGGAGACATTCTTCGGTAAGCATAAGGGCAGAACAATCGAGGCTAAACTCGCTAAGGGCACGAAGGTTCTCGGAGTGCTGTTCTTCATACTCACATTGGGTACAACATTGCTTTTGGCTTTCTTAAAGTAAAAGCGTGTTTACAATATTGATCCAGTAGCTCAGTCGGCAGAGCACCTGCCTTTTAAGCAGGGTGTCCGGAGTTCGAATCTCCGCTGGATCACCAGGAAAAAGGACTTGCTTCTGCAAGTCCTTTTTCAACGAAGTAAATCCCTTGCGGGATTTATAAAATATTGATAATGCAATATGAAATAGCTTACTCAATGAAAAAGCGTATGGATTTATTTTTATTTCACATTTTATCTGCGCTGATATATTTCATAATCCGTAGGAATATTTCATTAAAAAACGCTTTTTCCGAATAAACTTCGGAGGAGGCGTTTTCTATTCGTCACATGTAAAATAAATCTACACGTGTTTATATTTAGTACATATTCGAGTGGGATAATACTGCACAGTGAATATAAAAAGATGTTTTTACGTCAATAATGATATAAAAATGCCGGTATTTAGTTCTGAACGAGAAATATATGTCGTTATAAACATGTTATTATTGACTTAAAGGGGGTTATAAATATGATTAAACCCGATAAAACGGTTATGAAAGAAACAGGATTCATGGCTGTCTTTTCATTAATTGCAAGCGTACTCATGCAGGCGGTTTTCCTCATAATAGGTAAATGGAATTTGAGCGTTCTGCTCGGAAATCTCATAGGTTACGCGGTGAGCATACTTAACTTTTTCCTTATGGGATTAAGCGTTCAGCACTCGTGTGATAAGAATGAAAAAGAAGCCGCGGGATTCATGCGCGCTTCGCAGATTTTGAGAATGTTTATGCTTTTTGTTGTTGCGATACTCGGCGCGGTTCTTGACTGTTTCAATATCGTAACTACTCTTATACCTCTGTTTTTCCCGCGCGTTGCGGTTTTTTTCAGACAGAGTTTTATGAAAAAGAACGGCGGTGATTCCGATGGAGGAGAAAATCGGGTTTAAAAATCCCGAAGAAAAAAAGACGAAATTCGGCTTTGTCGACATACTGCTTTTGATTCTTACCGTTCTGCCGTTAATCGCGGGAATCATGTTGAAAATTTTGTTTACGCCCGCTTCGGACGGGATACAGATCGAGGGCGCGATGATTTATGCCGAAATCAATATGCCGTTCGGCACGACAATGCCGATAACAGAGGCGCAGATAAATTCGTGGCTCGTTATCTTGTCGATAATGTTTTTGTGCATTTTCTTAACTCACGGTATGACTGTTTGGGGTAAGGGCAAAAGACAGATTATCGCCGAATGGATAGTCGAAAAGGTCGACTCTCTTGTTAAAGAGAATATGGGCGAATACTTCATGGGATTCGCTCCGTTCGTCGCGGCGATACTCGCGTTGAGCGCGTGTTCGAGCCTTCTATCCCTTATCGGACTGTTTCCGCCGACGTCGGATATCAATATCACGGCGGGATGGGCGATACTTACGTTCATACTGATAACGCATTACAAAATGAAATGCGGACCGCTTCAGTATATTAAAAGCTTCGGCGAACCCGTACCGTTTCTCGCACCTCTTAATATTATAAGCGAGGTCGCAACCCCTGTTTCCATGGCGTTCCGTCATTACGGAAACGTTTTGTCGGGTTCGGTTATTTCGGTGCTGATTTCTGCTCTTCTTGCAAAGCTTTCCGCTATGGTTTTTGCATTTTTACCCGGAGCGCTTGCAAAGGTACCGTTTTTGAGAATCGGACTTCCCGCCGTTTTGAGCGTTTATTTCGACGTGTTCAGCGGATGCTTGCAGGCGTTTATATTTGCAATGCTTACAATGTTGTACGTCGCGGGCGGATTCCCGCAGGAGCTTTATATGAAGAAGCAGGAGAAGAAAAAACTTAAAAAAGCAAAAAAGGCTCAGAGAGCCGATTAATATATTCAAAAAAACATTCGAATTTCGGAGGAGATTATTATGACAGAACTTGCAATCGGTATTATTTTAGGATGCTGTGCTCTTGGTGCGGGCGTAGCAATGATCGCGGGTATCGGCCCCGGTATCGGCGAAGGCAACGCGGTAGCAAAAGCGTGCGAAGCAATCGGCAGACAGCCCGAGTGCAGAGGACAGGTAACGACTACCATGCTTATGGGATGCGCCGTTGCGGAAACTACGGGTCTGTATGCGCTCGTTATTGCAATACTTCTTATTTTCGTTGCGCCTCAGAGACTTGTTGACATTCTTATGAACATAGTCGGATAAGGAGACGGTATTATGCAGAATCTCGATGTTATCTCCGTAAATATATGGCTGATAATCATTTCTCTGTGCAATCTCGTTATACTGTTTTTAATTATAAAAAAATTTCTTTATAAACCCGTTAAGAAAATGCTTGCCGAAAGGCAGAATCAGCTTGATAAAAAGTATTCCGACGCCGAAGATGCAAAGCTCGAAGCGGAAAACGACCGCAGAGAGTGGGGCGAGAGAATTGCGCTCGCCGAGAATGAAGCCGGTGAAATCATAGAAAAAGCTCAGACGCAGGCAAAACGTATGGGTGATAAGCTGACCGACGACGCTAAACGCAGAGCCGACGGTATTGTCAGAAACGCCGAGGAACAGGCAAAACTCGAAAAGAAGAAAGCCGAAGATTCAGTTAAAAAGGAAATTACGGACGTTTCGGTTCTCATTGCCGAAAAGATGATAGGCAGGGAGATAAACGAAAACGACCACAGAAACGTTATCGACGAGGCGATTGACGAAATAGGTGACGGCGATGACTGATATGGCGTTATGCTGTGCCGACGCGCTGTTCTCGATAGCCGAGGAGTCGGGCAGAGAAAAAGAATTCAGAGAGTCGCTTTTTCAGATTGACGATATTTTTAAGAGAGAAAAAGAGTACGTTAAAATGTTGTCAGACCCGAATATAGATATTTCGGACAGGCTTAAATGTATTGATTCCGCGTTTTCGGGCAGAATTCCGGACGAGGAAACCGCGTTTTTGAAAATTTTGTGCAAAAAACGCCTTTTGAATATTTTTCACGACTGCGTGAAAGAGTACGGGAAAATGTATTCCGAAAAAGCGGGAGAGTTTAACGTAAAAATCGTCGGCGCGTGCGAAATGACGGACGGGGAAAAGCAGAAACTTGAAAAAACGCTCGAAAAGAAATTTTCGTGTAAAATCAAAGCTTCGTATTCGGTTGACAAATCGCTTATCGGCGGATTCGTCGTTTATGCGGGAGACAGAATAATAGACGCAAGCATAAAGAATAAATTAAAACAGATAAAGGAGATGCGGGACAGATGAGTATCGACGTACACTCTATAAGCAGTATAATCAAAGAACAGATACGCTCTTACGGCTCCTGCATACAGACAAAGGAGACCGGAAAGGTCATTTCCGCGGGCGACGGTATTGCGACAGTTTACGGACTTGACGGATGTATGGCGGGCGAGCTTCTCGAATTCGAGGACGGAAGTTTCGGACTTGCGCAGAATCTTGACGAGGACACCGTTTCCGTCGCGCTTCTGTCGGGCGACACGTCCATAGGCGAGGGAACGAAGGTTTCATGCACGGGCAGAGTTCTGTCCGTACCCGTCGGAGAAAAAATGCTCGGCAGAGTCGTAAATGCTCTGGGAAAACCGATTGACGGCAAGGGAGATATTAAAACCGAAGCTCTAAAGCCGATAGAATCTCCCGCGCCCGGAATTATCGAGCGCGAGGGCGTAAGCGTTCCGCTGCAGACGGGTATCAAGGCAATTGACGGTATGATTCCCATAGGCAGGGGACAGCGAGAGCTTATAATCGGCGACAGGCAGACGGGCAAAACTCAGATTGCCGTCGACACGATAATAAATCAGAATTCAAGCGGTGTAATATGCATTTACGTCGCGATAGGGCAGAAGAATTCTTCCGTTGTTCAGGTCGTTAACGAGCTGACAAGGGCGGGCGCGATGGAGCATACGATAGTCGTTTCGGCTTCGGCCTCAGAGCCTGCTCCGTTACAGTATATCGCTCCGTACTCGGGATGCGCGATGGCTGAATTTTTCAGAGAGCAGGGAAAGGACGTTCTGATAATTTACGACGATCTGTCAAAACACGCCGTAGCGTACAGAGCGTTGTCTCTTCTCATACGCAGACCGCCCGGACGAGAGGCGTACCCCGGCGACGTATTCTATCTGCATTCAAGACTTCTCGAACGTGCGGCGAGAGTTGCGGACGAATACGGCGGAGGCTCAATAACCGCGCTGCCGATAATAGAAACGCAGGCGGGCGACGTATCGGCGTATATTCCGACGAACGTTATTTCCATAACCGACGGTCAGATATTTCTTGAAACGGAGCTTTTCCACTCGGGAATCATGCCGGCGGTAAACCCCGGCATTTCGGTAAGCCGAGTCGGTGGTTCCGCGCAGTTAAAGGGTATGAAAAAAGTTTCGGGTGAACTGAAACTTCTCTACTCGCAGTACAGGGAGTTACAGTCCTTCGCGCAGTTTTCGAGCGATCTCGACGCGGACACGAAAGCGCGTCTTGCTCTTGGCGAGAGAATAACCGAGGTGCTTAAACAGAATAAAAACTCACCGGTCCGCGCCGGTTGTCAGATTATAATAATCTATGCCGTAACGCACGGATTCCTTGATAAAATCGAGGTTTCGGACGTTTCAAAGTTTGAGGATAAACTCATTCTGAAAGCCGAAAGCGAATATCTGCCCTTGCTCGAAAGACTCGAAAAAGGTTCGTTTGACGATAACGATATTGCCGAAATCGAAAAACTTATCAAAGAAACGGAGTGAGTCTCATGGGCGCAGATATTAAAGCTCTGAAAACGAGAATCAAGAGTATAGATTCGACCCTGCAGATAACGTCCGCTATGGGACTTGTCGCTTCGTCAAAATTAAGACAGGCAACATCCCGAATGGCAAAATCGTCCGCGTATGCTTTATGCACTGAGAAGATAATTAATATGCTCTCTTTGTGCGAGGAATGTCAAAACGGTATTTACATGAAAAAACGTGACGGCAGAAAGTGCGTTGTGGTTATCGCGGGCGACAGGGGACTTGCGGGCGGATATAATTCTTTTGTATTCAAAAAACTTGATGCAATCGAAAATGCTGATATTTATCCGATAGGCAGACGTATCTGCGACAGAGTTTCAAAACCGTTCGTTTCGTCCGAATTCTTTTCCTCCGCCGAGGCGTACGCTCTTGCAGACGAGCTTGCGGATAAGTACGTTTCGGGCGAATATACCGAAATAGACATCATCGGTACGAAATATGTTTCCGCATTAAAACAGGAGACGTATGTAAAAACGCTTCTGCCCCTGAGCGGTAAGACGGAAAAAATGCAGGGAAGCGCAGAATTCGAACCCGACGCGCCGACCGTTATGAACTCGGCGGTTAACGAGTATCTTGCCTCTGCGATTTTTGCGAGCGTAAAGGAAAGTTTCGTCTGTGAACTTACCGAGCGCAGGGCTGCTATGGACAATGCGGACAGAAACGCCCGTCAGATGCTCGACGAACTTCATATTCAGTATAACAGGGCGCGCCAGGGCGCTGTTACGCAGGAGATTACCGAGATAACCGCGGGAAGCGGAGAATAATATAAGGAGCCTGAATTAAAATGGACAGTTCGCATAAAGGCTATGTAAGCCGGGTAATGGGACCCGTCGTAGACGTTAGATTCGACGACGGAAAACTGCCGGAGATTAACAATGCCGTACAAATAAAAATGCCGGACAGAACGCTGACGGCAGAGGCGTCGCAGCACATAGGCGACAACACCGTAAGGTGCATCGCAATGGCTTCGACCGACGGACTCAGCCGAGGCGCCGAGGCTGTCGATACCCTCGCACCGATAAGCGTTCCCGTCGGAAAAGAAACTCTCGGACGTATTTTCAACGTCCTGGGCGATACTGTTGACAATAAACCCGCGCCCGAGACGAAGGAGAGAAGAAGCATACACAGAGCCCCTCCCTCATATGAAGAATTAAGCTCGCAGACGGGAATATTCGAAACGGGTATTAAAGTTATAGACCTTATATGCCCCTACGCAAAGGGCGGTAAAATCGGACTTTTCGGCGGTGCCGGAGTCGGTAAAACCGTTCTTATAATGGAGCTTATAAATAATATTGCAAAAGAGCACGGCGGTATTTCCGTATTTACCGGCGTCGGCGAGCGTACGAGAGAGGGCAACGACCTTTATAACGAGATGAAGCAGTCGGGCGTTCTTTCAAACACCGCGCTTGTCTACGGACAAATGAACGAACCGCCCGGAGCGAGAATGAGAGTCGCGCTCTCGGGACTTACGATGGCGGAGTATTTCAGAGACGACCTCGGTCAGGATGTTCTTTTGTTTATAGATAATATATTCAGATTTACCCAAGCGGGCAGTGAGGTTTCCGCGCTTCTGGGCAGAATGCCGTCGGCTGTCGGATATCAGCCCACTCTCGCAACGGAGATGGGCGCATTGCAGGAGCGAATCACGTCGACAAAACGCGGTTCTGTTACGAGTGTTCAGGCTGTTTATGTTCCCGCCGACGACCTTACCGACCCTGCGCCAGCGGCGGCTTTCGCGCACCTTGACGCCACAACCGTTCTGTCGAGAAACATAGCCTCTCAGGGCATTTATCCCGCAGTCGATCCTCTCGAATCGACAAGCCGTATTCTCTCGCCCGATATCGTAGGCGAAGAGCATTACCGTACCGCGAGGGACGTTCAGAAGGTTTTACAGAGATATAAGGAACTGACCGACATTATCGCGATAATGGGTATGGACGAATTGAGCGACGAAGATAAGCTTCTCGTCAGCCGCGCGAGAAAAATTCAGAGATTCCTCTCCCAGCCGTTCACCGTGTCGGAAAAATTCACGGGTATTCCCGGCGTTTATGTTCCGCTGTCGGAGACGATAAGAGGATTCAGAGCGATACTCGACGGCAAGTGCGACGAAATACCCGAATCGGCGTTCCTGTTTGCGTCCACGATTGACGACGCAGCTCAAAAAGCCGGGACGGTGGTTAAATGAAAACGTTTAAATTGACCGTTTCGTCCATGGACGGCGAAATATTTTCGGGTGAGGCTGTTTCGCTGTCGCTTCGCGGAGCAGACGGCGACCTCGCCGTACTTCCCGGACGCGCTCCGTTTATAACGTCGGTCGTCGAGTGCGAATGTAAAATATGCACAGAGGATTCAAAGGTAATGCCGGTTAAATGCAAGGGCGGACTTCTCTGCGTTTCAAGGGATGAAACAGTGCTGACGTTAAGAATTGAATAGAAATATTATTCACAGCGTGTTGAAAAGCATTTTTCGGCACGCTGTGAGACTTTTTAAGTATAGCAAAAGGGAGTCGAACTCATAAGGTTTATATCCACCCTCTTCCCGCTTCGACTGCGTTAAAGAAACTTGAAAGCCGTTAGGCTTTCGGCGTTCCTTTGCCTTGCCGAAACGAAAATATGATGAATATAACCGCTGTTGCAATCGTTTGCATACACTGCTCTTTGCGAGCAAAGCAGTGTGTTGTTCCGATTTAAAACTGCTTCGCACCCAAAATACAGCGGATTGC
>JALEQX010000081.1 GCA_022763825.1 Oscillospiraceae bacterium | reverse complement strand
ATAAAAGGCGACGTTAATGCCGACGGTAAGATAACCGCCAAGGACGCACGCGCGATGCTGAGAATCGCCGCAAAACTCGACAACCCCGACGAGATTACGAGAGAAGCCGCCGACGTCGACTCCGACGGCAAGGTAACGAGCAAAGAAGCGAGAAGCGTTTTAAGATTTACGGCAAAACTTCAGAAGAAGATTTACGAATAAAATGATTTTCCCGGGATTTGATGTAAAAATCGAGTCCCGGGTTTTTGTTTATGCCTTATAATAAATTGTTAGTTCTTAATGTTGACTCTTATATGTAAAAAATATATAATATAAATTGAATTTACTAAAAGGGGAGGTACGCTCATGAGGATAGGCGTTGACCTCGGCAGTGCGAACATGCGCGCGTTCACCGAGAGCAAAAAAATCGTTTTTTCGTCGCCGTCGGTCGTTGCGTACGATTCGTACACGAAAAAGCCTGTCGCAATGGGCAAAGCCGCTCTGAATATGACGGGCAGAACGCCCGATTCGATTGAGATTATCAATCCGCTCAAGGACGGCGTTATATATAACTATGACGCGACGGTTCAGATGATTAAATTCTTCCTCGGTAAAATATCGGGAATGGGAATTTTAAAAGACGATATCATGGCGGCTGTTCCGTCGACCATGACGCAGCTCGAAAAAATGGCGGTTATGGACGCGTTTTCGGACGCGGGCGCGGGCAGAATCTGTCTGATATCCGGCTCCATGGCGGCGGCTCTCGGCTCGGGAATCAGCATGAAAGAACCGCGCGGTACGATGTTCGTTGATATCGGCGCGGGAAGCGTGGATTCGGCTGTCGTTACAATGGGCGATATCGCCGTGTCGGAGTCTGTTAAGACGGGTTCGGATGATATTACCGCAGATATTATTAAATACTTAAAAAGAGAAAGAGACATTGACGTCGGCTGGCTGACTGCCGACGATATCAAGAAAAAAATTGCGGGAGCTGTTAAGAGAAGCGAAGCCGTCGCACTCATTGCAAATGGCAAAAACGCTATTTCACAGGCTCCGATAAGTTTTGAAATTACGTCGACGGAAATATATTTTGCCGTCAAAGACCGCGTTGACAGTCTGCTTCAATCAATCAGAAAAGTTTTTTCCGTAACGCCCCCCGAGCTTACCGCCGATATCTTCGACACGGGCATAGTTCTCACCGGCGGAGGCGCGCTTCTGTACGGAATAGACGAATATATAGAAAAGAGCACGGGTGTTAAAACGACGATAGCCGACGACGCGGAGAACTGTGTTATCAGAGGAGTCGGAAACGCGTTAAAGGACTTGAAATATTTAAGAAAGAACGGTTATATATTTAAATCGGGTGAGACGGACTGACGCGTTTCACCGTTCTGACCGGGTTATTATTATGATTAGATACGATAATTCATCATTTGAATCGATTACGGGCGTCGTTGAGGGAGTTGTTTTCCGCAAAGACTCCAATTCTTATACCGTGATGGACGTATCGGTCAAGGGCGAACTTGTAACATGCGTAGGAATTCTGCCCGAAATTGCGCCCGGCGAAAAGGTCGAAATGACCGGGCGGTGGGAGTCTCACCAAAGCTTCGGCAGACAGTTTAAAATATCCGAATTTAAAAGAACAATGCCCGAAAATTCGGCGCAGTTTTTAAAATACTTAGCCTCGGGAACGATTAAGGGCATAGGTCCGAAAACCGCGGGGTACATAGTCGAGCGTTTCGGCGACAGAACGTTTGAAGTCATAGAAAACGAACCGGAAAGACTCGCGTTTATAAAGGGAATTTCAAAAGATAAGGCGAAGAAAATTTCCGCCGAATTCAAAAAACAGTACGCCGTCAGAACGGTTATCGTCGGACTCGAAAAATACGGTCTGTCGGCTTCGGAATGCGTCGAGGTGTTTAAGCATTTCGGCACAAACGCCGTTGAATTAATAAAGGAAAATCCGTACATACTCTGTCAGGCGCTGCGAACCGTCGACTTCGAACGCGCGGAAAATATCGCGCTGAAATTAGACGAGCAGCCGAAACCCGTTCACAGATTAAGAGCCGGAATTACGCATGTCGTAAGTCATAATTTATTAAACGGACATACCTGCCTGCCGAAGGACAAGCTTCTGAATCCCTGCGCCGAGCTTTTATCTGTTTCGACGGACGATATTTCCGAATCGATAGACGAAATGGTTGAAGAACGGTTGTTGAGTTCATACGAAATCAACGGCAGGGAATTTATATTCATGCCCGAAATATACGCTTCGGAGCTTAATATCGCACAGAGACTCAAGCTTCTTACCCGCTTTGCTCCGAACGAGGAGAAAAAAATCGGCTCCGATATAAAAAAAATCGAAAAAGACTTAGGAATAAAATATGCAAAAGCCCAGTCCGACGCTATCGAAAAAGCCGTACAGAACGGAATTTTTGTCCTCACGGGAGGTCCCGGAACAGGTAAAACGACGACGGTCAAGGGTATTATAAAATACTTTGAGAGAAAAAATCTCGAAATCCTGCTTGCCGCTCCGACGGGCAGAGCCGCCAAAAGAATGAGCGAGCTTACGGGGTACGAAGCCAAAACGATTCACCGTCTGCTCGAGGTCGAATGGGACGACAGCGACAAGCCCGTATTCAAAAGAAATATTGCAAATCCCCTCGGCGCGGACGTTATAATTCTCGACGAGGTTTCAATGGTCGACGTCACGCTGTTTTCGAGCTTTCTCGACGCGGTGAGATTCGGCTGCCGTCTTATAATGGTCGGCGACTCCGATCAGCTCCCCGCAGTCGGCGCTGGAAACGTGCTTCTCGACATTATAAATTCGGGTGCGGTGGAGGTCGTAAGGCTCAGCGAAATTTTCAGACAGGCAAGACAGAGTCTCATTGTCATGAACGCGCACGCCGTCATTTCGGGCGAGGAACCCGTATTGGACGACAAAACGAGCGACTTTTTCTTCATGGAACGCCCCGTTCCTCTTTCCTGTGCGCGCACTGTCGCCGAGCTTTGCACCGAGAGACTGCCGAGGGCGTATAAATATTCTCCGTTTACCGATATTCAGGTGCTGTGTCCGTCGAGAAAAGGCGACTGCGGAACCGTAAATTTAAACAGGAGACTCCAGGATATTTTAAATCCCGAATCAGAGGACAAAAAGCAGTGTACGATAAACGGCCGTCTTTTCAGACAGGGCGATAAAATAATGCAGATAAAGAATAATTACGATATCACATGGACGAAAAACGGCGAAGAGGGTATCGGAATTTTCAACGGCGATATGGGCATTATCAAAAAAATCGATTTAAAGGGCAACATGCTCGAAATTGATTTCGACGACGGCAAAAACGTCAAATACCCCGTTGAATCGCTGTCCGAGCTCGAGCTTGCCTACGCCGTCACCGTTCACAAGAGCCAGGGAAGCGAGTACGACGCGGTCGTTATGCCGATATGCGACGCGCCGCCGCAGCTGATGTACAGGAATCTTCTCTATACCGCCGTTACGAGGGCGAAAAAGCTTCTGATAATAGTCGGAAACCGTTCAAAACTTTTATCAATGGTTGCAAACGACAGGCAGAACAAACGCTATTCCGCGCTGTATGCGTTTTTGAAGGACGACGAAATAAGCGAGAATGCGTTGTATAAGGTCAGGTAAATAATAAAAAGCGGCGAAAAACGCAGAAGCTGACGGACAGCAGTGTTCCGAAAGAGGCGGTTATTTACGCTTAATAAAAGAACAGACTGCCCGATATGAGCAGTCTGTTGATTTTTTTGTATCAGATTCCGGACTCGTTGTAAAGACTGTTGAGTTCGTTTGTTGCTTTTACGAATTTGTACATATAAATAAACGGTCCGACGGCGATAAACATGCCGAGAATCGACCACAGCCAGAATGTCGAGGCTCCGAAATCCGTCTGTGCGCCTCTGCGCCTTAACTCGTTTCCGACTCTGTTTGCGATATTGTGATTCCATACAAGAGACGCAATGCCGAGCGTCAGCGGAGTTATGACAAGAACAAGAAGCACGTAATTCATGCTCTTTTTGTTGTCGTACCTTGTGCAGATCGTATTTACGTCGTTCGTTATCGAATTGTAAGCAATAAGCGGGTAAATGCCGAAAGTTATGAGTCCGAGCAGAAAAATTTTAATAAAGCTTCTGTCGGTCGGAAGATTTGCTCTCGGAATTGCTACCTGCGGGGGATAATTTGCGTTCTGATTTGCGGGTGACTGCTGCTGAAACTGATCCATGTGTGTTGCCTCCTGTTGTAAAAATATATGTAAGATTTATCTTACATTGGTATTATATATTATAATTTATAAAAAAACAATATACGAACGGACAGTATATAAATATTTCTTGACAAAAATTAATGCGTGTGCTAAAATTTTATAAACCGAATATCAAAGGCTGTGACGGAGAGGATTTTTCTAATTGCATCCGCAGAGAGCCGCCGTATGGTGTAAGGCGGTGATGTGTTTTAAAAATCGGTCGCTCCCAAGCCGGGGGGAAGAAAGCGTTTTGCAAGTAGAGCCCTCCCGTGACTGCTGCGTAAAAGCATACGGCTTATATGAGCCTGAGTGACGTTGAAAAACGTAATTTGAGTGGTACCGCGGGTATTCCCGTCTCAAAGTTTTTGCTTTGGGGCGGTTTTTTTATTCGGAAAAATAACAATACGGAGATGATATAATGTCCAAGGAGCTTGAAAAACAGTATAATCCAAAAAATGTCGAGGATCGAATCTATAAAACGTGGCTCGACAACAAGTATTTTCATGCCGTAAGAGACGAAAGCAAAAAGAGCTATACCATAGTTATTCCGCCCCCGAACATAACGGGTCAGCTTCACATGGGGCATGCTCTTGACAATACGCTTCAGGATATTCTTATAAGATATAAAAGAATGTCGGGTTACGACACGCTCTGGGTTCCCGGCACCGACCACGCTTCCATAGCTACGGAGGCTAAAATAGTCGAGGCTATGAGAAAAGAGGGTATCACGAAAGAGGATATCGGACGTGAAAAATTCCTCGAACGCGCGTGGGACTGGAAAAAGCAGTACGGCGGAAGAATCGTAGAACAGCTTAAAAAGCTCGGCTCGTCCTGTGACTGGGACAGAGAGAGATTCACCCTCGACGAGGGATGCAGTAAAGCCGTTAAGGAAGTTTTCGTCCGTCTTTATGAAAAAGGACTCATTTACCGCGGTGAGAGAATCGTTAACTGGTGCCCGAAGTGCCTTACCTCGATTTCCGACGCGGAGGTTGAGTACGAGGATCAGGCGGGTCATTTCTGGCATTTGAGGTATCCCCTCGCAGACGGCAGCGGATATCTTGAACTTGCCACGACGAGACCCGAGACAATGCTCGGCGATACGGCTGTCGCTGTTCATCCCGACGACGAGAGATACAAATCCCTTGTCGGCAAAACGCTTATACTTCCCATCGTTCACAGGGAGATTCCCATTATCGCGGACGAATACGTTGAACCCGAATTCGGAACCGGATGCGTTAAAATCACCCCCGCGCACGACCCGAACGACTTTGAGGTAGGTTTAAGACATAATCTTGAAGTTATCGACACGTTTACTCCCGACGCTCATATCAAAGAGGGCTGGGGCAGATATTCCGGTATGGACAGATTCGAGGCGAGAAAAGCCATCGTCGAGGATCTTGAAAAAGAGGGCGCGCTTGTAAGAATCGAGGATTATTCTCATAACGTAGGCACATGTTACAGATGTCATTCGAATATTGAGCCGAGAGTTTCAAAGCAGTGGTTCGTTAAAATGGAGCCTCTCGCAAAGCCCGCTATCGAGGCTGTAAGAAGCGGTGAGACAAAATTCGTTCCCGAGCGTTTTGACAAGACTTACTATCACTGGATGGAGAACATCAAGGATTGGTGTATTTCCCGTCAGCTGTGGTGGGGTCACAGAATTCCCGCGTGGTACTGTGACGACTGCGGTGAGATTAACGTCGCACGTGAAAAGCCCTGCAAGTGTAAAAAGTGCGGCTGCGAGAATCTTACGCAGGATCCCGATACGCTTGACACATGGTTCTCATCCGCGCTCTGGCCGTTCTCAACGCTCGGCTGGCCGGACGACACTCCCGATTTAAGACATTACTTCCCGACCGATACACTCGTTACCGGTTACGATATAATATTTTTCTGGGTTGCGAGAATGATATTCTCCTCGTGCGAGCAGATGGGCAAGGCTCCGTTCAACACGGTTCTCATTCACGGACTCGTAAGAGACGCTCAGGGCAGAAAGATGTCGAAGTCTTTGGGCAACGGTATCGACCCGCTCGAAATTATAGACAAATACGGCGCGGACGCGCTCAGATTTACCCTCGCTACGGGCAACAGCCCCGGAAACGATATGCGTTTCTCTGACGAAAAGGTTGAGGCGAGCCGTAATTTTGCAAATAAATTATGGAACGCGGCAAGATTCGTTCTTATGAATTTGGGAGAGGACGAGCCGGCTCCGCACGTTCCCGAAAATCTTGCGTTAGAGGATAAATGGATTCTCTCTAAGTTTAACACTCTTGTAAGGGACGTTACCGACAATCTCGATAAATTCGAGCTCGGACTTGCAGTTCAGAAGCTCTACGACTTCATTTGGGATATCCTCTGCGACTGGTATATCGAGCTTTGCAAGATAAGACTTAATTCCGACGACGAAAAAGCGAAGTCGACCGCAAAAGCCGTACTCGTTTACGTTATGTCTAATACTCTTAAGCTTCTGCATCCGTTTATGCCGTTCATAACCGAGGAGATTTGGCAGACTCTGCCCCACGACGGCGACACTATTATGCTCTCACCTTGGTGCAAATATGACGAAAAACTTGCGTTCAGGAGCGAAGAGGAGCAGATGGAGTCTATCATGACCGCTATCAAGGCAGTCAGAAACCGCCGTGCCGAGATGAATGTCGCTCCCTCGAAGAAAGCCGAGGTATTTATAGAGACCGCAAAGCCTGAGATTTTCGAGGCGGGCACAACGTTCTTTAAACGTCTTGCCTCCGCGTCCGACGTTAAGATAGCCGACAGCTTCGACATCGACGGAACTGTAAGCATTGTTACCGCCGACGCGACAATAAAACTTCCGCTTGCCGAACTTGTCGATTTCGAGGCGGAGAGAGCGAGACTTAACAAGGAGCTTGCCGCCGCGGAAAAAGACCTTGCTTTTACGAATAATAAACTTAACAATCAGGGCTTTATGTCGAAAGCTCCCGAAAAGGTTATTAACGAGATAAAGGAAAAAGCGGCTAAGTACAACGAAAAAATCGCTTTGTTAAAAGAAAGCATCGCCAAATTAGGCTAAAAATGATAATTTTGAAGGCTGTAAATAAGTTTGCAGCCTTCATTTTTAAGGTGAGCAAAATGACAGAGAGTGAAAAATATTATCATTCGTTATTGAGATTCGGAATGAAGCCGGGGCTTGAACGCATCGGGATTCTTTTAAACGAATTAGGGAATCCGCAGGACAAACTCGAATTCGTCCATGTTGCCGGAACCAACGGAAAAGGCTCCGTGTGTACGTTCGTTTCGTCCGTATTATGTGAGGCGGGATATAAAACGGGGCTTTACACGTCGCCGTACGTTATTGATTTCAGAGAAAGAATAAGAGTAAACGGGGAGATGATACCGCCCGACAGGCTTGACTCGATTACGAACAAAGTAAAATCCGTCGTCGAAAAGCTCGAAGGGGACGGCGTTGTGATTACGGAATTTGAAGCCGTGACAGCCGCCGCGTTTCTTTACTTTGAAGAAGAAAAATGCGATATCGTCGTTCTCGAAACGGGACTGGGCGGACGTTTTGACGCCACGAACGTTATAAAAAATCCCGTCTGTTCTCTCATAACCTCGATTTCACTCGACCACACGAAAATTCTCGGCGATACGACGGAGAAAATTGCGTTCGAAAAGTGCGGAATTATAAAAAAAGAACGCCCCGCCGTAACTTCCGTTTTGCAGGAGACCGGCGTAAAGCGCGTTATATCGGAGCAGTGTAAAATAAAAAATTCGCCCCTCGTATTTTCCGACCCGTCCGAATTTAAAATAATTTCTGAGGATATAACGGGAACCGAGGTCGAATTCAAAAATATTAAATTCAAAATCCCGTTTTGCGGAGGTCATCAGCTTGACAATGCGGGGATTAGCTTAAAATGTATCGAAATTTTAAGAGAAAACGGATATAAAATAAGCGATACGAATATAATTAACGGAATTGAAAAATCAAAAAATCCCGCGCGGTGTGAGATTATTTCGTCCTCCCCCCTCGTAATTCTCGACGGATGTCACAACGATTCGTCGACAGGTGCGTTCTCCGAGTGCCTTAAAAAGTATCTCCCGGGCAAAAAAATTCACGCCCTCATGGGCATGATGGCGGATAAGGACTGTGAAAAGGCGATAAAAAATCTTGCCGGCTGTTTTGACTCTCTCATATGCGTTACACCGTCGAATCCTCGGGCGATGACGGGCGCAGATCTATGTAAAATCGGGCGTAAGTATATAAAAAACGCCGTCTCGTTTGACAGTGAAACGGACGGTGTCGACGAATTGAAAAACAGGATAAACAACGGCGAAATCGGCGTTGTGTGCGGGTCGCTATATCTTGCGGGCGATGTACGGGAATATTTGTATAGCAAAAGAGAGTCGAACTCATAAGGTTTATATCCACCCTCTTTCCGCTTCGGCTGCGTTAAAGAAACTTGAAAGCCGTTAGGCTTCCGGCGTTCCTTTGCCTTGCCGAAACGAAAATATGATTGATATAAACTGCTCCGCACCCAAAATACAGCGGATTGCGTCTATGGGGACGGTTCTTTTCCGTAGGAATACTGTCGTATTTCAAGGGAAAAACCGTTCTCAGAGGCGTGAGACGGTGCGTTTTGGGCTTATGGGGTTCGGCTTTCTTTTGCTATAAGATTTTTTTGTTGAAAAAAGACAAAATATCATTTATAATGATGATATGATAACCTCACGAAAGGGCGGATTTTATAATGTTTTGTCCGAATTGCAATTCTATTTTACCTAACGACGCAAAGTTCTGTTCGCACTGCGGAGCACAGCTGAATACGAATAATTACGTAAATTCTCAGCCTTCTGCACCTTCCGGCATGCCGAATTACCAAGGTTTCGGCTCAAATCAAAACAATAATGCCTATCCTTATACCGACGGCGGAACTGCCCATGACGGATATTCGCAGAATCCTTATTCGAATCAATATAACAACGCGTCTTCTTTTAATAATCAAAATACGCAGAACGGATATAATCCATACGGGTATAACCCTAATCAGAATCCGAATATGTATAACAGAACGTACGCCCAGCCCGGTGCGGAGGACAAACGAAGCGTCGGATTCGGCATACTGTCGTTCTTTGTCCCGCTTCTCGGACTTGTACTGTACCTTGTATGGAAGGATAAACTGCCCGAAAAGGCAAAGGGATGCGGTATCGCCGCATTGGTCGGTTTTATATTTGCCGTAATACGCGGTATTCTGTTTGCGGTATTCGGAGATTTTGATGTTTATTACAGCACACCCGACGTATTTGACGATATTATGGGCTTGTCCTCGCTTTTCATTTCGCTGTCCTGAGACGGTTCGCACTGATCGAGTATGGTACGTATTTTGTCGTATGCCTCGGCTTTGTTATCGCAGAGACGATATGCTATTATCATGTTCTGCTCTCTTTTAGACAGCGACGACAGATAATTGCCTTCCGATAGCGCGCGGAAAAATTCGTCGGCGCTCGTCTCGGACTGGCACAGAGGTTTTCCGAACCTGTCCATGCCGAAAAAGAGCTGATCCATCGTGATGTTGTAAATCCTTGCGATTTTCTCAAGCTCCCTTGCCTCGGGTACCACACTGCTGTCTTCAAGCGTAAAATAATCCTCTTCGTCTATCCTGAGCGCGAATGCAAGCTGATACGCATCCAGTGCATTGTATTTGCGAAGCAGTTTTATGTTTTCGTTGATCATTTTATTTGAATAATCCTCCGTAAATGATAAAATCCCCGCCGTACAATGCGGCGGGAATTTATTCGGCTTATTATTCTTCTATTCCGAGAAGCCAATTTACCGAAACGCCGAGCACGTCGGAAATCGCTATGAGTTCGAAGTCAAGAACACTTCTCAGTTGTCCCTCAAGTTTTGAAAGGGCGGATGCATTCAGATCAATACCTCTGATCTGAAGCTGGGTGAGTAAGTCTTTCTGCTTCATCCCGATTGCTTTTCTTCGCTGTTCGACCCTTGCTCCGACGATGTTTCTGTCGCCGAGAGCCTGTTTTCTGACACGCATGAGGTTACACCTCCATAAGTAATGAACCCGGTAAAATGATTTACGGTATTATCTTACCGGAGCTTTAAGACGATGGTGTTGTCCGACGTATACTGCGCCTCCGAAAAACAAAAAGGTTCGGAATCACGCAAAGCCGGTGCCGTTAATACAGCATCATATCATAACGATATTATTTTAGCACATATTTATTCAATTATATAAACAATTTAGAATTAAAATGTTTAAAAAACACTAATTTTATGATTTTTTTATTAAAAAACACAATAAATTGTTAAATGGGAATAATGAAAAAAAGATATAAGAGGGGGATTATTCTTTAAAATAATATTAATTTTTGTTTGATTATATATTAATCGTATGGTACAATAATAAAAGAACAGGACAGTTATTGTCAATGGTAATCTTTTTACATTTTTTTTGAGGTGATATAAAATGATTAAAGATAAATACGAACTTATGACGGATTTTTATCAGTTTTCGATGGCAAACGGATTCGTAGACAACGGTATTGATACTACCGAGGTCTGGTTTGACATGTTTTTCAGACCGAGCGATAAAATCGGCGGATTCTGCATTATGGCGGGACTTAAGGAACTGTGCGAATATCTTGAAAATCTCAAATTCGACGAGGACGATATAGAATTTCTCAAAAGCCGGGGAATTTCCGATTCTCTCGCGGAGTATTTAAGAACGTTCAAATTTGAGTGCGACGTTTGGGCGGTTCCGGAGGGTACGCCGATATTCCCGGGTGAACCGGTCGTAAAGGTTCACGGTCCTGTAATTCAGGCGAGCTTTATCGAGTCCATGGTGCTTCTCAGTATCAACCATCAGACGCTTATCGCCACAAAGGCAAACAGAGTCGTACGCGCGGCTCACGGTAGGGGAGTCGTTGAGTCGGGCATGAGGCGCGCACACGGCGCGGACGCCGCGATTAACGGAGCGAGAGCCGCATACATAGGAGGATGCACGGCGACTACGAACACTCTTGCATCCGAGAAATATTCGATACCTCTTTATGAGGGCATGAGTCATACGTGGATTCAGATGTTTGATTCCGAGTACGAGGCTTTCTGCGCGTATGCAAGGGAAAATCCTGAAAGATGCGTCCTTCTCGTCGATACGTATGACACGATAAATTCGGGTATTCCCAACGCGATTAAAACGTTTAACGACGTTCTTATTCCCATGGGCATCCGTCCCGAGGGTATACGAATCGACAGCGGAGACCTTGCGTATCTTTCTAAGAAAATAAGAAAAATGCTCAACGACGCGGGATTCCCCGACTGCAATATATATGCCTCGAATTCGCTTGACGAACATATTATAATGGAAATGCTTCAGCACGGGGCGAAGATAGACGAATTTTTAGTCGGAGAGCGAATGATAACCTCAGCCGATTCGCCTGTTTTCCCCGGTGTTTACAAGCTGTCGGCGATAAAAAAGGACGGCAAAATTATACCTAAAATTAAAATAAGCGAAAACGTAGCCAAAATTACGACTCCGTACCCCAAAAAGCTGTGGAGGCTTTTTGATATGGAGACGGGAAAGGCGATTGCAGACCTTTTGACCCTCGAGGACGAGGATGTTTCCAAATTAAGCGAATACGAACTTTTCGACCCCGATTACAAGTGGAAAAAGAAGACTGTTTCCGGTTTTGTTGCAAGACAGCTTCTTGTTCCCGTCTACGAAAAGGGCAGACTTGTATATAATTTCCCGGCGCTCGGCGACGTGCGCGCATACTGTGCACAGCAGGTCGATACGCTTTGGGAGGAAGTGCTGAGATTCGAGTACCCGCATAACTATTATGTCGATCTCTCCGAAAAACTTTGGAATGAAAAACAGCGTCTCATTGCTTCCTGCCGCGACAAAAATAACTAAATGTCACGTTTATATTGACTAAACAGTCATATAATGATAAAATAAGATGTTAAAAAATGCCGTGAATACAGGATCGGAGGAGAAAATATGTCTGTAGTTTCGATAGAAACCGCCGCAATTTCAAAGAGCAGACTTACAAAAGGCTTCAACGGAGACAGTATAAACCTTAACCGCAGAATCTCGTCAATCGATGAGATGAATTCGGGTTACAGAGCCGCCGGAACGGTAAATCCGCCGTGCGTATGTGCTGTCGTTTCGTCTGTTATAAAGGGTGTTTCGGCGGGCGCCGTCACCGCATTCGATGATTATTCTCACAGAATATATACTCAGAGAACGAACGCATATGATGCGTTTAAAAAATATGCGGACGATATGACGTCCGTTTCTGCCGAGTGCGGAGACAGCAATATTTCGATAGCGTGCGTATGTATTTTTTCCGACAGAATACTCGTTTCATCCGTCGGAAACGCAAAGATTTTCTTCTGCCGTGCGGGAAAGGCTCAGCTTCTCTCGTCGGACGGTGAATTTATGTTCAAAGACCTTACCGACGTCGGTGCCGACGGAGGATACATAGCCGTTTTCGGAGCCGAATGCTCCGAATTCGCGGACGAAAAAATCGTTGAAAACGCTTCGTTCGGCGGAAAAGATATAAAGGCTGTCAGCAAATCGGCGTTTATAGCTTTAAGCAAAAAGACTTCGGACACGGATATCACGGGCGTATTTTTCAAATTTACCGCTGAGGATTCGGATTATGAGGATGAGGCAGTTCCCGCAGTTTCGGCTGTTGACGAGTCCGAGAGCGCACACGATTCCAAATCGGCTGATACCGCGGTTTCAATAGATGAACCTGTCTGTGAGGAGCCGGAAATCATTGACGAAAATAAGAGCGAAATTCCCGTTCTGACTTCTCAGGACGAGGAAGAATATGACGACGGCGAAAATAGAAAGAAACCGTCCGGCAGTAAACTTAAGACGCTCATACCGTTTATAATACTGCTTCTGCTCGTTGCGGGCGCATGCGCGTATTTTATAATGACAAAGGATAAGGATGACAAACCGACAGTTCCCGACGTTCCCTCGAATGCCGTTAATGCGACGGTTGAGGATGAAAGCGTTACCGCGCGCGGTTCGACTGTTACCGAGAAAGAAACGACGACCGAAAAGGAAACCGCGGCAAAGAACGAGACTACAACTAAGAGAGCGGGCGAAACCACGAAGCGCAGAACTCAGAGCGAGAGAACGACCGAAAGACGCACTCAGGCTCAGACGACCAAGAAGCCTACAGAGACTCCGACAACGGAAAAGCCGACGGAAGCTCCCGCCGAGACTACGACCAAGAAAACTACCGAAGCTCCCGCGGCCACTACGGCAGCTCCGACGACAGAGGCGCCGACGGCTCCTGTTACGAGAGTTACCGATCAGGGTAACAATGAGAAGCCGGATGTATAATAATCAGAAATAAATTATCGGGATTTAAAATATATATGTATATATAAAGGTGATATATTTATGAAAAACTGTTCAGTAATTCTTGCCGCCGGGCAGGGAACCAGAATGAAAACGGCAAAACCCAAGGCAATGACTCAGGTTCTTTTCAAACCCATGCTTGACTGGGTTATCGGCGCGGCTCAGAATGCGAATATCAAGGATATATGCGTCGTTACCGGTCATGCCGCAGAGGATATAGAAAATCATCTCCCCGGCGATATCGTAACCGTCCGTCAGAGAGAGAGAAAAGGCACCGGTCATGCTGTTATGCAGGCGGCGGACTTTATTAAGGCTCATTCGGGCGGAAATGTTCTCATATTAAACGGCGACGCTCCGTTTATAGACTCTGATACGATTGCCATGGCTCTCGGATATCACTGCGAGAACAATGCCTCGGCAACGGTTATTTCGGCTCATGTCGACAATCCGTTCGGTTACGGCAGAATCGTCCGCGACAGAAGCGGAGCGATAAAATCAATCGTTGAGCAGGCGAGCGCCGACGAAAAAACTCAGCTTATAAACGAGGTAAATTCCGGCGCGTACTGGTTCAACGCCGATATTCTTCTCGATACTTTAAATAAAATAACTCCCGACAATTCAAAGGGCGAGTATTATCTTACCGACGCCATCGATATTATATTAAAATCGGGTAAAAAAGCGTGTGCATTTGCCGCCGAGAACCCGAACGCCGTACTCGGAGCGAATACGAGAGTTCAGTTAAATCAGTTAAACGAGATTGCAAGGAAAAACATTCTCGAAAAACTTATGCTTGACGGCGTGGATATCCCGTGCTCCGACGGCATTATTATAGGTCCGGACGTTGAAATCGACAGGGACACCGAAATTCTGCCCAATACGATAATCAGAGGAAACGTAAAAATCGGTTCAAACTGCGTTATAGGTCCGAATTCGTTTGTCGAAAATGCGGTTATAGGCTCCGGAGTTACGTTTAATAATTCGCAGATAAGAGACGCCGAGATAAAAGACGGCGCGTCGATAGGTCCGTTCGTCCAAATCAGACCGAATTCGTCGATCGGCGAGGGCGCGCACCTCGGAAACTTCGTCGAGGTTAAAAATTCGACTGTCGGAAGCAATACCCATGTTTCGCACCTTACCTATGTCGGTGATTCAGACGTCGGCAGCGGGGTTAACTTCGGCTGCGGAGTCGTTACCGTAAACTTCAACGGAAAAGATAAGAACCGCTGTACGATTAAGGACGGCGCGTTCATAGGCTGTAACACGAATCTTGTCGCTCCCGTAACGGTCGGCGAGTATGCGTATACAGCGGCGGGTTCGACGATTACCGACGACGTGCCCGATAAATCGCTCGGTATCGGCAGAGCAAAGCAGGTTAACAAGGACGGTTGGGTTGCAAAGAAACAGCCGTACAGAAAAAAAGTATAAAAAGGTAATTATTAAATGGCTTTTTTTAAGAGAAAGAAAGAGGAGAGTTTTTCTTCTCCCGTTTTCGGCAAAGTCGAATATATAATAGCCGGACTCGGAAACCCGGGAAAGCAGTATGAACTTTCACGTCATAACGCCGGATTTCTTTGTATTGATATTCTTGCCAACAGATATTCTTTCAAAACCGACAGAATTAAGTTTAACGCATTGTGCGCCGATGTTATGATAAGCTCGAAACGCTGTCTTGTAATGAGACCGCAGACATATATGAATTTAAGCGGGGACGCAGTAAAAGCCGCCGCGGATTTTTATAAAATACCGAGTGATCACATTATTATAATATACGACGATATTGATTTGCCCGTAGGAGCGCTTCGTATAAGACGAAAAGGTTCGGCGGGCGGTCATAACGGAATAAAAAGTATTATCGCACAGCTTGGCACCGACGAATTCCCGAGACTGAAAATCGGAGTCGGCGCAAAGCCCGATCCCGATTATGATTTAAAGGATTATGTGCTCGGAACGTTTTCCAAAGCGGATCAGGAGATATTGAAAACGACCATGGCGAAAGCGTGTGACGGAGTCGAAATTATAGTTTCCGGCGACGTGGATAAGGCCATGGCAACGTGCCAGATAACAAAAAAACAATAATTTATCGTCTTACCACGCGATAAATTATTGCAGCGGACAGCGGGCAGCGGTTGGAAATTACGTAATACTGACTGCTGACAACTGACCGCTTATCACTGAAACAATAACTTGTCTCGACAAATTATTGATTATATGTTTTTTTCATCGGAAATTCCGTTTCTTCGGGATTTCCGACATTGCAGTTTAAGGAGTTTGTATGTCGTCATTTTCCGATTTGTTAAAATCAAACAGCGAATATAAAGAAATTCTCGCGTGCGTTAAAAAGGGACGGCTTCCCATGGGCGTTCTCGGAGTCAGTCAAACTCCGAAGGCACATATTGTTCATTCACTGTGCACCGATACGGGGAGAAAAGCGCTGGTTGTTACCGCAGACGAGGCATCCGCCGTTAAGTTCAGCGGAGACATGGAGACGATGGGCTCAAAGTGTCTGATGTATCCGGCGAGGGATTTTAACTACCGTCCGACCGACAGTCAGTCGAGGGAGTATGAGCGCAGAAGGCTCGGAGTGCTCGAAAATATAATAAACGGCGAGTACGACGCGGTTGTATGCTCCGTCGAGGCGGCTATGCAGCTGACCGTTCCGCGCGAAGTGCTTAAAAGAAAATCGGCCGGTATAACTCACGACAGCGAGATTTCACCCGAAAGAGTCGTTGACGCTCTGATTTCGGCGGGATATGTGCGCGCCGATATGGTTGAGGGCAAGGGACAGTTTGCCCGCAGGGGCGCAATTATCGATATGTTCCCGCCCGACTGCGATTACCCCGTGAGAATCGAATTCTGGGGTGACAGCGTCGACTCCATGGCGTATTTTGACCCCATAAGTCAGAGGCGCAGAGAAAACGCCGAGAAAATAAAAATTACGCCTGCGACGGAAGTTATATTTGATTCCGACGAAATTCTGAGCGAAAAAATCAAAAAACTCGCTTCGTCCCTGAGAGGTAAAAATATAACGAAAGTAAGGGAGAGTCTGCTTTCTGACGCGGATAAACTCGATTCCGATGTAAGAATCGGCTGTACGGACAGATACCTTCCCTTAGCATATGAAAATCCCGAAAACATTTTCGACTACTGCGAAAACGATATGCTCTTTATCAGCGAGACATCAAACGTAAAGGAGAGAAGTCTCAATATTCAGAAGCTCTCGAACGAGGATATTAAAATGATGTTCGAGGACGGCGTGCTGTGCAAGGGACTTGACAGGTTCTTTATTAGTTCTAATGATGTTATTTCAATGTACGAAAAACGGGGCGCCGTTTATCTTGACAACTTTGCTCGCGGAAGTTTCGACACTCCGGTAAAAGAGCTTATTAATATGAACGTCAGACAGTCGTCTTCTTGGGAGGGCTCTTTAAAAGTTCTGCTCGAGGATATCCGTCCCGACATTGCAAGAGGGTACAGGATTATTATTTTAGCCGGTACCGAAAAAGCGTCGCAGTCGCTTGCAGAGGATCTTTCCGACGAGGGCATAGACTGTATAAGCTACCCCGAAATTCCGTCGGCGTTTCTTCAAAAGAGCGTAAATATCATTCCCGGTGCGCTGAGCTACGGCATGGATTATCCGGGGGACAAAATAAAAATTATAACCCAGAGCAGATATAAAGCCGGCGCGGGCGCGAAGAAGTATTCGTCCAAAAAGAAGCAGAAAAACGCGAATTCCCTTCATTCGATAGAGGAACTTCACAAGGGCGATTACGTCGTTCACAGCGTTCACGGTATCGGAGTATTCGACGGCATTGTAAATATGGACGTCGGAGGCGTTTCAAAGGATTACATTAAAATTAAATATATGGGCGCGGACGTTCTGTACGTTCCGGTAACTCAGCTCGACCTCGTTTCGAAATATATAGGTCCGCATGAGGAAAACGGCAAGCCCATGAAGCTTAACAGACTCGGTACAAAGGACTGGGAAAAGACGAAAACGAGAGTCCGCGCCGCCGTTAAGGATATGGCGAAGGAGCTTTTACAGCTTTACGCAAAGCGCAGAAATACAAAGGGACATGAATTTTCCCCCGATATCGATATGCAGAGCGACTTTGAACGCCGTTTCGAATTTGACGAGACGGACGACCAGTTGAGATGTATAAGCGAGATAAAGTCGGATATGGAAAAGCCCTACCCCATGGACAGACTCCTGTGCGGAGACGTCGGATTCGGAAAAACCGAGGTTGCACTCAGAGCCGCGTTCAAGTGCGCCGCCGACGGTATGCAGTGCGCTATTCTCGTCCCGACGACGATACTCGCATTTCAGCATTATTCGACTCTGTTAAGACGTTTTGAGGGGTTCCCGATAAATATAGACATGCTCTCACGTTTCAGAACGCCGAAGGAGACTGAGAATACGATTAAACGTGTTAAACGAGGAGAAATCGATATTCTCGTCGGTACGCACCGCCTCATTTCAAAGGATGTTGAATTTAAAAATTTAGGACTCGTTATAATCGACGAGGAACAGCGTTTCGGCGTCGCGCAGAAGGAGAAGCTCAAAACGGCTTTTCCGGGCGTTGACGTTCTCACGCTGTCGGCAACTCCCATACCGAGAACTCTTAATATGGCGATGACCGGAATACGCGATATGTCGGTAATTGAGGAGGCTCCGCTCGACCGTTCGCCCGTGCAGACATATGTACTCGAACACGATATGGGCATACTCTCCGAGGCTATTCAGAAGGAGATACGCCGGGGCGGACAGGTGTATTATCTGCACAACAGGGTTGAGGATATCGAGGAGACTGCCGCCCAAATACACAAATACGTTCCCGATGCGAGAATAGGTATCGCTCACGGCAAAATGCCGGAAAACCGGCTGTCCGAAATATGGAGACAGCTTCTCGAGGGCGAGATAGACGTTCTCGTATGCACGACGATTATAGAGACTGGCGTGGACGTACCCAACTGCAATACATTGATAATCGACAACGCCGACAGAATGGGGCTTTCCCAGCTTCATCAGATACGCGGACGAGTCGGCAGATCGTCGAGAAGAGCGTTCGCATATTTAACATTCGTAAAGGGCAAGGAACTTTCCGAAATAGCTTCGAGACGTCTTGAGGCGATAAGGGAATTTACCGAGTTCGGTTCGGGATTTAAAATTGCAATGAAAGACCTGGAAATAAGGGGCGCGGGAAGTATTCTCGGTGCTCAGCAGCACGGTCATCTTGAGGCGGTCGGCTACGACATGTATTTACAGCTTCTCTCTGAGGCTGTCGAGGGTGAGCAGAACAATACAGAACCCGTCGAGAAAAAAGAATGTCTTATAGACGTGCGCATAGACGCACATATTCCCGAAAAATATATAAGCTCCGTTCCGCAGAGACTTTCTGCGTACAGACGCATAGCCGAAATCCGTGACAATGAAACGGCATCGGACGTTCTCGACGAATTTATAGACCGTTACGGCGAACCGCCCGAGTGCGTCAGGGGACTTGTCAGAATTGCGCTTATAAGAAACCGCGCGGTCAAAAACGGTTTTTACGAGATAAAACAGAACGGCGACAATCTCCTGCTGTATACAAACAGTATAAATATGGATATCGTCAAGAAACTTGCGACGGCGATGAAGGGCAGAGTTCTCGTTTCCGCCGCGAACAGGCCGTATATCAGCGTAAAGGTGCCCGTAGGGCAGAGTTCCGCTGTTGTATTGTCGGAAATATTCAAAATATTAGAGTGAAATTTAGAATAAACTTACTTTGACAAAATGAAATAACTGTGTTATTATAAATTTGAATAATAATATTCTTATTTTCACGGCGAAAGGTGCGTTGTGCGCTATGAAAAAAACATCAAGAAAAATTCTCTGCGTAATGCTGTGCGTTATGCTCTGTGTTTCGTCCGTTATCCCCGTCTTTGCCTCGGGCGGACTGAGTATTGCCGATATCATTAAGGGTGCGATTTCGTCGGGCTTGGGCTCCGGCTCCGGCTCCGCCACAGGCGACGATTTAGGCGATATGATAAGTCAGATGATAACCGGAGGCAGTCTGGGAGATGTCAATATTGCCGAGCTTCTCGCGAAAAAGCTTGAGGGCGAAATCAATAAGGAATCTCCCGCAAAGCAGCTTATTGATAAGATTATAAGCAATATAAAGAACGGAGTTCCCGACGACGGAAGCGACGACCCGTCTGTTGAGGTCGACAAAGAGGCTCTTAATTATGCGGTACAGCTTTTTAATCTTACAGTAAACCGCATTAAGCAGGAGAAGCCCTATGTTGTCAAGAGTGAGAATTCGGGATTAAGCCAGGCGGCGCAGAAGGATATCGAAGCGCAGTGGATGCCGGTTTTAAGCGCGATAGCTTCGTCCGTAGTTAAGGATAAGAGTCTTATCCCCGCGGTTATCGGTTCTATGAGCGACAGCACCGCCGTTTCGAAGAGACTTCCCAACGGCGTAAGCCATGATAACGATATGCCTCTGAGCGGTACTCCTTACGTATCGACGATAAAGCCCGAACAGGTCAAGAATTTTTCCATGACCATACATAAGAGCGGAGCCTACTCAATACGTCTTGATCTCCCGACGGTCTACGGTTCTCCGATAGGTACCGGTTACGACGCATTGTACGACGTTACGGACAATTCGACGTTTAAGGTTAATCTTATCAAGGGTCTTTCGATGGATACTCCTGTATTCATTAAATATATAAACAGCTATGCCGAGGTTAACGTAAACAGGAAGGGCAATATTTCCGGTTACAGAGTTCATATAGAATGTACCGCGTCGCTTGCGGACGAAAACGGAAAGAATCCCATCGGTCTTAAGCCCGAGATAACCAGTCCGTTTGACTTTGAGGAAATGGGTCTTGTATATGTTATGGAGGAGACCTATACCGGATTTAACTGGGAACCGCGCAAAATGGGCGACATAAATAACGATAATAAGGTTTCCGCAGCTGACGCGAGACTTGCTCTCAGAGCCGCCGCGAAAATCGATAAACTCGAAGGCGCAGACCGCGATTATGCGGATATCGACAGAAACGGCGAGATAACTCCCGCCGACGCGAGAAAAATTCTCCGTGCCGCGTCTATGGTAGATACGCTTCCGAACACTGCGGATGTTATGACTGTTGACACGACGGTTAAGGATAAGAATCAGACTGCGGTCGATAATCTGCTGATTGTAATTCTTGCCGCCGAGGCGGACAGAAAAAATAATCAGACAAACGAGCCGTCGAGCGAAACTACTACGTCGAAGATCGACCCCGGTTCCAAGGACGAGACAACCACTAAAAAGAATTATGCCGACGATATAAACAACGGAGCCCAGTTTATTAAAGATATTTTCAGCGGACTGTTTCAGAAGAAATAACCGACCGTAATATTATTTGTTAATACTATATATCCCGCGGTTTTCCGCCGCGGGATATTTTAATATATTAATTGTTTTGGAAATTTTTTATAAGTTTGGTGAGGGTACATGAGTAAAACCGCTGAGAAATTAAAAGACATTCTCGGCATTGAGGGCGGATATGAAGATACGATAAAACCGGCTCTGAATTATACGTCCGCAAGTATCATGCTCGGGGGAGCGGGATATCCGATAAGTCAGTTCCATTCACAGTATCTGTTTTGGGTTGAAAAACTGTCGCAGTCGAATATCGGTAAAATTTCATTAATCAACGGACTTTGGGATGCGTTCAACGACCCCGTCATGGGTATTATTTCCGACAGAACGCGTTCAAAAAGGGGCAGACACCGCCCGTATCTGCTTGCAGCCGCGCTTCCGTTTTCAATCGGATATTTCATGCGCTGGTTTTCATTCGGAATATCGGGTTCGACAGCTGAAAATTCGACAGCTGTATTTTTGTGGTATCTGCTTGCGGCGATTGTTTATTCGACCTCGTATACGATAGCGAGTATTCCGTACACGTCCATGCTTCCGAGCGTTGCGCCGTCGTACTTTTTAAGAACGCAGTACAAAACGGTCGAGTATATAATGAACTCGGTCGGTCAGGTTTCTTCGTACTTATTTACGTCGCTTGTTTTAAGTAATTTCAACATAAAAACGATGCTGTCGGCTCTGCCCGACCCGTCGCCCGCGGACAGAAACAAGTATATGCTTGTCGGAATCGTATTGGCGGTGTGGTTCTTCTGGCCTCTGATTCATTGTTACAGGCATACGAGCGAGCCGTCGTCGCTCGGCGCTCATAACGAGCCGTTCAGTATGAAATATCTTATAAACGAATATAAACTTGTTTTCTCGAACAGGTCGTTCAGACAGTATTTCGCGATTTCTCTTTTCTATACTTTAAGCCGTCAGTTCTATCTCAACTCAAACGCGTATTTCATGAGAAGCGTTGCCGGCAAGTACGAAATATTCATAGCCATGAATATGGTCTCAGGCATTGCGGAAGCTCTCGGAACCCCCGTAAACTATATGCTTGTAAAGAATAAGGGCAAGACGTTCTGCGGAAAACTTTTAGGTCCGTTGATGATAATCGGACTGCTTCTTAACAGAACGATTGACCAAAACACGTCAAACTCTGCCGCAACGGTTATACTTGCGATATCCGCAGTGCTTTATAACTTCGGATTCTCGGGTCCCGGATTTGTCGGAGACAATATTCAGCCCGATGTTATAGACGCGGACGAACTCGTTACCGGCAGACGGCGCGAGGGCGTTGTAGGTACGTTCAAGTCGCTGTTCAGCAAGACCGTTACGAGTTTTGCCGGTTACTTTATAGGCAAGAGCCTCGATTTGTTCGGCTATCATTCCGACATGCCGTCGCCCGCCGACCAGACTGCAAAATCGCTTTTCGGTTTAAGACTTAACGCGATTTACATGCCCATAGTGTGTGCGGGAATTTCACTTTTCTCAATATTCAGATATGCGATGACTAAGAAAGACCATGAACTTATCAGACGTATTGCGGCTGAGCGTAAGGAAAAAGGATTCGTCGAAAATATCACCGACAAAGAAAAAATCCGCATAGAGAAAATAACCGGCATGAAGTGGGACAGCATGTGGATCGGCACGCGTGACGAGAAAATCAAAATTTAAAATAATAAGTTCCCAAATCAAATACGGGCATACAATGTATTGAGGTACAGTCAGCGGAAGTGTATCTCAGGCGGGTATGCCCTTTTTTCGTACCCCGCAGAGTAACCTGTGATTCATCCGCATTACATAGATGCGGCCGCCGTACCGGAGAAAAAACGGTACGGCGGTTTTCACAGCGTAATTATAACGGTTGCAATTGTTATGAAAAAAGCGTATAATCTAACTGAAGGTGATATTATGGCTTTTGAAAAGACAGACGTAAGAAGTATTGATTTTAATCCGGTAACGATGTTTGCGGACAATTGGGCTTTACTGAGCGGTAAGGTCGGGGATAAATACAATTCGATGACCGTTTCCTGGGGCGCGCTCGGCGAGCTTTGGGGAAAGGACGTTTTAATCTGCTTTGTCCGCCCGCAGAGATATACTTATGAGTTCACCGAGAACGGCGAATACTTTTCACTGAGCTTTTTTAAATCCGAGTGTAAAAAGGAATTGAGCGTTTTCGGTCATAAGAGCGGAAGAGATACAGATAAATATAAGGAGACGGGCTTTACTCCCGTAGTTGACGGTGAGTTCGAATACTGCGGGGAAGCGGATTTCGTTTTCCTTTGCAGAAAGATTGCATTTCAGGATATGAACCCCGACGGATTTATAGACAAGAGCATTGAAAATAACTATGCAAATAAAGATTATCACAGAACTTATGTCGGCGAGATTCTCTCCGTGCTTAAAAAAGTTTAACGAAGATTCGGACGGTACAGAGTCCCCGAAAAACTTTTTTCAAAAAATTTAAAAAAAGTGTTGACAAATCGTTTTTTTGTGATATAATAAGTCATGTTCTCAGGGAAACGCCTTGAGATGAAAAGAATAAGGCGGTGTTTATGACGCTGAGGTTCCACCTGTTCCCATCCCGAACACAGTAGTTAAGCTCAGTAGTGCCGAAGATACTTGGCGGGCAGCTGCCCGGGAAAATAGGACGACGCCGTCACAGAAAGATCACTCATTGAGTGGTCTTTTTTCTTTTTAATTTTAACTCTTTGTGTTGTATTTATTTTCAAAATATAGTAAAATAAAATCAAGTGTTGTTTACTTAAATATAGTATTTGGTTCGATAAAGATGAAAGATAAACATATTATTAAAAAAGAAAAGAAAAAAAAGCATTCCGTACGCGTTTCAAAATCTCCGAACGTGTCGCGTTCCAGAGGATACTACGGATTTTCTTCCGACTTCCCGGGTGAGGCGGACGAAAAGGGATTCAGAAATAACACCGGCGCCAAAACATCCGCAGAGTCAAAAAAACGCGACCGTAAATTTTTTACGTTTCTGTTCGCATGTGTTTTCATAGCTTCGTTCGTTTTGTTTTATACGGGATTTTCGGTTTCTCGTCTGCCGGCGGAGGATATAACAAAGGCTCAGAGCGAAACGGGCTCCGATTCCGGCGCAGGTATGAACGGCAGGAGCGTATTTATTTCGTACAGCAAACTTTACTCTCAGGATATTGACAAGCTCTGTACTTCTCTTAAGGAAAAGGGCGTTACCGGCGTTATAATAGACGTAAAGGACCCGGCGGGATATCTTGCATTCAGGCCGTCGGATATAACGCGTCTTACATCCGGCGCGCTTAAGTATGTAACAGGTGATTTTGCCTCCGCGGTGCGTAAATTTGACGAGAATTCAATCAGCGTTTCCGCATTGTTCAGCTGTTATGCCGACACGTTTGCCTCCAGCTATCTTTCCGACTATTCGGTCAGAAATTCCGCGGATGTCGACGAGAACGGAAACAGGACAGGCGCACTGTGGTATAACGATACATCGGACAGTTACGCGTGGCTCGACCCGTTTACAGACGGAGTTGACGAATATCTTGATTCAATGATATCGTACGTCGCTGACGCGGGAGTTAACGAGATTATACTCAACAGCGTATGTCTGCCCGTATGTTCCAATTTTAATTCTGCGGTATTCTCCGACGGCAAGGATATGAACGCCGTCAATGAGAGAATGACTCAGTTTGTTAAAAAGACGATTGATAAATACTCGTCAAAAACAGCCGTGTCCGTTTTCGTAAGTCTTAATTCGGTGCTCTCGACGCCTCCGGCGGGCGGTTATCTGCTAAATGAAAAGAGCGCATTCGTTTACGTCGATATGAGATTGTCAAAACAGCCGGATAATATGAAAGTAGATTCGGAAACATTTGAAAAGCCGTCCGAAAAACCGTATATGTTCATTTCGAATGCTGCGTATGCGTGCGGAAGTGTTATTGCAAAAAGTCAAAGCGGAGCTAAAATGGTTCCGCTGATTGAATCAAACGACGCTTCAAGCGAACAGGCGGCTGCTCTGATGTCTCATGAAATAAATTATTTCGCATTGTACAGTGCGGATTCCGATTATTAATAAGGGGTGAGAACCTTGGGTAAAAAGAAAAACAGCACTCAGGAAAAAAAAGATAATACAATGACTCTTGACGAGCTTGTCTCGCTTTTGACGCTCGATGAAAAAATATCGCTCGTTTCGGGCAAGGATTTTTGGAGAACGGTCAATATTGACAGGCTTCATATTCCGTCTATAATGCTCAGCGACGGCCCTCACGGACTGCGTAAACAGCCCGACGGAGGCGATCATCTCGGCGTAAGTAAGTCTATTACCGCCGTATGTTTTCCGGCGGCGAGCGCACTGGCGGCGTCATTTGATAAAAAATTAGTATACGAAACGGGCAGAACGCTCGGCGAGGAGTGTCAGTCGGAGGATATAGCCGTACTCTTAGGCCCCGCGATTAATATTAAACGTTCTCCTCTGGGCGGACGAAATTTCGAGTATTTTTCGGAGGACCCGTATCTTACGGGCGAGCTTGCGTCTTCATATATCGACGGTGTTCAGTCGACGGGCACAGGTACCTCGTTAAAGCATTTTGCCGTTAACAATCAGGAAAAACGCCGTATGACGGTAAGCGCCGAAGTTGACGAACGTGCGCTGAGAGAAATATATTTAAAAGCATTTGAGACTGCGGTTAAGAAAAGCAATCCCTATTCCGTTATGTGTTCGTATAATAGAGTAAACGGCGAGCAGATTTCCGAATCGACGCTGTTTCTTACCGATATTCTTAAAAAAGAATGGGGATATAAAGGCTTTGTCGTCTCCGACTGGGGAGCGGTAAAGGACAGAAGCAAGGGACTGAAAGCCGGTCTTGACCTCGAAATGCCCGCAAGCTACGGCGTAGGGGAGCGAAATATAAGAAAAGCGCTGAAGGAGGGCTCGATTGAAGAATCCGACCTTGACAAGGCGTGCAGACGAATATTAAACGCCGTATTTAAATTCAAACAAAACAGACAGAGTTTCGAGTTCGACAGAGCCGTTCATCATGAAACTGCGAAGAAAATCGCGCTCAATACTGCGGTTCTTCTTAAAAATGATAATTCCGTTCTGCCTCTTGACGAGAAGAAAACCGCCGTATTTATAGGAGAATTTGCCGAAAAACCGCGTTATCAGGGCGGCGGAAGCTCTCATATAAGAGCGTACAAGGTCAGCGGAATTCTCGACAGCGTTAAGGACAATCCGAGGGTTAAGTATGCGCGCGGATTCGACTGTGCTTCGGATAAAACAGACGACGCTCTTATTAAAGAAGCCGTTACGCTTGCCTCTGACAGCGATACGGCGGTTATATTCGCCGGTCTTCCCGACAGCTTTGAGTCCGAGGGCTTTGACAGAAAGCACATGAGACTGCCAGAAAATCAGAACAGACTTATAAAAGAAGTCTGCAAGGTGCAGAAAAACGTTGTCGTCGTGCTTCATAACGGTTCTCCCGTCGAGATGCCGTGGATAGACAGCGTATCGTCCGTACTCGAGTGCTATCTCGGCGGCGAGGCGGTCGGCGAGGCTCAGTATGATTTGCTTTTCGGCAAGGTTTCGCCGTCGGGCAAACTTCCCGAGACGTTCCCGTTAAGACTTTCGGATTCGCCGTGCTATGAATATTTTCCCGGAACCGTCGACACATCCGAGTACAGGGAGAGCATATACGTCGGTTACAGGTATTACTCGACGTTCTCAAAAAAGGTTCTGTTCCCGTTCGGTCACGGACTCTCATATACGAAATTTAAGTATTCCGACCTTAAAGCGGACAATAAAAATATATTCGAAAATCACGGCGCAAACGTCAGCGTTACGATTACGAATACAGGTTCATGCCCCGGAGCGGAGGCTGTACAGCTCTATGTAAGCCCGCTTGACAGTCAGGTATTTTCAAGCCGTATCGAGCTTAAGGGATTCGAAAAAGTGTTCCTTAACCCCGGTGAGAGCAAGAGTATAACGTTCCGTCTTACTCCCGAAGATTTTTCATATTATAACGTAAATGAAAAATCGTTTGTCTGTCGAAACGGAAACTATGATATCTTAATAGGTTCATCCAGCGAGGATATAAGACTCCGCGACAGATTTATTTTAAGCGGATTCAAAAATTGTGACAGCCCGTATTCGGATGAGACAAATAAAATCTATTCTTCTCCCGCGGTGTCGTCTCTTACGCGTAAAGATTTCGAATCGCTTACGGGCAGAAAAATTGAAACGGATATCCCTTCTCTTCCCCTTACAATTAATAATTCGATAGGCGACGCGCTTGGCACGCCTCACGCCGACAGAGTCGAGTCGATTGTAAAACTCTTTGCGCCCGTTGTCGGCGGAAAAACCGACGCTCAGATGATAGTTTCGGGCGCTATGGAAATGCCGATTCGTTCGCTTGTCGCGATGAGCGGAGGAATGTTTAACGAGAAGATGGGCGAGGCTGTTGTTGATTTTCTCAACGGCGAAAAACTTGCGCCGTGTCTTGTTAAACTCGTTTCGGCTAAATTCAGCGTAGGAAAGGACGACAGTGATGAAAAATAAGAAAAGTATTATAATTCTTGTCGTAGTCATTGTGCTGGGCGTTGCGGCAGGACTGATTATAAATAAAGTCCGCTCTTCGACCGACGATATAGAGCCTACCGGCGAGCCGACGAGCAAAACCGTGTGGGAAAATGACGTGGAGAATAATATTCCCGTTGTAAACGGCTCAGGATTTAAGGGTTACAGCGAAAATGTCAAAAACGGCTATACGTCCGTTAAATTTGCAGACGGAATTGTTTCAATAGATTCCGAGGCTTTCAAAGACTGCGCTTTTCTCTCTGAAATTATTATACCCGATACCGTTACGTCAATCGGGGAATACGCTTTTTCGGGTTGTTCGGGACTTACTAAAGTCGTAATTCCCGATTCGGTTACTACAATAGGCAGATATGCGTTTGCAGACTGCGTCTCTCTGTCGGATGTGAAAGTTCCTTCAAAACTTACGATTCTCGATGAATGCGCGTTTTCGGGCTGTACTTCGATTAAGGACGTAACGATTCCTTCGACGCTTAAAATCGTAGGCGACAGCGCGTTTGCACAGAGCGGTATCGAAAATCTCGTTATAGAGGACGGAGTCGAAAAAATCGACCCGAATGCTTTTGCATATACGCTTATAAAGACGGTTTTTGTACCCGATTCTGTAACGTTTATCGGCGCGGGAGCGTTCTCGCTTTGCTCCGAGCTTGAAAAAATCGAGGGCATGAATAAAGTCGAATTCGTCGGGTCAAGAGCGTTTGCGGACTGCCCGAAGCTTACGGATATAAACGTGCCGTCCTCGGCGGAGGTCGATATTTCGGCGTTTGACGGCAGCGAAAACGTAAAGAAATAATTAACCGGCATAAAAATCAACGGACGGCGATTTCGTATCACCGTCCGTTTTGCCGTGTTTTAAATTAAATTTGAGGGAATATAATTATTTTTGCTGTCAATCGGAAACGGTTTCGGGTACATGCATACGATTCCGCCGCTGCCGATTTCGATTGAGGTTTTTTCCAATACGTTGTATTTTTTTATTTCTTTTTTATCGGGATTTGCTGATTTTTTAATTTCCAACGGGTGAATTTTTCCGTTTTCCTCGACAAATACGTCTATTTCATTGGCGTTAAGGTCGCGGTAAAATGAGAGAAATGCCGGATTTTTTGAATATGCGTAGTTTTTTACAAGTTCCGTAACAACATAGTTTTCAAAAAAATGTCCGCTTGCCGCTCCGTCGCGAAGCGACTCCATTGTCAGCCAGCGTGTAAGATATGCGCACAGACCCGTGTCGCAGAAATACAGTTTGGGCGTTTTCACAAGCCGTTGAAGGTTGTTATTTGAATACGGTTCAAGCAGGTAAATTACATCCATATCCTCCAGAACACTAAGCCATTTTTTGACCGTCGGAACAGAAATACCCGCCGTGTCCGCAAGCGTTTTGTGATTGACAAGGTTTCCTGTCAGTGCGGCGCATGCACGCAGAAAACGTTTGAACGAGGCTGTGTCTTTTATACCCTCGGAATCCGAAGCGTCGGCGATAAGGTAGTTGTCAATGTATGACTGATAATATGTCTGCATTTGCTCAGCTGAGGCATTTTGAACGTCTGCGTATCCGCCTCTCCATATATGTTCGAAAACTCGGTTTATATCGTTTTCGGGCATGTGTTCGGCTCTTTTGCAAAGTCCGGCAAATGAAAAATCAAGGTTGTCAGGTGTAATGAACCCGTTTTTTTCACGCTGAGAGAGCGGATAAAGTTTTAATATGCCGAGTCTGCCTGCCAAAGTTTCGCGCGATTTTTCCATAAGTTTTTTCCTTTGCGAGCCGGTAAGCCAAAACCGTCCGCGTTCGTCGCTTTCGTCGCACATTATTTTTATCCGCTCAAGAAGCTGCGGGGCTTTTTGTATTTCGTCGATTAAAATCGGCGGTTTGTATGTCTGAAAAAATAAAACGGGGTCTGAAACTGCAAGGTCTCTTACAAAATCGTCGTCCATAGTAACAATGGTTCTGTTCTGTTCCTTTGCAAGTTTTTTCAGCATTGTGGATTTTCCGACTTGCCTTGCTCCGACTACAAGAACAGCCTTAAAAAACGAATCCATTTCAATAAATTTTCTTTCAAGCTCTCTTTTTATATATTCCATAAGTATCATCCTTAGGTTAATCGTAAAGTCAAGTTTTATTTTAACCTAAAAATATTAAAAAGTCAAGTTAATCGTAAAGTCAAGTTTTATTTTAACCTAAAAATATTAAAAAATTAAGTTAATCGCAAACTTGACTTTCATTTTAACCTGAAAATCTTACAATTTGCTCCTGTTCTTTTGATTCTATATACTGCGTTTCTGCTTTTGCCGTCGATACTCCCGCCGCGGTAAAAAATACGAAACTTAAAAATGCGGTTATAACTGTGTAAACGTACAGTATTCGCTTGTACTCATTTTTCATTTATACATTCCTCCAGCAGACTGCCTAGCGATTTTCCGACGTAATTTGCACTCCTGACCGCTTCGCCGAGCGTGTTTGCGTCCGTCCCGAATTCGAGCAGAAGAGAATACGGCGTTACGTCCATATTGTACTGCCTGCGGGCGAAGAAAATCGGACGCATAAGCGACTCGAAATCATTCTGCACAGACTTTTGAAGAGCCAGCGCAAATGAAAGATTTTCTTCCCAGTTCGGAAAATCGGTGATTGAACCCTCCTCGCGCCCGGCTATAATCATAACTTGCGCGGCTTTTTCTCCGTTTATGCTGACTGTCGGTTTATACCGCTCGTTATTGTCTGCATAAATTGCGTCGCGGTGAACGTCGAGCGTTACTTTTATTGAAGGATATTCTTTAAGATATTTTTGAACGGTCTCTCTCGAGCGGTCGTAAGCTCCCGAATACGATGAGTCATAAATATTTTCATCATGAATTACTGTAAAGCCCATTTCGGTAAGAACGCGCGCCAGTTCATCCCCGACTCTGACCATGTTGAGCGCCGGGTCTTTGTTACGGCTCTGCCACTTTTCAGAATAAACACCGTTGTCGAGAAGTTTATAGCATTCTGTCGTGTGGGTGTGATATATAAGAACGCACGGCTGTGATTTATCCTCGATTTTAAGCGATGTGAAGTTATTAATCATTTTTTCAAAATCGGGCTTTTCTCCGTCCGTAGCGTTCTGAATCAAAACGTTTCCGACTGTATCTGTTGCCTTTGTTTGCGACATGTCCTTTTCGACGACCTTCCCTTTGTCCGGATAAAGTCCTTCGTCGTACTCGGACTGCGCTTTTTTGACAGCCTTTGATATATCGGAATACGGGTTCTCCGGTTCGTCGAGAATACTGTCGGTGTCAGGAGCGTCAATGTGTATGTCCGGGACGGGGGATACGCTGTTTATAATATATTTTTCAATATTTTCTATATTTTTATACGGCATCGCAAGCCCTGCGCAAAGTTTTGTAATCACTCCGGGCGATTCATTCGAATTAAGTTCCGAACCGAGAATAAACGAAGTCAGTAAAAATGAAATAATTACGGCGGCGGAAATCAGCGCGTCCCGTTTTAAAAATCTTTTCCGATTCACATTGACCGTCCTCCCCGCGCAGATTTTAATACAGTCTTATCTGTAAAAAATATGCGCCGTGACGGTAAAACATGCTACATCAGAGTCAGCATTTCTTCAGCCGAGATATCGCTTTGCAGCGCGCAGTTTATTGCCAGCGCTATAAGTTTTGCGCCTCGGCTTACTATCATATCCGACTCTCTCGGACAAACTATCATTTCGTAAAAATCATCGCCGGAATTTTTTGAACTTATTTCATCGGCAATATTTTTGGCGCTTATAACGGTAGGTATTCCTATTGAAATAACGGGCACGCCTATTGTTTTTTCGCTGATTTCGGCGCGTCTGTTGCCGACTCCCGACCCCGGAGAGATGCCCGTTGTGCTTATTTGTACGGTGCTTGCAAGTCTTGAAAGTTTCATGGCGGCGAGCGCGTCGACCGTAATTACCGCCGAGGGCTTGACTTTTTCGGTAAGACCTTTTATAATTTCCGATGTTTCGATTCCTGTTTTTCCGAGAACTCCGGGGGTTACGGCGCACACGCTTCGAAGATTAGGCATGCCGATATCTTTTTTTAATTCGTCTGAAATATGGCGAGTCGCGAATATCATGGACGCGCACATGGGACCCAGCGCATCGGCGGTTATTTCGTCGTTTCCCAGTCCCGCGGTCATTATACAGCCGTTTTCGGGCAGTACGCTTTTTATTTCATTTATCAATGCCGACAGTCTGCCGTCGAGAAGCTGTGAGTCATGCGAAAACGACGGTACCTCGAGAGTTATATACCGTCCCCGGGGCTTGCCGATAGCGCGTTCGCCCTCTTCGGAAACGACCCTGATTTCGTTCACTTTCGCGTTTTCGTAGTTTCTCGTTTCGCTCTCGACTCCGTTTATGTTTTCCGTGCCTAAAAGGGCGCGCCGTTCGAGCGCGATATCCGTTCGAAAATTCATTATTATTCCTCCCTTTTATTGTTTGCCCCGCCGGTAAAAGAATATTTCAGATTTTTTTAAAAAGTTATTGCAATTCGGACACTAAAGTGGTATTATAATAAACTGTATAAGACGAAGGAGGTGTCATAATGCCTAACATTAAATCAGCGAAAAAACGCGTACTTGTTAACAAGACAAAGGCAGCCCGTAATAAGTCTGCAAATTCTGCTCTTAAAACCGCTCTCAAGAAAGCAAACGCAGCTATTGATACAAACGCGGCAGACAAAGCAGACGCAGTTAAAGCCGCAGAGAAGAAGATTGACCAGGCAGTTGCTAAGGGACTTATCCATAAGAACAACGCTGCCCGCAAAAAGTCTGCTCTTGCAGTAAAGCTTAATAAATCAAACGCTTGATAGTTTTCGGCGTTCGTTTTGCATTTATCAACGAAAGGATGGTTTCCAAATGAAAAAGTTACTTAAAGTTATTGCTGTCATCTCCGCTATCGCAGGTGTAGCAGCAGCAATTTATCTTGCTGTTAAGAAATTTACGGAGAAGAAACAGCAGATCGGCAACAATGAGGAGAACTACGTTTCCTGCTCATGCTGTGACGAGGAGTTCATCTCCGAGACTGTGGCGTGATCTGATATCGCTTGAGTTGGTATATGAAATGTTAAAGCAGGACCGTGCAAACGCACGGTTCTCTTTTTTTTGCTTTGTTTTTTAAATTATTACTTGAATGTCAGTTTTGTGTATGATATGAAAATGTACACAAAAGACTGAAATGTATTTTTTTATTTTAAAACCGCCAATATGTATTTTACAAACGCACAGAAGTTGATAGTTTTTAATGACTGAGGAAATGTAATTGACGTAAGATTTTCGCACTCTTCAAACGCTTTTGCGGCAATGAGGCGGGTTCCGTCTTTTACCGTGTATTCACTTGCAATAGATGACGAATTCGCTTTTATAAGATATTTTCCGAGATAAAGGACTCCGTTTTCCCGGTTGGATTGTCGTTGCTGGCGGTCTGGTGGTCGGTATGTCCGACGGCGAATCAAAGTCGTCTGCGTTTGACATAACCGTAAGTCCCGTCAGTGCGGACGACGCGATAGCCGCCGACATGCAAAGCGAGATTATTCGTTTTTTTACGGATTGCATTGTAATTTTCCTCCTTGATTTTATTGTATATATTTTACTAAA